>DVMR01000078.1 GCA_018714845.1 Candidatus Ventrousia excrementavium
AAGACATGGTTGCCGATGGTCGCGATGACCGGCCGGGACCAAATCCAGCTGTTTGTCGTTTTGGCAGGGTTATAATAGTAGATGGCCCCGCCTGTCGGATCCCAGCCGTTGAGCGCGTCCTGCGCGGCCCGCCGGGCGCTGTCGGCGATGGGCTGGTCATACTGCCCGTCATACAGCGCTGAAAAAGCCCCGGGCTGGTAAATCACGCCGGCAATGGTATTGGGAAAGGACGGGTGGTCAACCCGGTTCAAAATGACGGCGCCGACGGCGACCTGGCCAGTATACGGCTCGCCGCGCGCCTCGGCCGAAATCATGCGCGCCAGCAGGTACAAATCGTTGTCGCGCCCCGCCGTTGCACCGGACGAGCCCGACGAGCTCTGCATCCCCAGCGCCTCGAGCGTGGCCGGACCGACGATGCCGTCTGCCGTCAGGCCGTTGGAGCGCTGAAAGTACTTGACCGCCGCTGTTGTGGCGCTACCGAAAATGCCGTCGACCTCACCGTCATAATAGCCCCAGTTTTTCAGCTTCTGCTGAATGGTGCGCACCGTCTGCCCACTCGAGCCCTGTCGATAAACAGCGGCAGACGCCTCGCCGAAATGTCCGACCAGCATCGCCGTGATGATACATACGGTGAGCAGCGCGAAAACGTGTGCCGCGGCCCGTTCTGTTTTCCGCATAACCGATTCTCCCTTTTCCTGGTTTGCTGCTTATTTTTTGCACGCGCGGGCCGATTATGCTATAATACTTGTATTCGCTTTGAAGGAGGCATCCCATGGAGCAGGTCATCCCGCTGCCGGGCGGCATTGACATGACACAGCGCGACGATCTTTTTCCGCTGACGCAGGATTCGGTATTGCTGGCCAGCTTTGTCCGCTTAAAACCGCGGGAGCGCGCCCTCGATCTGGGCGCCGGCCAGGGTGTGCTGGGGCTGATGCTGATGGCGCGTTGCCCGGATGTATGCGTGGACGGCGTCGAGCTGAACACCCAGGCTGCCGCGCAGGCGTGTGCAAACTACCGGCGTGCGGGCTTTGACGAGCGCGGACGCGTGATGTGCGCAGACCTGCGCGCACTGCCGCACGAAATGCTGGGGCAGTATGACCTCTGCCTGTCCAATCCGCCGTACTTTGACCCCGGACGGGGCGCCGTTGCGCGCACCGATACGCTGGCTGATGCGCGCTGTGACCGCGGCTGCTCGCCCGACGAGCTGTGCTCTGCCGCTGACCGTGCGTTGCGCTGGGGCGGCCGCTTCTTTTTGTGTTACCGCCCCGACAGGCTGTCCGCGCTGTTTGCCGCCTTGTGTTCGCACCGGCTCGAGCCCAAGCGCCTGCAGCTTGTCCACCATCAGCCCAATCGCGAAGCCAGCCTGGCGCTGGTCGAAGCGCGCAAGGGCGGCGGGCCGTCGCTCGCTGTCCTCCCCCCTTTGTTCATGCGGGACGCCGACGGGGCTTACACCCCTGAAATCCTTGAAATCTACCGTTAGGAGAAGTGACGATGCCCGGTAAGCTCTATGTTGTATCGACCCCCATCGGCAACCTGGGGGACCTCTCTCCGCGCGCGCTGGAAACGCTGCGCACAGTCGACTTTATCGCGGCCGAGGACACCCGCGTGGGCGTCAAGCTGCTCAATCACTTTGGCATCAAAAAGCCGCAGGTCAGCTATTTTGAGCACAACCGCCGGCAAAAGGGCGAGCTTCTGGCCCGCCGCATGGAAGCGGGCGAGAGCTGTGCGCTCATCACTGACGCCGGCACGCCGGCCGTTTCCGACCCGGGCACCGATCTTGTCGCCATCTGCGCCGAGCGCGGTATCGAAGTGGTATCCGTCCCCGGATGCTGTGCGGCTGTCGCCGCCCTGTCCATCTCAGGCATGGACTGCGGCCGCTTTACCTTTGAAGGATTTTTGTCTACAAGCAAAAAAAGCCGCCGCGAGCACCTCAGCCAGCTGCAGGATGAAAAGCGCACGATGGTGTTTTACGAGGCGCCTCACAAGCTCCTGCGCACCCTTGAAGACCTGCTTGAAGTGCTGGGCGACCGCCCTGTCGCGCTGTGCCGCGAGATTACCAAGCTGCATGAAGAGGTTGTGCGCACCACGCTGTCACAGGCCGTTCAAAAATACGCTGAAACGCCCCCCAAGGGCGAGTTTGTGCTCGTCGTTGCGGGCGCCCAGATGCCGCAGGACGCAGGCGTGCCCGACGACGAATCGCTGCTCGCCGAGGTCGGCGGTATTCTGACTGCCGAGCACTGCGGGTTGATGGCTGCGGTCCGTCAGGTCGCATCCCGCTATGGGATATCGAAAAACGCCCTGTACCAGAAAGCGCTGCGCCTGTACGGCCGGGACGCTTAGCCCATGAGCAGCCGCACAGCGGTCGCCGAGGCCACAAAGGCCGCGACATCGGCTCCCAGCGCCGCCGGAACAATGTAGCGGGTGTTTTTCATTTTGATATAAGCCGAATAGACAGCAATGGTGTAAAAGCTGGTCTCGCTCGAGCCCAGCATGACGGCGGCAATGCGCCCTGCCGTGCTGTCCGGTCCGGTCTGTGCGATGACCTCGCTGCCCACCGATAGAGCCCCGCTGCCTGAAAAGGGCCGCAGCAGCGCCAGGGGCAGGCATTCGGCCGGCACGCCGAGCGGCGCAAGCACGGGCGCCAGCGAGTTTGAAATCAGGTCAATGGCCCCCGAGGCACGCACCATGGCGATGACGGTCAGCATAATCAGCACCGCAGGAAAAATGTCCCGCGCGACGAGCAGGCCCTGTTTTGCGCCGTCAAGCAGAGCGCTGTAAATATTGGTTCCTGTCGCGACGCCGTGGGCCAGAATGAAAAAAATGAGCACTGGTACAATATAGTTGGTCATTTGTCCCTCCAGACCCTTTTGAATGTCTTGGCCAGAAAGATTCCAACCGCCACCGAAATAATGCTGGCTACCCACACAGCGGGCAGAATATCATACGGATTTTGACTGCCGTAAGTGGCGCGAACCGCAGCAACTGTCGTCGGCAGCAGCTGGACTGACGCTGTGTTGATGACAATGAGCAGCAGAACGCTGTCTGGCGGTACGCCGTCCCGACGGGCAAGCTCGTCAAGGCGCTTTGCCGCCCGCAGTCCGGCCGGTGTCGCCGCCGACCCCAGCCCCAGCAGATTGGCTGCCATATTCTGCGAAATGGCCTCTGCCGCCTGCTCGTCGCGTCCGTATTTGCCAAACAGCAGAACAATGATCGGTCGCAGCGCCCTGGCTACCTTTGCCGCCAGCCCCGAGCGGTTCATGACCTCCATCAGCGCTGACCACAGACAGATGGTCCCGACAATGGATAAAATGAGCTCAACCGCCTGCTGTGTTCCCGAAACGGCGGCCAACGCCACATCTGCCATGCGCCCGGTCATGGCTCCAAATACAACGGCAAGCAGCAACAGCACTGCCAGCACTCTGGACATCAGCATGTTCCTCGCCTCCTGTGCGCTTCTGTTTTATTCTTTGTTTTTCGTCTGACAGGGATTGACAAAATATTACAGAAAAGGTAAAATGATTTTGTATCTGCATCCGCCATTTTTAACAGATTGTTCTAAGGAGGAGCAAGCATGAAATCAACAGGGATCGTCAGAAAGATCGATGAACTGGGCCGTATTGTCTTGCCGATAGAAATGCGTCATACCATGCACATAGAACCGCGTGATTCCATGGAAATTTTTGTAGACGGCAATTCCATCATTCTGAGAAAATACGAACAAGAATGTATCTTTTGCGGCAGTACCAAAAAAGTCAGTGTTTTCAAAGACCGTTGTGTCTGTGAAAACTGCCGCAAAGAACTTTCTCTGTAAGCTTATTCGCCCACGCACCCAAACATGCAGATAAAAAAGGCCGCCCCGCGGGCAGCCCTCATAAAACAGCATAAGATTGTTTTCGGAAAACGGCATAGCTTCGGCTATGCTGTTTCGCCGTTTTGCAGGTCATTCAGTAAAGACGCTGGAAGTATTCCCACAAGGTCATAGGAAATGTCAATCTGCTGTTCCCGATAACCCTTTGACTTGTCCGGCGCGTGAACATATCCGTCTTTACCATATCGTTTAAGATAGCGGGCGTTAATTCGTCTAAATCCAGATACTTCCTTACTTTGCCGATAAACCTGTCAATGTTTTCTGTCTGTTCTTCCTGTTCGCTAATTTCTCCGTTCAATCGCAACAGCTTTTTCCGCAGTTCTTATAAAATAATTTTCTGCCTCTTCCAAAGACTCAAAATCTCCAATGGCGTACTCCAATTCCGCCCACGCTCTCTCATATCCACTTTCATAATTCACAATAGAGAATCCTTTTGGCAACGCTACATTCTTATACTTGTAATAGTCGCATCTCAAAATAGTGTTATAAAACGGGATTCTTCTATCTAACATTGGTCTCACATCCCCGTCAAATTCTGTATTTATCGCTCCGCTAAAATAATTAAATAATTATAGCACACAAAGAAAACCGCCTCAAGCTCTCCCTATCCCTTAGTGTAATTGCACTAAGAGCGCACTTACTCACCACCCTGCGGGCGGTGGGTACTGCCTGCGGCAGTCGTGCATTCTTCAAGGGCGACACTCCAGCGAGCATTCACTCTGCTGGCAACACCAAAACTGGAAGCGTTCAAGGGGATCGGCTACGCCCTGCCTACGCCAGTTTCAGTGCTTTGCGGCAACCAAGAGAAGGTTAATCAAAAAGTGTTCTTTTTCGGGAATAACCCCTTGACAAATCGCCTTTTGATTAACAATGCTGTTGCTGTCGCCCTGTAATTCGTCGTCGCGGGAGAAGCGGCAATAGCGGGCGGTGATTTTGCCAGACTGCCTTAACATACTTTCTGCTCCTTTCATCGGCGGGCAGTCTGCCATTACAGGATTGCTTATACTCATTTTAACGCTCCCTGTTTTCTTCATCAATGAGGCGACTGTTCTATGAGCCGCAAAACTTTATGAGGAAGGCTTCGTTTTCCGTCATAACTTCCCGCAAAACGATAAAGTGTTCTGCCGGATTGTATGGTAATTTCGTGCGTCGGCAATTCTTGATACAGCGGATTTTTTTACAACGATTTGACCGTCTTTGATTTTTCGTTGATCTTCCATTCCTTATCCCGTTTGAAAGGCGGCTTTTGTTGCGTTTTTCCCCTCACTATATACAACACTGCACTTTCGATTTTGCCAAAGCAACGAGAGAGATTTTTGAAAAATGAATCCTGGGTTTCCGCTTGACAAACCTCTGCGCAAGGACTATAATATAACAGCGTTATATAGCAGCGTTATATGAAAGGATAGATGTGCATGGGCGAAGCAGAGACAACGACTTTACGCTTAATCCATTCGGCAGCTATGCAGGAATTTCTTGAAAAAGATTTTCAATCTGCTTCCTTACGCAATATTGTGAA
>DVMR01000079.1 GCA_018714845.1 Candidatus Ventrousia excrementavium
TTTTCTCCTCCTGTTTTTTTGAATTGGACATTGTCCATTCTCCAAAAACCGAGGATTTTCAACCTTTTCCGCCCCTTTTTGGTCATTATTCGTCATTGCTTTGTCAAGAAATCTCTGCATATTCTACCATAAAAATAACCCCCCGGAAAGCTCGACCTTCCGGGGGGGTTATGCATATATGTGTATTTTTAATCAGTCTGTCAATCGGCAACTCTCTGGTTGCTGAACGGGCCGAATGATGAATATTTGCGGCCTAATGCAGAATATTCGATGCTCAGCCTGATGCAAGCTGCGATCTCCATCCGCACGCTGACCGAGCTCTGTCCTTCGAAAGCATCCAACTTTTGTCACTCCAGCAGATGACAGGCGGCGAAATGACCCGGTGCACATTCACGCATCTGTGGTTCCTCCGCGCGGCAACGTTCGGTCGCATGAGGGCAACGGGTGTGAAAACGGCAGCCCGGCGGAACATTGCCGGCTGAAGGCACTTCTCCCTTGAGGACAATACGCTCGCGCTCTTCACGTCCCGCCAGCATCGGAATAGCCGACAAAAGCGCCTGCGTATAGGGATGAGCCGCATGACCAAACAATTCTTCGGTCTCACTGAGCTCAACGACACGGCCTAGGTACATCACGGCAACACGGTCCGAAATATGTTCAACGACATTGAGCGCGTGCGAGATAAACAGATAGGTCATGTCGGTATAGCGCTCCTTCAGGTCCATCAGCAGATTGATAATCTGCGACTGAATAGATACGTCCAGCGCAGACACTGCCTCATCACACACCAGAAACTCCGGCTGCAGGGCAATGGCGCGCGCTATGGCAACCCGCTGGCGCTGTCCTCCTGAAAACTCGTGCGGATACCGCGGCGCATAGGCCGGCGACAGCCCAACCTGATCCAAAAGCTCGCCTGCGCGCTCAAGCGCCTGCTTCTGGTCCATGCCCATCTGGACAGTTAAAACCTCGCTGAGCATTCTCCGTACAGTCTGCCGGGGATTCAGCGACGAGTACGGGTCCTGAAACACAATCTGCAGCTTGCGACGCAGGTCTCGCAACTGGTCCCCTTTCAGTTCGAGAATATTCTGACCATTGTACACAATTTTCCCCGAAGTAGGCTCGTTGAGCCGGACGATGGCGCGGCCGATCTTTGTTTTTCCGCAGCCTGACTCACCGACCAGCCCCAGTGTCTCACCTCCGCGGATGGCCAGCGACACATCGTCCACCGCCTTAATCTGTCCCACAACCCGCTGGGTCAGCCCCGCCCTGACGGGAAAATAAACCTTGAGATTTTCTACACTGCAAACAATGTTATTCTGCATACTCACCACCCCTTAAAAAGCAGCTGACACGGCGGCCGTCCTTTTCTGTTTCAGGCGGCACCTTTTGGCGGCAAATATCCATGGCATAGGGGCAGCGGGGATGAAACCGGCACCCGCTCGGGAAGCGCAGTGGGTTGGGCACCGCGCCCGAAATGGACTCCAGGCGTCCGCCGCGCTTGACCTTAATGCCGGGAATCGACAAAATGAGCAGCTGGGTATACGGGTGCTGCGGGTCGCGGAATATCTCTTCCACACTCCCCTCTTCAACAATCCTGCCCGCGTACATGACGGCGACCCGCTGCGCCAGCTGGGACACGACGCCGAAGTCATGGGTAATGAGAATCATGGACATGCCGTTTTCCTGCTGCAATTCGCGCAGCAGCTGCAAAATCTGGGCCTGAATAGTGACGTCAAGCGCCGTCGTAGGCTCATCGGCGATGACAAGCGGTGCACCGGCCGCCAGAGCAATGGCAATCATGACGCGCTGCCGCAGACCGCCCGAAAGCTGGTGCGGATAGACCCGCAGCCTTTCTTCAGGATTGGGGACTCCTACCTTGCGCAGCATCTCAATCGAGCGCTCACGCACTTCTTTTTTGCTCATACCGGGGTTATGGCAGGTAAACACCTCGCCAATCTGGCGGTCAATGCGGTAAACCGGGTTAAGCGAGGTCATGGGCTCCTGAAAAATCATCGAAATGCCGCTGCCGCGCACCAGGCGGCGCTGTTCACGGTCGAGCGAGAGCAGGTCCCTGCCGTCAAAGCGCAGTGTGTCCGCTGTGACAGCCGCCGTCTCGGCCAGCAGGCCAATGAGCGAAAGCGAGGTGACCGTCTTGCCGCAGCCTGATTCGCCGACCAGGGCCAGCGTCTCACCGCGGCTGACATCAAAGGACACGCCATCGACCGAGCGCACAACGCCCTCGGGCGTGTGAAAGCTGGTACACAGATTTTTAACTGTAAGCAATTTCTCTTCTTGCAAGCCTGTCACCTACTTTCTCAGTCTGGGGTCAAACGCGTCGCGCAGGCCGTCACCCACCCAGTTCATCGCCAGAACGGTCAGTGAAATGGCGATGCCGGGGACCGTCGTCAGATAAGAGTGGGTCTGCAGATAATTACGGCCCTGGTTGAGCATGACACCCCAGTCAGGCAGCGTCGAGTCAACGCCCATACCCAGAAAATTGAGGCTGGCTGCCGATAAGATGGCGTTTCCAACTGCCAGCGTCAGCTGGACAATGATGGGGCCCATGGCGTTGGGCAGAATATGGTTGAAGATGATGCGCATGTTTTTAAATCCCGCCACGCGGGCCGACTCAACATATTCCTGCTCTTTAAGCGCCAGCACCTGACTGCGCGTCAGGCGGGCAAAGCCGGGCCAGCCGATGATGGCCAGGGCCAGTACGACATTTTTCTGGCTGGCGCCCAGCGCTGCCATGATGGCAATGGCAATGATTAAAAACGGAAAGGACAGCATGATGTCGGTAAAGCGCATCAAAAGCGAATCCAGAATACCGCCGAAATAGCCGCTGATGCAGCCGATGACAACGCCTGCTGCCGCCGACACAATGGCGACGATAACGCCGGTCAGCATGGATGTTCTCCCGCCGTAAATCAGGCGCGACCACAGGTCGCGGCCGTAGTCGTCGGTGCCCAGCAGATGCCCCTCTGTGCCGGGCGGCAGCAGGTTCTCGCTGGGATTCATGTCAAGCACCGGGTCATAGCTTGTGAAAAGCGGCGCTCCCGCGCACAGCACGATGATAATGACAAGCAGCACCAGGCCCACAACGGCGATTTTGTTTTTGCAGAAGCTGCGGGCAATATCCTTCCAGTAAGACGACGCGGACAGAGCTTCCTCGCCAATCACAGACGGTGAAAGCTCTTTTTTCTGTTCGTTGTTCATATCTGTCCCCCTCTACTTTTTTTCAAGGCGGATTTTCGGGTTGAGTCCGGCATAACAAATGTCCACCAAAAGATTGATGAGCAAAAACAGGGTGCACAGCATGAGCGTTGCCCCCTGAATCATGGGATAATCGCGCTTTCCGATTGAGTTGACTATCAGCCTTCCCACGCCCGGCCACGCAAAGATGGTCTCGGTGACAACGGCGCCGCCCAGCAGTCCGCCGACTTCAGAGCCGAAAACTGTAACCACGGGGATAAGGGCGTTTTTCATGGCATGTCCCAGCAGAACAACCTTTTCCTTCAGGCCCTTGCTGCGCGCAAAGCGGATGTAGTCCTGCCCCAGAACATCGAGCATGCTCGAGCGTATCATGCGCGTCTGGGTCGCCGCCAGGCCAAGTCCCAGTGATATGGCCGGTAGCGCCATGTGGCTGAGATAACTGCCCAGCCCGTCTTCCAGATAGCCGATGCCCTTGCTGGGCAGCCAGCCCAGATTGAGTGAAAAGACGATGATCAGTACCAGCGCAAACCAGAACTTGGGCAGCGAAACGCCGATAGTCGCCAGAAAGGTTGATATGCTGTCCCAGATGCTGTTGTGCTTGACAGCGGCCAGAATCCCCAGTGGAATGGAAATCAGAACCGAAATAATCATTGCGCACAGCGTCAGCTGCAGCGTTGCCGGCATACGGGCCATGATTTCGGAAAACACGTCCTGCTTGGTGACATACGACTCACCCAAATCGCCGGTCACGGCACCCTTGACAAAGTCCAGGTACCTCACAAAAAAGGGCTGATCCAGCCCCAAATCCCTGCGCACCATTTCATAGGTCTCAGGGCTGATGCTCTGTGACTCACCGGCGCCCAGCATCAGGTACACCGGGTCGCCGGGCGTCAGATACAAAAGTCCAAAAATCATAAACGAAATGATGAGCAGAGTGGGAATCATTTGCAGCAGTCTGCGGATGATATAAACGCGCATTGCTTTCCTCCTCCTGCGCAGGGCCCCACGCCCCAAAGCATAGTCTTTTGATAAACCGCGCCGGAGGGCAGGGGCTCTCCGGCGCGGCTTGCTTTTCTGTCAGCAGGGCGAGCGCCCGTTACTGGCCGTCAACGCCGACATTGCGGTAATCATTGCACAGGCTGTACCACAGGGTCGGACTTTTTTCAAAGTCCGTGACCCGTTTGTTCATGCCGATTTGCACATACTCAAAATAGCCGCCGGCGTGGACCTTGTTTTCGAGCGCGCGCATGGCCGCTTCCTTGAGCAGCGCAATGCGGGCGTCGTCATCAATGGTCGCATAGGCTTCTTCAAGCATGGTGTCCAGGGTTTCATCCGTGTAAAACACGTTATGCGAGGTGCCCTGGGTGTTGACCGAGTGGAAAAGCATGTTCATGCCACCGACAACGCTGCCGCCGCCCATGACGAACATTTCCGTGTTGCCGGCCGCGATATCCGCCGTCATGGTCGCCCACTCAGTCGGCTGGGCCGATGCGTCAACACCGATGGTCTTGAGGTAGGTGGCCGCCATTTCACCCAGCTTAACGCGGTTCTGGTCGTTGGTCGGGCACTTGATGGCAAATGAAAGCTTTTGGCCGTCCTTTTCATAAATGCCGTCGCTGCCCTTGGTCCAGCCCGCGTCCTCCAGCAGGGTCTGGGCCCTGTCCGGGTTGTACTCATAAACCGCCTTCCACGCCTCGATGTCCGAGCCTTCAAACTCAGGCGGCACACCGCCGCCGTAGGCGTCGACAGCCAGCTGCGCGCCAAAGTCATTGCCGGACAACGTCTCGGTGATGGACTCAAAGTCAATGGCCATGGAAATCGCCTGCCGCACCCTGAGGTCCTGGAAGATTTCGTTGGAGCAGTTGAACCCGATATAGCGATACCAGCCCACGCTGTTGGGGATGAGCTTGAGGTCTTCGTCCGCAGCCACTGCTTCGAGGTCGGTTGTCAGAATCTGCGGAACAATGTCAACTTCGCCGTTTTGCAGTGCAATAGCGGCGACCGCCTTATCCGGCACGATTTCAATGACGACCTTGTCGACATTGGGTGTGACGCGGTAGTCGGGATTGGGCGTCAGCGTAACGCTGTCGTCCACCCTGTATTCCGAGAAAATAAAGGCGCCCGTGCCCACCGGCTGCTGGGTCAGGTCAAAATCCTCTTCAATGGCCTTAATGGGGAAAATCAGCACGCCTGAAATCTCATTCAGCAGAATGGCGCTCGGCTGCTTTGTCCTGACAGTAAAAGTAAAGTCGTCGGTCGCCTCGACTGACTCAATGATGGGATACAGGTCGCCCCACTCTGTAGAAGCGTTATTCTCGTCAAGCACAAAATCAAAGACCGCTTTGACGTCATGGGCTGTTACCTGCACCTTTTCGTCAAACAAATCATTGCCTTCTGTCTGCCAGTAGACGTTTTCACGGATTTTGAATACCAGCGTGGTATCGTCAGTGTACTCCCACGATTCGGCAATGGCCGGCACATACTCCACGCCGTCCTCCGAGCCGGTGTTGGACTCGATGAGCGCCTCGTAAACATTGCCCAGCACATACCGGTCGCCGTCCGAGTTGGAAATCCAGGGTGTCAGCGAGCCAATGGCGTAGGGGGAAGCAATGGTCAGGACCCGCTCCCCGTCCGCAGCGCCATCTCCTTCACTTCCGCTTTCACCGACGTCTGCACTGCCGTCGCTGCTGCAACCACCCAGCATCAGGCCGCACGCCAGAACCAGGGCCAGCAAAAAGGCCAGACTTCTCTTTTTCATTTCATTCCTCTCTTTCCACTGCGTAACACATCTCGCAGCTGAATGTTTTCAGGCCGGTCAGCGCTTGTCGCTGACGACCTGGCCGTCGATAATGGTCATCAGGCACTCGGTCAGGTTGCACAGGGGATTGCCGTTAAAGACGGCAAAGTCCGCATCCTTGCCGACTTCGATGGACCCGACACGGTCCTGTACGCCCATGACGCGGGCCGGACGGATGGTAATGGCCTCGAGCGCTCCCCTTTCTGACATACCGTGGCGGACAATGATGCCGGCATAGACAGGCAGCCACTGGGTATCCCAGCCGCCATCGGCTGTCAGGCATACGGGCACGCCGGCTTTTTCAAGCACTCCCGGCGTCGTCTGCTTCAGTCCCCAAACTTCCATTTTAAGCGGAGTCAAAAGCAGCGGCCCGACCGTGCAGGCGACCTTCTCACGGGCGAGCAGGTCGGCAATCTTATAGCCCTCGGTTGCATGCTCCAGCGCGTAGTCAAGGCGGAACTCCTTGGCCAGGCGGATGGCTGTGGTGATATCGTCGGCACGGTGGCAGTGAATGCGCACCCGCATCTCGCCGCGTACAACGGGAACCAGCGCGTCA
>DVMR01000080.1 GCA_018714845.1 Candidatus Ventrousia excrementavium
TGAATGGCAGCAAGTCCAAAACCATTGCAGTCCAGCAGGCATAGCCGCACCACCCGCGTCCAAACAGCAGGGGCCCAAGAATTTTTGCAACGAGATAATGAATTGTGGCGGCTTCAAATACGCCGAGAAACAGATAATACCAAAATCCCTCTATCTGCATGTTTTCCCTGCAAATGATACCCAGATATACGAGCATGTACAGGCCGACCGCAAGCTGCACTGCATTCCGCGCGTATTTCTTCTTTTTTTTCATACAGGACTAGCCCGATTGCAAGGGCGGTGCCGATATAAGTAAAGTTAAAAAAATAGAAAAGGTTATCCAGCATCAGTGCCAGAGAAACGGCCACCGCTTCAAAAAACAGCCACATCATCAGCGGTGGTAGGTATTTTTTCGACATCAGCTTTGCCACCTTTTCAACATGAGTCATATCAATCCGCTATTCAGAAAAGTACATCATAAGGCGCAGATTAAAACCAGCCCTGCCGCTCATCATTCCCCGCTTCCCCCTGCAAAGCCTGATGCGCTGAACAGGCAAACACCCGCAAGGTATGAATCAGTTTCATTCCTTGCGGGTGTTGGTCTTTACTCGCCCATCAGCTCAAGCGCGGCACGGGCAGCTGCCTGCTCGGCCTGCTTCTTGCTCCGCCCTTCGCCCACAGCGATGACGTTTGAATTGATGAGCAGTTCAATGACAAAGCGCTTGTCGTGGTCCGGACCACGCTCTTCTTTCAGCCGGTATTCCAGCGTTTCCTCATGGTTTTTCTGCACAATCTCCTGCAGCGCGGTTTTGTAGTCGACGACACGGCCGACGCGAACCGTTTCGGACGCCTTGCGATGGATGAAGTCCAGAATGAAGCCGCGCGCGGCGTCCATGCCGCCGTCCAGATACAGAGCAGCCAGAACCGCTTCAACGGCGTCCGCCAGCACAGACGGACGGCTTGCGCCACCGCCGGCCCGCTCACCACGCCCCAAAAGCAGGTGCTCGCCCAGGCCGATCTGACAGGCAAACTCGTAAAGCGATCCCTCGCACACGATGGCTGCGCGCAGCTTGGTCAGGTCTCCCTCAGGCAGTCCGGCGTATTCTGAGTAAATGGCGTCGGCGCAAATCAGTCCCAGCACCGAATCACCCAGAAACTCCAGCCGCTCATTGCTGACCGCTCCGCGGTCGCGGTTTTCGTTGGCATACGAGCTGTGCGTCAGCGCATTCTGCAAAAGCCCCTTGTCGCGAAAGGTGTAGGGGTATACGCCAAACAGCTTGCTCATGACTCAGTCCTCATCAACACGAGCCTGGATATACTCGACAACGTCGCCGATGGTTTTGATGTTTTCCAGCGCGTTCTCCTCGACCTCGCCGAGGTGGAACTCTTCCTCGACCGCCATCATCAGCTCGACAATGTCGATGGAATCGGCGTTGTAGTCGTCGACAAAGGAAGTTTCCATTGTCACCTCGTCAGGGTCAACGCCAAACTGATCGGCTACCAGTTCACACAGTTTATCAAAAATCATTCTTGTCACCTCCAGCACAAAGATTCGCTTCGGATAGACTTACCATTCATGGATTATAGCAGAGCTTTTCCTCTTTGTCTACTGCTTTTTTGTCAGCTCTCGCCGCCTGCCGACAGCTGAGCAACGCTGCGCTCGATGTCGGCTACGACCCCGCCCTCAGCATAGACAACTGCCTGACGCACAGCGTTTTTGAGCGCTTCCGCCCCTGACGAACCATGCGCCTTGACAATGGGCTTGCTGATGCCGAGCAGCGGCGCGCCGCCGACCTCGTTATAGTCGAGCATTTTCTTAAACTCACGCAGGCCCGGTTTGACAATGGCACCTGCCAGCTTGGTGGCGGCGTTTTTCATAAAGATCTCTTTGACCTTACCGACAAAAAACAGGCCCACGCCCTCAATGGTCTTGAGTACGACATTGCCGGTAAAGCCGTCGCAGACCAGAACATCGGCCGCTCCTTCGGGGATATCGCGGCCCTCGATGTTGCCGACAAAGTTGATTTTTCCCTCATCAGACGCTTTTTTCAGAATCTGGTAGGTCTCGCGCAGCGCGTCGGTGCCTTTTGTCTCTTCAGCACCGTTGTTGATAAGCCCCACGCGCGGATTTTTGATGCCCATCTGCTTTTGGGTGTAGTAGTACCCCATAAAGGCGAACTGTACCAGCGACTCGGCCGAGCACTCGACGTTGGCGCCGCAGTCGACCAGCAGGCTGCCGCCTTTGGCAGTCGGCAGCACCGGAGCCAGCGCTGCGCGCCGCACCCCTTTGATGCGCTTGACGAACAGTGTGGCGCCTGTCAGCAAAGCACCCGTGCTGCCGGCACTGACCATGGCATCGCCTTCTCCCTCGCCCAGCAGGCGCAGCGCAACGACAAGCGAAGAATCCTTTTTCTGACGCACCACTGAAACAGGGTTGTCTTCCATGGTGATGACCTCGCTGGCATGGTGAACCGTAATCCGCCCGGGATTTTGCGGCGCGTTCTGCTCGAGCAGCGGGCGCACGCGCGCTTCGTCGCCCACCAGCACAATGTCGACGCCCAGCTGATCGGCGGCCAGCACTGCGCCCCTGACGATGGCGTCAGGCGCGTTGTCGCCGCCCATGGCGTCAATGATGATTCTCATATTCCAAATCCTCCTGATAAACGGGCCGCAGCTGCTCCAGACAGCCGAGCGCGCGCATGGCCAGCGCCGTATAGCGTTCACGCTTGCCGCGAATGCGCTCGGGCATGGGAGGCAAAAGCCCGAAATTGATGTTCATGGGCTGAAAATCCCGGTTTTCCGTACTGATATGCAAAGCCAGCGCGCCCAGCGCCGTTTCGGGCGGAAAGTCAATAAGTGCACGTCCCTGCAGCTGGCGTGCCAGATTAAGTCCCGCGCACAACCCCGAAGCCGCCGACTCAATATACCCTTCGACGCCCGTAATCTGTCCGGCAAACCACAGATTTTCCCGGCCGATGACACGGTAGTATCGGTCGAGCAGACCGGGCGAACGCAGAAAGCTGTTGCGGTGCATGACGCCGTAACGCAAAAACTCAGCGTTCTCGAGCCCGGGAATCATGGAAAAGACCCTTTTCTGCTCGGGGAAACGCAGATGGGTCTGGAACCCGACCACATTATACATGGTTTTCTGCGCATTGTCGGCGCGCAGCTGCACAACCGCATAGGGGCGCGCGCCAGTGCGCGGGTCGCGCAGGCCGACCGGCTTCATGGGGCCGTACCGCAATGTATCTTCTCCGCGGCGCGCCATGACCTCGACCGGCATACAGCCCTCAAAAACCTTTTTGTCCTCAAAGCCGTGAACCGGCGCTTCTTCCGCCGTCCGCAGCGCGGCGACAAAAGCAGTGTACTGCTCTTTATCCATGGGACAGTTGATATAGTCAGCGTCCCCTTTATCGTAGCGCGACGCAAAATAGGCCTTGTCCATGTCAATGCTGGAAAAAGAGACAATGGGGGCCGCGGCATCGTAAAAATGCAGCGGCTCGCTTTGTCCCAGCGCCCGCGAGATGCTGTCTGCCAATGCCCCCTCGGTCAGGGGGCCTGACGCGACGATGACGCTGCCCGGCGGGATGTCGTCGACCCGCTCGTGCACCACGGTGACGCGCGGATGTGCGCAGAGTCTTTCCGTGACCATCTGCGAAAAGCGCTCGCGGTCAACCGCCAGCGCCCCGCCGGCGGGGACAGCGCACTGGTCAGCGCACTGCATGATAAGCGAGCCTGTTCGCCGCAGCTCCTCTTTGAGCAGGCCGGGCGCTGTGCTCAGGGCCGCCCCGCGCAGCGAATTGGAGCAGACCAGCTCAGCAAACTGCCCGGTGTGGTGGGCCGGCGAGGCGTGATTCGGCCGCATTTCAATCAGTGTGACGTCGACGCCACGCCGCGCGAGCTGCCACGCCGCCTCGCTGCCGGCCAGCCCCGCCCCGATGACGATGGCCTTATTCATCGGACTCGGCCGCCTTTGCCGTCTTTTTGCGGGCAGCTGTCTTTTTGACAGGCGCCTCTTCACCTGCCTCGACTTTGGCCGTCTTACGGCGGGTCGTCTTTTTGACCTCGGTTTCCGGCGCCGGCTCCTCTGCCGCTTTTTTGCGGCGCGTCGTTTTCTTGGCCGGTTCTTCGGCCATTTCAGCCGCAGGGGCTGCTTTTTTTCGGGTGGTCTTTTTCGCCGGTTTTTCCGCGTCTTCCGCAGCTGGCGCCGTCTTTTTACGCGTCACAGGCTTTTTCTCGCCCGACTCTGCGGCCGCTGTCTTGCGGGTGCGCCTAGGCTTTTCCTCTCCCTCAGCGGACTCTGCTTGAGCCGCCTTGCTTTTCGTCGACTTTCGGACCGGCAGCTCTTCAAAGTATCCACAGCCCGGGACGTGGCAAACCATCTTTTTTTCTTCTTTGGTGTAATGGCGGTACAGTGTACCCCCGCACTGCGGACACTTCTGCTGCGTCGGCTTATCCCATGTCATGAACGGACAGGTCGGGTTCTTTTCACACCCGTAATAGTAAAAGCCGCTCTTGGACTTCTTCTTGAGCAGCCGGGCCCCGCACACCGGGCACGGGACGCCGGTATCCTCGCTCAGCGGCTTGGTATTTTTGCACTCCGGATACCCTGGACAGGCCAGGAACTTGCCGAACCGCCCGGATTTGATGACCATTTTCCGGCCGCACAGCTCGCAGACGACATCGCTTTCTTCGTCGGGAACTTTGATGCGCTTTTTGTCAAGGTCGATCTCCGCCTGCTTGAGCTCAGCTGAAAAGCCGTCGTAGAACTCACCCAGCATCTTGCGGTAATCAACTTTTCCACTTTCAACGCCGTCCAGCTCATCTTCCATGTTGGCGGTGAACTTGACGTCAACGATGTCGTGGAACTTGTCAATCATCAGGTCAGTGACCGCCTCGCCCAGCGCTGTAGCGCGCAGCGCCTTGCCTTCTTTGACGACATATTCGCGGCCGATGACGACCGAGATGGTCGGCGCGTAGGTGCTGGGGCGTCCGATACCTTTTTCTTCCATGGTCTTGATGAGCGACGCCTCGGTATAGCGCGGGGGCGGCTGCGTAAAGTGCTGCTTGGGCTCGGTGGCAATATGCGCAGGGCGGTCGCCTTCCTCGAGCGCGGGCAGCGTAGCGCCGCCTTCGTCCTCGGGCGCGTCGTCGGTACCTTCCTCATACAGGGCCAAAAAGCCCGGGAAAGCGACAATTTGCCCTGTGGCGCGGAAGATGCAGCCACCGCACGCAATATCGGCCGATGTCGTGTCGAGAATGGCCTCGGCCATCTGCGACGCAATAAAACGCGACCAGATGAGCTTATACAGTTTATACTGATCCGGCGTCAGGCTTTTGCGGATGCTGTCGGGGTCGAGCGACGGATTGGACGGACGGATGGCCTCGTGCGCGTCCTGCGCCCCTTTTTTGGTTTTGAACACGCGGGCTTTGGCCGGGCGGAACTGTTCACCAAAGCGTTCGCCGATATACGACCGGGCCTGTGCCAAAGCCTCGTCGGCGATGCGCAGCGAGTCAGTGCGCATGTAGGTGATCAGACCGGTCGGACCCATACCGGCGATGTTGACGCCCTCGTACAGCTCCTGCGCCACGGACATGGTGCGCCGCGCTGTCATGGACAGTTTGCGGCTGGCTTCCTGCTGCAGGGTCGACGTGATAAAGGGCGGCGCGGGCTGACGCTTTTTCTTGGCCTTTTTCACAGTCTGCACGACATAGGGCTGCCCGTCGATGACGCTCAGAACAGCGGCCGTCTCCTGCTCGTTGTGCAGGTCTTTGTTGCCCGCCCCGTCGCTGTAAAACCGGGCAGTAAAGCGCTTGCCGTCGCTCTCCAGCGTGACGTCGATGCTCCAGTACTCCTCGGGCTTGAAGTTTCTAATCTCGCGCTCGCGGTCGACAACCAGCCGGGTGACGACCGACTGCACACGCCCGGCCGACAGACCGGAACGCACCTTGCGCCACAAAAACGGCGACAGCTTATAGCCCACAATACGGTCAAGAATACGGCGCGCCTGCTGCGCGTCGACCAGGTTCATGTCAATGTCGCGCGGCGCGGCGACTGCCTCGGTCACCGCCTTTTTGGTAATCTCGTTAAAAGTGATGCGGTAAGTTTTGTCCTGCGGCAGGTCCAGAAGCTCGCGCAGATGCCACGAGATCGCCTCGCCTTCGCGGTCGGGGTCAGTCGCCAGATAAACACATTCAGCGTCCTGCGCCGCTGACTTGAGCTCGCGGATGGTTTTGTCCTTGCCTTCGATGGGGACATACTGGGGCGCAAAGCCGTGCTCGATATCGACCCCCAGCTCCTTTTTGGGCAGATCGCGCAGGTGGCCCATGGAAGCGCTCACCTCGTAGCCCGGCCCCAGGTATTTTGTAATGGTCTTTGCCTTGGCCGGCGATTCCACAATGAGAAGTTTCGACATAGTTCCTCCTGGTTTTCAAAGCGGGCGGCACGCGCCGCGCTCTCTGTTCTGATCAATAGGTGCGCTCATATCGCTTTCCCGGCAGTCTGCGCACCAGCCCGGTGATTTCAAGAAAGGTCAGCGCCTGCAGCGCGTCAGCGGCCGGAACGCCGCTTTTTTCGATCAGCTCATCAACGTGCATGGCGCCGCTGAGCGCCGCCAACAGCTCCTGCTGCGGGCCCTCAGGCACATCGGCGGCATAGGCTGCGGCAATCCCCTGCCCGGCTGCCGGCACAGGTGCCGGGGCTCTTCCGCACGCATCCCCGGCGGCCGGACGGCAGTCAGTCGCCGGCACTTCCAGTTCACGGGTTTCCTTTTGTGGTGCCGCGACCGGGTCACACGGCCGCAAACCGAGCGCTTCCCATCGGTTCTCGTATTCGTCGAGCACCCGCTGAGGCGAGGTGACCAGCTGTGCGCATCCGGACGCAATGAGCTCGTTGGTGCCTTCAGAGTTGGGCGCGCCAATGGGACCGGGCACGGCAAAGACGTCGCGCCCCTGCTCCAGCGCCTGATGCGCTGTCTGCAGTGTGCCGCTTTTTCTGGCAGCCTCGCATACGACAACACCGAGCGCCAGGCCGCTGATCAGCCTGTTGCGTCGCGGAAAGTCCGATGCAGTGTACGGCCGCCCGAGCGAATACTCAGTGACGACTGCGCCGTAGCGGATGATATCCTGCATCAGCGACTCATGGGACGCAGGCGAACAGCGGTCGAGCGGCGTACCCAATACCGCGATGGTCGGGCTGCCGCCCTTGAGAGCGCCGAGATGTGCCGCGCCGTCACACCCGATAGCCATGCCTGAAACGACGACAACGCCGGCCCGAGACAGTGCGTAACCCATTTTTTCGGCGGTCTGCAGTCCATAGGCGCTGGCCTTTCGCTTTCCGATGACAGCGATAGCAGGCGCTTTGGTCAGATCCGGCAATGCGCCCCGCACATAGAGTATGGCCGGCGGGTCGGGAATGTGCCGCAGCGGTGCGGGAAAATCGTCGTCATAAAAGGTGACCGCCCGTCCGCCGAGGTCCTCGGTCCGGCGCAAAATCTCTTCTGTGCGCCGTAAAGACTTGTTTTGAAACCGAATGGCCTCTTTCGGGGTCAGGCCGCCACACAGTTCCCCCGCCCGGCGGGGACTCATACAGAGAAATTCATCGCCCGAAGAGCAGGCGCGCAGCAGCGCGGCCTGCCTGACTGGGGCCAGGCGGACCTCGCTCAGCCAGATACATCCCAATGTATGCACGGCACACCCTCCCGTCTTCAGGCCGATATTTTCTATTTTACCCGCGCGAACGCTTCATTTCCCACAGAAAAATGGCGGCCGCCACAGCGGCGTTGAGCGATTCCGCCCCTTCAATCGGGATGATGGCGTGCGCGTCACACAGCGCCAGCGTCTCCGGGCGAAGGCCATGGGCTTCGCTGCCGATGAGCACGCAAGCATGGCGCAGGTCCATTTTTTCAATGCTTTGCGCTCCGGCGCTCAGGGCTGCGCCGACGAGCGTCATATTGCGCTTCCGCGTCCACTGCCAGAGCTCCTGCGGCGTCATCACGCAGGTGTTGACCCGAAAGACCGATCCCATCGTCGAACGCACGGCTTTGGGTGCGTACAGATCCGTGCACGAGCCGACGCGCACGACCTCGGGCAGTCCCAGTGCCTCGGCCGTCCGAAAGACGGTGCCCAAATTGCCGGGGTCTCGCAGGTCCTCGACAGCGATGAACTGTCCGCCTTGCGGCAGAACCTGCGGCGGGATGCGGCAGACAAAGACCGGTCCGCGCGGCGTCTCGGTATCAGACAGCTTTCTCAGCACCGGCTCCGTCACCGTAAAACAGGGCGCCTCGATTCCGCTTAGCAGCGTCTCCTGTCCTGGAAGCATATAGATTTCAGCGATGTCAGCGCCCGCCGCTGCCGCTTCGCGCAGCATGGTCGGCCCCTCACAGACAAACAGTCCCTCTTCGCGCCGCGCCGCGCCCGAGGAAAGCAGTCTGGCCACGCGCTTGACGCGCGGATTGTCCCGGCTCTCGATATGCGTCATTGCAGTCTGCGAATATCTTCGCCCGTGCCGATAACGACCAGAATGTCCCCCTTGCGGATGACGTAATCCGGCGACGGCACGACTGACAGCGTCTTTCCGCTGCCCGATTTGACAACGAGGATGTTGATGCCGTATTTTGCGCGCACATCAAGCGCGCGGATGCTCTTTCCGTCCCAGCGCGGCGGGGCGGTCATCTCGATAATGCTGTAATCATCTGAAATGTCGATGTAATCGACAAGATTATTCGAAGAAATAATCTGTGCCAGCCGCACTCCCATATCCGATTCGGGAAAGACAACGCGGTCAGCTCCGATTTTTTGTAATACGCGGGTGTGCAGCTCGTCATGGCCCTTGGCCACAACGTATTTGACGCCCAGCTCCTTGAGCAGCAGAGTGGTCAGGATATTGTCCTGCGTCTCACCGGCAAAGGCGACCACCGCACAGTCAAAATTGCGTGCACCAATCGCACGCAGGGCCTGCTCGTCGCGCGCGTCGGCACGCACGGCGTGCGTGACAAAGTCCGCGATTTCGCTCACCCGCTCTTCGCTTTTGTCAACGGCCAGCACCTCGTGCCCCAGCCGGAAAAGTTCGACAGCCAGCGCACGGCCGAACCGGCCCAGCCCAATAACCACAAAGGATTTCACAAAAGGCCTCCTATCCAACCATGACCCTGCCCTCGGGCTCTTTAATCCGACCTTCACCGCTGCTCCGGAAGAGCGCAGCTGCGCCGATTGTCATCACGCCGACGCGGCCTGTAAACATGAGCAAAACGAGCACCAGCTTGGAAAAAACCGACAGGGTCGGCGTCACGCCCAGGCTGAGGCCGACCGTGGCAAAGCCGGAAACGCACTCATAAACTGCCGTTTCAAAAGGCAGTTTGTCCGCCCATGAGACGAGAAAGCTGCTGCATATGACGAGAAAAAGCCCTGTGACCAGTACAGACAGCGCGTCTGTGACTGACTTTTGCGCAATCGTCCGGCCAAATGCGCTGGCCTGGTTCCTGCCGCGATACGGGGCCACGGCCGTCAGCACCAGCACAGCCAGCGTCGTCGTTTTGATGCCGCCCGCCGTCGAGCCGGGCGACCCGCCGATAAACATCAAAAGAATGGTCAGGGCGCGTGAAGCCGACGTCAGTCCGGCCTGTCCCATCTGGTCAAAGCCGGCTGTGCGCACTGACGACGAATGAAACACCGCGGCCATGATGCGGTCAAACACACTTTTATCCCCCAGCGTCTGGGGGTTGTTCCATTCAAACGCCAGAAAGCCCAGTGTGCCTGCGAGCAATAAAATGCCCGTCGTCGCAAGCACCAGACTGGTGTGCAGGCGGTAACGCCGGTTTTTCGGGCAGGTCACCAGATCGCTCCAGACGTAAAAACCCAGTCCGCCCAAAATGATGAGCAGACTGATTGTCAGCGTCACCGCCGGGTCACCCAGGTATTTCGCCATGCTGGAAAAGGCTCCTGTTTCACCCATCAGGTCAAAGCCCGCGTTGCAGAAAGCCGAAACCGAAGTCCATATTCCCTTCACAATCCCACCGCGCAGGCCGAAATCGCGCGCAAACCGAATGGCCAAAATGACGGCGCCCATGGCCTCAATGGCAAAGGTGCCGACCAGAATACCGCGCGCCAGACGCACAATGCCCGACATCTCCTCGACACTGAGCGACTGCCCGAGCAGCAGCCGCTCCCGCAGGGTGATGCGCCGGCGAACCACAAAGGAAAACCCTGCGGCAGCCATCATAAATCCCAGCCCGCCGACTTGGATCAAAAGCAGGATGACTGCCTGTCCGAACGGACTCCAGAACAGATAGGTGTCCTCAACGACCAGACCGGTGACGCAGGTCGCCGAGGTCGCAGTGAACAGAGCGGTTACAGGACCTGCACTCTGGCCGCTTCGGGTGGCAAAAGGCAAGCAGAGCAGCAGCGTGCCCAGCACGATGAGCAGTGAAAAGCCCACGGTGATGACCCGCACCGGGCTTGGCGGCTTTTTACGTCTGGCAATGCGGTGCAAGCGGCCTTCGCCCCCTCACTTTCAACATGACAACAGACCTGCCCGCACTGGCGGTCAGGCCTGCCTGCTCAATTAGTCCTGCGGCTTCATTGTGGGGAAAAGCAGCACGTCGCGGATGGACGGGCTGTTGGTCAAAATCATGACCAGGCGGTCGACGCCGATGCCGCAGCCGCCTGTCGGCGGCATGCCGTATTCGAGAGCCGTCAAAAAGTCCTCATCCATCTCGCTGGCCTCGTCATCGCCCAAAGCGCGCAGGCGCATCTGGTTTTCAAAGCGCTCGCGCTGGTCGATAGGGTCGTTGAGCTCGCCGAAGGCGTTGGCCATCTCCCACCCGTTCATGAACAGCTCAAAGCGCTGGGTCAGCGCTGGATTCTGCGGGTCCTTCTTGGCCAGCGGTGAAATCTCAATGGGGTGCGAAATGATAAAGGTCGGCTGAATGAGCTTGTCCTCGCAATATTCTTCGAAAAGCAGCGATAGAATATCGCCCTTGCCGTGCTTGGGCTCGACCTTGATGTGGTGCTTCTCTGCCAACGCCTTTGCCTGTTCAAAGGTCTCGACCTGGTCAAAGTCAATATCCGCATACTTGCGCAGCGCCTCAGTCATTGTCAGACGCTCAAAGGGCTTGCCCAGATCGATGACCTTATCTCCGTAAGGCAGCTCGGTGCCGCCTGTCACGGTGACAGCCAGATGCCTGAACAGGCTCTCGGTCAGTTCCATCATGCCGTTGATATCGGTATACGCCTCATACAGCTCAATGGTGGTAAACTCAGGATTATGGCGCGTATCCATGCCCTCGTTGCGGAAAATGCGGCCGATTTCGTACACCTTTTCAAACCCGCCGACAATGAGACGCTTGAGGTGCAGCTCAGTGGCAATGCGCAAATACATATCAAGGTTCAAAGCATTGTGATGGGTGACAAACGGCCGCGCTGTGGCGCCACCCTGCACCGTGTTGAGCACCGGCGTCTCGACCTCGATATAGCCGCGCGCGTCCATAAAGGCACGGATTTCGCGGATGGCAAGAGAGCGCTTGACAAAGGTGTCGCGCACCTCAGGGTTGACAATCAGGTCGACATAGCGCTGACGGTAGCGCGTGTCGACGTCCTTCAGTCCGTGATACTTCTCAGGAAGCGGGCGCAGTGACTTGCTGAGCAGCGTAATCTCGTTCACATGCACCGAAATTTCGCCCCGCCGGGTGCGGAACACATAACCGCGCACACCGACGATGTCGCCGATGTCAAAGTGCTTGAAGCGCTCATACTCTTCGGCGCCCAGCTCGTCCACCTTGACATACAGCTGAATGCGGCCGTCCTGGTCCTGCAAATCGCAGAACGAAGCTTTGCCCATGTCGCGCTTGGACATGATGCGCCCTGCGAGAGAGACGGTCTGGTTTTCCATCTCGTCAAAATGCTCAGTAATGTCGCGGGTGTGGTGCGTGCGGTCGTAGCGCACCTCGCGGAAGGGGTCGCGGCCCTCGGCCTGCAGCTGGGACAGCTTGTTGCGGCGAATCTGCAGTATTTCACGCAGTTCTTCGGCCGACTGCTCCTGCGAGGGGGCTCTTTCGGTTTCCTGATTCATTTTTATCTTTCTCCCTACTTGGAAATTTCAATAATCTTACACTCTAAACTGCCGGCCGGCGCCTCGATAACAGCGATTTCGCCCAGGCGCTTGCCAATGACAGCGCGGCCAAACGGCGACTCATCAGAAATGCGGCCCTGTCCGGGGTTTGCTTCCTGCGAGCCGACGACCTGGTATTCCTCAACCGAGCCGTCGTCAACAAACTGGACTTTGACACGGCAGCCGGCCGAGACTTCCTGCGTCGAAATCTCGTCCTCACTGATGACGATGTAATTGCTCAAAACATTTTCCAGCTCGGCGATGCGTGAATACAGCTTGCCCTGTTCATTTTTCGCCTCGTCATACTCGCTGTTTTCCGAAAGGTCGCCAAAAGAGCGGGCTTCTTTGATAAGCTCGGCGACTTCTTTTTCACGAACGGTTTTGAGGTGCTCGAGCTCCTGCCGCAGCTCCTCAAGTCTTTCTTTGGTCAGCTTAAACTGCTTTTGCATAATATCCTCCCTGGCGCACGCTGCGCCGATTCTATATTAGTCCTTATTATATGAGGGGTTTTCCTCTATGTCAAGGGCGCATTCCGGGTCAATTCGCAGAATCAGGTCGCTTAGTGTCAATCCGCCGCACAAATACAGGGCCGCGACAAAATCGCTCTCGTCGGCCTGCGGCGGCTTCTGCGCCAAAACAGACGGCGCGCACGTCAGGCCGTACCGGCATTCTGCGGCGCAGTCCGCCCCGAGCGGACCATCAGTCAGATTGCACACAATGCCATAGGCGTCAAGCGGCTCGTCGGTTTTGTCAAAGACCAGCGCTGCTGTGCAGGTGTCTTCCAGCGGCGGATTTTCGGCAATGCCATAGTCCTCGTAAAGCCGACGCCGCAAAGCCGGGGCCGGAACGCGGCTTCGTACCCGCACGCACCGGACACGGCGGGCCAGCATCAGGGCGGCCGTCTGTACGTCTCTCCCGGTGCGGTCGGCAATCAGGGTGACGCCGGACTGTTCGGGTTCCAGGCCAGCCGCCCGCAGCGCGAGCAGAACAGCCTCGGCAGCACAGCCCTGCACTGCGGCTTTTCGGTCCACCGGCGCAATGCATGCGTCAGCCGCCGCTTCGCGGGCCTGCTCAGGCACCACAGCACGGTGCACGCCACGCTGACGCATGAGCGACATGCAGCGGCGCAGCCTGCGGCGGACCAGACGGGGTCCCGCCTTTTCCGGCAGCGTGAGCGACACCTTGAGAAAAAGCGCCATGCGAACCGAATCGGTCTCGCACCGTATGGCTGAACGCGGGCAAAAGCGCAGCCTGAGCGATTCCCACAGGCCGCCCGGCTTTTTCCGCTCGACTGTCAATACTCCAAACACAACATCACCGCCGCTTCATGGTCTCGGGCCACAGCCCGGGTATACCCATGCTTATGCGCAGCAGCCTGATAACAGAACAGCTGCCCCACAGAACGGATTTCCCGTCCCGTGGGGCAAGACTGAATGTCTTAAAATATCATCACTGTGCCGGCGTCGTGGTCGTCGTATCGGCGGACGCCGCCGGATCTGCCGTGCCTTCCGCCGGCGTGGTGCTGTCGGTCGTTTCAGCCGGCGCCGCACTGTCGGCCGGTGTCACCGCCGCGATGGCTTCTTGCAGCTGCACATCCTGCTCAGGCGTTAAATTGTAGAAATTGTAAAGGTCTTCTTCCGACATGACAACCTCGCGGTCAGGCGTCACGCCGACGCCGGCCAGGCTCACTCCCTTGGGAGTATAGTAACGGGCAATAGACAGGTTGATGCTCGATCCGTCCTCCATGGTGATGAGGGTCTGCGCATAGCCCTTGCCGCCTGTGGCCTCGCCGACAACCGTGGCGACGCCGTACTCCTGCAGTGCTGCGGCAAAGAATTCGGCAGCCGAGATGGAATAGGCGTTGGTGATAACAGCCATGGGCATATCAACGCACTCAGCGTCCGAGGTGTAGCTGCGCGTGCGGCCATCCTTATAGCTCATGCTGATAATAGTGCCCTCGGGCAGCAGCTTGTCAAGCATATTGGCCATGACCTCCACATACCCGCCCGGGTTGAAGCGCACGTCAAAAATCAGCGAGGTCGCGCCCATATCGAGCAGCTCCTGCAGTTTCTGTTCAAACTCAAGATCAACATTGTTTTCAAAGCCGGCGATGGACATATAGCCGATATTGCCGCTTAAAAGCTCAATCTCAATCTGTTCGTTGTAAACTTCCTCACGCGTGACGGTGAAATCGAGCGTTTCAGCGCCGCGCGTGACGGTGAGCACGACCTGCGTCCCCGGTTCGCCGCGCACAGCATTGACCATATCGTCATAGGTGGCAAAATCCTGCACTGCCACGCCGTCGACAGCGGTCAGCACGTCAAAGGGCTGGATGCCGGCCGCTTCGGCCGGGCCGCCGCGCGTGACGGCAGTAATCTGGTACTCGCTGCCCTCGGCATATGAAATGGTGACACCGACGCCAACGTAGCTGTTCTGGTCCTCTTCAAGCAGGGACTGCGTCTGCTCTGCCGAATAGTAGCCGGACCAGCGGTCGCCCAGCGCGTCGATGTATCCGGCGACAGCGCCGTCAATCAGAGCCTCTTCATCGTATTCGCCGACGAAGTACTCATCCACATAATCGGCTGCTTCCTTGAGCTTCTGATAGCGAGCCTCCAGCTCCTGCAGATTGCTCAGACGCATGCTGTAATATTCAGTGGACAGAAAAAAGGTGATATTAAATGTCGCTACAGCTGCCAGAAAAATGAGCATCAATGCCGCACCGACTCTTATTGTACGTTTCTTTTTCATGAATTACTCCTTGCCGGAAATAAAGCGCTGCCGCAGCTTGCGCGGCAGCGCATTCATCACTGCTTTGTGAACTCAGTCATGGGGTCGATGGTACTGCCATTTTTAATAATCTCAAAGTGCAGGTGCGGCCCAGTCGAATAGCCGGTCGACCCTACATACCCGATGACATCGCCCTGGCTGACGACATCGCCTTTGCTGACCGCCCGCTTGCTCATATGGGCGTACAGAGTGGAAACGCCACCACCATGGTTAATAACAACATAATTACCATAAGCCGCGCTATAGGTCGATGTAATCACTGTGCCACCGTTGGCCGCAAAGATATTGACGCCTGATCCGACACGGATATCAACGCCGGTGTGCAGCTTGTACTTGCCGGTGATCGGATGGTTGCGCATACCATAGGGACATGTAATATAGGTGTAACTTGAAGGCAGCGGCCACAGGAAGGTGCCGCCCACATAAGTAGTGGTTGTGGCCAGCTCAGCCACCATGCGCTTGATTTCCGCATTGATGCTGTCTTCCTCGGCCTCAATTTCTTCAAAGGCCTCTTTAACCTCGTCCTCGGCCGTTTCAAGGTCTTTCATCCGCTGCGAACGGTTGTCACGCTCAATGTCGAGCTGTTGCTTGTTAGCTTCAAGCGAATTGAGCTGCTCGACCTGCTCAGCACGACTGTCTTCCAGCTGCTGCTTGGTCTCGGCAATCTGCTCTGACAGCGCGCGCAGCTCTTCAAACAGCTCCTGCTCATAGGTCGAGACCTGTGAGACAAT
>DVMR01000081.1 GCA_018714845.1 Candidatus Ventrousia excrementavium
CGACGCCACGGAGCCGGGACGTGACTATGCCGGTGTCGATGAGCTGCGCCGCATGGCCCGCTGCGACCTGAATGCCGCTGTTATCGCCAGCATGGAGCAGACTGATCAATATCTGCGCGAGCAGGGCAAAACACCGCACCCTGCCGCGGCTGCGGCACTTCTGGCTATGAAAAGAGAGATTCTGAAATGAATGATAAAAATTCAACGGGGCCTCGGCGCATGATGCCCAAAAGTCCCAAGACGCCAAAAAGCGCTGTGGCACGCCGCCGTCAGCTCATTCTGATTGCTGCGGGTGTTGTGCTGCTGGGCCTGATCGTAACCGTTGTCTGGAAAAGCACGGTCAAGCCGCCTGATATTACTCAGCCGTCCGCAAACGAGGTTGAGGAAGAGCCCAACGAACCCGAGCAGGGGCGTGACTATTATGAGGGCGAGCTCATCAAGCCCTTTGTCGAGGATGAAAACAAGACTCGAAAAGAGGATTATTATACCTTTCTGCTGTGCGGAACGGATGACGATAACGCGCGTACTGATACCATTATTGTCGCATCCTATGATGTGAAAAATCAGGTCATCAACATGGTCAATGTCCCGCGCGACACCATGTCCAATGTCCGGCGCAGTATCAAAAAAATCAACAGCGCCTTTTATGGCGGCGTGGAGCAGCTTCGCGAAGAGCTGCAGATGCTGCTTGGGTTCCGTATTGACCGCACAGTGGTTGTCGATTTTCAGGGCTTTGTCGACCTGGTTAACGCCATCGGCGGCGTGGAGTTTGATGTGCCGGTGCGTATGCTGTACACTGACCCGACCCAGGACCTGTATATTGACCTGGTGCCCGGCTTGCAGACGCTGAATGGTGAGCAGGCCCTGCAGCTCATTCGTTTCCGCCAGAATAATCCCGGTGTGCCCGGCGGCTATCCGGGCGGTGACATCGAGCGCATTGCCTGTCAGCAGGAGTTTTTGCAGGCTGTGGCCAGCCAGCTTTTAAGTCCGTCCAATCTGCTCAAAGTATCAGATATTGCCAGCGCCATTTTAAACAATACCGAGACAGATATGAGCATGGGTGAGCTGATGTGGCTGGGCATTCAGGCTCTGTCCATGAAGTCAGAGAATATCTCCATGACCATTCTGCCCGGCGAGGCGCGGTATTTATGGGAGGCCGATTACGGTCACATGCAGTCCTACTATGTCCCTGACGAAGAGGGAATTTTAGAGCTGGTCAATGAAAAGCTCAATCCGTATAATGAGCCGATCACTGAGCTCAACCTCATCGATGCCAGCACCTACCCGACCAGCCCGCCGTCCAGCTCGGGCAGCGGAGACGACGAGGATGAAGAGCAGCCGGTAGAAGAGACGCCGGTGACCGAACCGGACACTACCACAGATCCGGGTGAACAGACCGAGACCACAGACCCCGGCCAGACTACAGAGCCAACAGAGCCGACTGAACCCGCAGAGCCGGAGCAGCCGGTCGAGCCTGCAGAGCCGACCGAACCGACTGAGCCTGCAGAGCCGTCGACGACAGACCCTGCTGAACCCACGGACCCAGACGAGCCGCTCGAGCCTGCAAATCCAGACACGACGTCTGACACCTCATCCGGTCAGACGCAGGATGCCGGTCAGACAGCTTCGGATGAGGGAGATACGGCGCAGGGCGCGGCCGGTACGGAATCTGCACCAGACGACACCGTACAGCTGGACCCACAACGCAGTTAATTGCAGGAGGCAGTGAAATATGACAGATCATCCCACTCCCGAGCAGATCCTTGCCCTGGCCGTGCGCACGGCTGACGACAAAAAAGCACGCGATATCACCGCCATGCGCGTTTATGAACAGACGACACTGGCTGACTATTTTGTCGTCATGACGGGCACCAGCACGACCCACATCCGTGCACTGTGTGACGAAATCGAATTCAAGCTCAAAAACGATATGGGCGTTTATGCCCATCATATCGAGGGGGTCACCTCGAGCTGGATTCTGATGGACTACACCAGTGTTGTCATCAACATCTTCCTATCAGATGCGCGTGAGCTTTACGCGCTCGAGCGACTATGGAGCGACTCTCAAAGTGTCGATCTGACTCAATATCTGAATAAGGAAGAGGAGTAAGATGAAATATAATTATACAGAGATTGAAAAGAAATGGCAGGAAAAATGGCAAAAGGCCAATGCTTTTGAAGCAAAGCAGGACTTTTCGCTGCCCAAATACTATGCGCTCGTCGAGTTTCCCTATCCTTCGGGCATGGGTCTGCACATTGGCCATCCGCGTCCGTACACCGCGATGGACATCGTAGCGCGCAAGCGCCGCATGCAGGGCTACAACGTCCTGTTTCCCATGGGCTGGGATGCTTTTGGCCTGCCGACCGAAAACTTTGCCATCAAAAACCACGTCCATCCGGCCGAGGTGACCAAAAAGAACGTTGCGCGCTTCAAAAGCCAGCTCAACGCCATCGGCATGTCCTTTGACTGGTCGCGCGAGGTCAATACCACAGACCCCAACTACTACAAATGGACCCAGTGGATCTTTTTGCAGCTTTACAAAAAAGGGTTGGCCTACAAAACCACCATGCCGGTCAACTGGTGTACCTCGTGCAAATGCGTGCTGGCCAATGAGGAAGTCGTCAACGGCGTTTGCGAGCGCTGCGGCAGCGAAGTTGTGCGGCGTGAAAAGAGCCAGTGGATGCTCAAAATCACAGAATACGCCCAGCGTCTGATCGATGATTTGGACACTGTCGATTTCATCGACCGCGTCAACGTGCAGCAGAAGAACTGGATTGGCCGCTCGACGGGCGCTGAGGTCGACTTTGTGACGACCGAGGGGGATAAGCTGACCATTTATACCACCCGCCCTGACACGCTGTTCGGCGCGACCTATATGGTCATGTCGCCCGAACACCCCTACATCGACAAGTGGAAAGCGCAGATTAAAAACTGGGACGAAATCATGGCTTACCGCGAGGCGTCGGCCCGCAAGTCTGATTTTGAGCGCACAGAACTGCAAAAGGACAAGACCGGCGTGCGCATTGACGGCGTCATGGCGGTCAATCCGGTCAATGACAGGAATATCCCCATTTATGTGTCTGACTATGTTCTGATGAGCTACGGGACCGGCGCCATCATGGCGGTGCCGGGCCACGATACCCGCGACTGGGAGTTTGCCAAAAAGTTCGGCTGCGAGATTGTCGAAGTCGTCGCGGGCGGCGATGTGGAAAAAGAGGCCTTTACCGACTGCGACACCGGCGTGCTGGTCAATTCCGGCTTTTTGAACGGACTGAGCGTTGAAGAGGCCAAGGCCAAAATCATCGACTGGCTGACCGAAACCGGAAAAGGCCACGCCAAAGTCAACTTCAAGCTGCGCGACTGGGTTTTCTCGCGTCAGCGCTACTGGGGCGAGCCGATTCCGCTGGTGTGGTGTGACCACTGCGGCGAATGGGTGCCCCTGCCTGAAAGCGAGCTGCCGCTGCGCCTGCCTGACGTCGACAGCTATGAGCCGACCGATAACGGCGAGTCGCCCCTGGCCAAGTGCACCGACTGGGTCAACACGACCTGCCCGCGCTGCGGCGGTCCTGCGCGGCGTGAGACCGACACCATGCCCCAGTGGGCGGGTTCGAGCTGGTATTTCTTGCGTTACTGCGACCCGCACAATGACAAAGAGCTGGCTTCGAAAGAGGCTCTGGAGTATTGGATGCCTGTCGACTGGTACAACGGCGGTATGGAACACACAACACTGCATCTGCTGTATTCGCGCTTCTGGCACAAGTTTTTGTATGACATCGGCATTGTGCCCTGTGCTGAGCCGTATAAGCGCCGCACCAGCCACGGCATGATTCTCGGCGAGAACGGCGAAAAAATGTCCAAATCGCGCGGCAATGTCATCAATCCGGACGACATCATCCGCGATTACGGTGCCGACACGCTGCGCATGTACGAAATGTTTGTTGGCGACTTTGAAAAGGCTGCGCCGTGGTCGACCCAGTCCATCAAGGGCTGCCGCCGCTTCCTCGAGCGCGTCTGCGCGCTGGAAAGCGAGGTCAAAGAGGGTGACCAGTACTCGCCCGAGAACGAGAGCCTGATGCACAAGACCATCAAAAAGGTCTCTGAGGACATTGAAACTCTCAAGTTCAACACAGCCATTGCCGCGCTGATGACCCTGCTCAATCAGTTCGCTGAGAAAGGGGTCAACCGCGCTGAGTTCAAGACCTTTATTACGTTGCTCAACCCATTTGCGCCCCATCTGACCGAAGAGCTCAACGAGCAGATGGGCGGCACCGAGATGCTGGTGCGCGCGCCGTGGCCCCAGTACGACGAGAGCAAGACCCAGGATCAGAGCATCGACATCGCCGTGCAGATTAACGGAAAGGTCAAGAGCATTGTCACCATTCCGGCTGATGCAGACGAGCAGGCCATGCTGGACATTGCCCGTGCTGATGAAAAAGTCGCAGCGGCTTTGAGTGGAATGCAGGTCGTCAAGACCATTGTTGTCAAGGGCAAGATTATCAATATTGTCGTTAAACCGCTTTAAGTCCTTGACAAGCGGCCGCGCAGAGGTTATAATATTTATGTTCTGTAGTTTACTGAGTGCTTGATATACGGAGGG
>DVMR01000005.1 GCA_018714845.1 Candidatus Ventrousia excrementavium
AATTTTTATTTTCTATTTCTGCATCTTTTAAGGTAACCGAGTTTTTGTCCTTCCAGGCAATGGGACCACTGATTTTATACCCCAGGACGACAGATGCCGCCCGTGAAGGGCTGGAAAATGGCCAATCCTGTACGAATTTGCCGTCTACCACAATCCCCTTATCGATCAGCTGTTGTCGTTCATTGCAGATAGAAGGAGGCAGAGAAGGAGTCGTTTCACTGACCATTGAAGAGCCTTTGAAAACGGCAAAGCCCTGGGGAACCGGTCCGCCGGTAGCTACAGTCTTGTTATGGTAGGTCAGGGAGAAGCGGCGTGCCGTGTCCCGCTTGTGGGGTTTTGCAGCAGGTTCCAGCACCTTATGGCCCAGCACATTTAAAATCAGCTGCATATTGTCGATAAACTCATCCATTTCGGCGCGGTCCATTTCAGAGATGGATGGTTCGGTAGGCGTATTCGCGTTCATGACGGTGTAACGCTTGTTTTCTTTGGCCAGCAGATAAAGGTGATTTTCCAGATATTTGATGTGCGCCTTGTTCAGATTGTTGTCTTTGCTGATAAAAACAACACATTCGGTCCAGAAATCTTTGTCCGAGAGATGCTGCTTGATGCGATTGATGATATTTTCTGCTTCGCCGATATAGACCTGTGGCTCATCGGTATCATCATCGATTCCGAACAGAAAATAAACGCCCGTATAGTGCAGGTCGTCGCGGTCTTCACAGGAGTTGATATATGTACGGGGAATTTTATATGCTTTCCCTGTCCAGTTGGAAAGCTCGCTGACCCAGCGGCCATCTGCTGAGCCATCAATCAAAAATTGTCGGATTGTTTTTCCGCGCGAGGTCGTCCGAACAGACACTGCGGTCACCGCCTGCATAATTTTTTATATTTCTTATCATACCAAATCGCAGCAGCGAAGTAAAGTAAAATATGATTTTGCCGGCAGTCAGCGCGACAAAAGCTCATCAGCCAGGGCATTGGCAAACAGCCGGGCCGACGACAGCGCCTCAGGCAGGCTGTTGCCCGACGTCCCTACTTCGAGCAGCATGCTGCCCAGTGTAACGTGCTGATTAAAGCGTTCGTCACGGATGTTGATGGGACGCATCAAACCGGGGTATTCCGTGTTCAGCCTGTCCTGCAGCTTCATCTGAAAAGAGAGGTTTTTGCGCCAGCTGTCGTGTACCAGGCCGCCGCCGTCAGTACCGCAGACAAACATGAGCTGTGCTGTCGTCTCGCCGTTGACCTCGGCCACGGTCTTGTACTTGGTTCCGTTTTGCGTCACCATGGCGTCGCGGTGCACGTCAATGACCACTTTGATGGACGGGTATTTTTTGATGTACGCGGTGATGTCCTCGAGTGCGCGGTTGTACGAACCGTTGTAGGCCGGGCTGTCATGCAGAGTCCGCGAATGAACGGTTTTGATACCGCGCGATTCGAGAATATCGGCAATCTCATCGCCGACGCGCACGACATTGTAATTGGTGTCTGTTGTGCGGTCAGTGTCGGTCGGCGTGTAATTGTTAAAGGGGTCAGGCGTATAAGCCTCGCTGCCGTGGGTGTGCATGATGAGCACCTGAACGTCGTCGCCTGAGAGCTGAACGCCGTCGTCGGCCTTGAGCAGGGCAGGGATGTCAATATCGTACTTGGAACGGTTTTGGATGTAAATAGAGCCGCTGCCCGGGTAGCCGTCATCTTTGCCGTCAATGGTAACGCTGGCAACGTCGGCCGGGGGCAGGTCGGCGATAACCTCGGGCGGCGGGCTTTCAGCCATCTCAATCTGCGCAGGAAGGCTGTCTGCGTCCGTGTTTTCTTCTTCGTCAGGAACCGGGGCGGGCTCGTCCGGAGTGTCCGGTGCAGAAGCCGGCAGAGCTTCGTCGGTTCCGCCGGGCATGGCCATGGCGAGCAGCGCGCTGCTCAGCCCCTCGTTCTGTGCCCATTGGTCGACCAGGGCTTCAAGCTTGTCAGCTGCGCCGGTACGTGTTAAAATCACTGTGGCGGCAAAAATGCCAAGCGCGGTTCGCGGCAGGACGCGCCAGTGGTTGACGGGCCTGCGGCGTCTGCCGCGCGAATGCCTGTGGTTGCGCATGTCATCCCTCCGTTTTGGGAAAAGCCGTAAAAATCGGAAGGGCCCGCTTGGGGGCCGGTACCACAAGCATATGCCGGTGCCTAGAGCGTTATGATAAAAACTGCTCCATCTCGGCCGCCGTCAGGTCGCCCTGCAGCGCGAGGTTGATGGCATAGCCGATGACTTTGGCGCTCTTGTGGACCAGCGCGTCGATGTCCTTGGGCGTGACCATCAGGTTTTCACGTTCACGCAGCATGGGGCTTTCGGGCAGCGAATGTCCGGCCTGCTCCAGCGTGTCGGCGGTCAGCGTCAGCGCGTCGACGACAGTGGGCACGCCGATGGCGATGACGGGCACGCCCAGGCTTTTTTTGTCCAGTGTGGCGCGTGCGTTGAAGACCCCGCTGCCGGGAGTAACGCCGGTGTCGCTCATTTGAAAGGCGCGGCACAGCCGCTCGGCACTGCGCGACGCCAGCGCGTCGACGGCGATGACGGCCGACGGGTGCACACGCTGGACGACGCCGCGGACGATCTCAGCTGTTTCAATGCCGGTCAGGCCCAGAACGCCGGCTGTCAGTGCGCAGACTGCCCGCAGTCCTCCGAACTCATCGGGCATCTGCTCGAGCAGATGCCGTGTGACGATGATGTGCTCGGTGCACAGCGGCCCGATGGCATCAGGTGTAATAAAACGGTTACCCAGACCGACGACAAGCACGGCGCCGCATTCAGGCAGCAAAGGCTTCAGCTCGTGCGCCAGCGTTTGCGCTGTGGTAAACACGCTGTCGCTGTCGCGCATCCACAGCTCGGGCAGCGCCACTGTGATGTACGAGCCGCGCGCTTTGCCCAGTGCGCGCTCACCCTCTTCGCTCTCGATATCAATGCAGGTGACGCCGGCCATGCCCTGCCGGTATTCGCGGGATTTGACCCCATCGGGCAGGGATGCACCGCTTTCTTCAAAAATCTCACGCGCTTCGAGCGCGAGATCGGTCCGTTTGGCAAACAAAAGGCTCACTTCCCCATAGCAGAATAAAAATATTTTCCGCGTGGGCAGGTGTTTTATGCAAAATATTACTTGCATTTTACAGCGGGAAATGATACAATGTTCATTGCTGAAAATACGTCTGTAAGGAGGTTGTGATTTTGCCGAATATCAAGTCTGCCAAAAAGCGCGTTTTGGTCAGCCGTATGCAGAACGAAAAGAATCGTGCTACCAAGTCGGCTCTGAAGACCAAAATGAAAAAGTTCGACGCCGCTTTGGCTGAGAGTGGCGCCAAGGGCGCGCAGGCTGCTTACAGAGAAGCGGTCGCCGGTGCGGACAAGGCCGCGGCCAAGGGCGTGTGGCACAAGAACAAGGCTGCCCGCAAAAAGAGCCAGCTGGCCAAAAAGCTCAACGCTGCTCAGTAATATCGTATTTTAACGGATAAAAGGACAGGAGATTGCTCCTGTCCTTTCGTTTTCAGTGTTTTTCTGTGTGCGTTTGCGATATACTGATGCCAGGGAGGGATTACATGCCCAATATACTGGACTATCTGGTGCATGAAGGGATGCTGCCGATAGAGCAGGCTCCCTTTGGTGAGGTCGACGCGCTGGTGCTGTCTGCGCTGTCTTATATACGGTTTGGCAGCCTGCTGACCGGGGAACCGCGCCCGCTCGCAGGGCTGGGGGAAACGGCGGCACAGGTGCTGGCACTGCCAGGCGCTGAGCGAGATAAAAGATTGCGGCGGCCGTCGGACGCAGTGCTTTTACGATCTATAGCGGATTCACCGCGCTTTGCACCGTGCCGTCTCGGTTTTTACATCGACCACTTTGCTCCGGAAAATGAAATGCAGTTTGCCGCCATCACAATCTGGCTGCCCGATGGTTCGGCATTTGCGGCCTTTCGGGGGACGGACGCCACGCTGGTCGGGTGGAAAGAGGACTTTAACATGAGCTTTTCACATACAGTGCCGGCACAGCGCGCGGCGCAGCATTATACCGAAAAGCTGGCAGCCGGCTTTTTGGGACCGCTGAGGCTGGGCGGACACTCCAAGGGCGGCAACCTCGCTGTGTATGCGGCGACACAGTGCGCAGGCGCTGTACGCCGGCGTGTGCAGATGGTGTACAACAACGATGGGCCAGGGTTCACCGACACGGTCCTCAGCAGCCCGGGTTATGCGGAGCTACTGCCCCGCGTGCGCACTTTTGTGCCGCAGTCATCCGTCGTGGGGATGCTGCTCGAGCACGAGGGGGCATATACCGTCGTGCAAAGCAGTCAGGTCGGCCTGCTGCAGCACGAGCCCTACTCGTGGCAGGTTCGCGAAGGCCGCTTTGTGCGGCTGGACGAGGTGACGGCGGGCAGCCGAATGGTCGACCGCACGCTGAAAAACTGGCTGGCTGGTATGACGCCACAGGAGCGTGAACACTTTATCGACACAGTGTATGAAATGCTGTCAGCCGGCGACGCGCACAAAACAGCGGAGCTGATGCTTCCGCGCAATGTGCTGGCATCTCTGCGGGCTTTCGGGGCGGCAGCTCCGGCTGACCGGCGAATGCTGCGCGACACACTTCGCCTGCTGCTGCATGCCGCCATGGACGCGCTGAAAGACGTGTAAAAGCAGGCGGTTCAGGGGACCGACTCGATGAGGTCGCCGTTCCCGTCGATAGACAGGTCGATGAGCGTCTGCTCATGTTCCTGGCCATAGCTGTCGGTGATGAACAGAGTCAGGACGATATGATCGCCCGGCGCATAGGGACATTCGCAGTCAATCAGCCCGCCTTCGGCGGTGTACTGCAGGCTGTCCCCGCTGACGGCAGCCGCAGCCTGTTCGCCTGCTGTTTCAACATCGTCCGGCCGGACGTCGGAAAAGGTCAGTTCGGTCCGCGCCAGGACATTGTCATTGCGTGTCAGCTCGGCATACCCGCTTTGTGGGACAGGCGGCTGAATATCAGAATTCAAAAAGAATTTTTCTGCGCGAACAACCAGTTCGGCACGCGGCGTTACATGAAAGGTGAAGCGGTCTTCCAGATTGAAACGGGAGTAGCTGCCGTCGAAAGTCGACCAGATGTCAAGCTGTGTGATGGAGTCGAGGTTGTGCAGCGTATCGACAGGCTCGACACGCTCTGTGCCGTCGTCTGTTGTAAAGACAAAGGAAGCCTCAATCGCATTGAGCAGAGGGACTTCGATGTCTGCGGAAAAATCATTGCCCATGCCGCGCACGGCTTCAGCGGCGTCTGACCAGTCATCACCAGACAGCACAAAGCGCGGCGGGGACGTGGGAGCGGCGCTGAACTCGCGCAGCGTCACGGTCAGACGAAGCGTAGCGGACCGGTTGTCCACGTCAAGATCGATGAGACGAACATCAGAGTCCAGGAAAAGGGTAGAGTTCTCCTGCTGGACAGCACTGAGAGAGCTGATTTGTACCTGCAAAGCCGATATGGCGCCCTGCAGACGCGAAAGCTCGCTCTGGTAGTCGCGCTCCCACCGGTTCATGCGAACAGTAATCAGCAGGGTGATAATGAGCAGCATCGCGGCCATAGCCAGCCCTACGGCAGACAGCAGCTTTTTATAGTGCGCTGCTGTCTGTGCGCGTGAGGCTGCGAGAATATCGCGCAAATTTTTGTCAGTGTCCGGGCTTTCAGGGACAGTGACGGCCGTGTTTTCAGGCAGCGGAGAGACGCCCGGACTGTGTTCGGAAGAGGGAAGCCCGAGCAGCTCATCGAGGCGTATATGAAAAATGTGTGCCAGTTCGGTCAGCTTGTCCAGCTCGGGCACAGCGGCGCCGGATTCCCACTTGCTGACTGCCTGGCGGGACACGCCGAGCTTTTCAGCCAGTGCTTCCTGGCTCAGTCCAGCCTGCCGCCGCAGGCGCTGCAGGTTTTCACAAAGGTTCATTTGTATCACATCCTTGCCCTCATGCTAACAAAAGAAGGGGGTAAAGACCACCATCCAGGGGTTGTTTTTTGTCAACCAGCGGTTGCATGTCCTTTTATTATACGCGATAAAGGGCAAAAACGCACGCTTTTCTGCCAGAATTTGTTCAAAACGAGAAAGATAAAAGAAGAGGGATGAAAGTCAGTGCTTTCATCCCTCTCTGCACCTTATGCAGCCTGAGTTTGCTCTGTGGATGTCGGTTCAATGGGCAGCCATTTTGCCTTTTTGTAGTAAATGGCAAGCACCGCCGAACTCAGAATCCATGTAATTGGATAGGCCCAGAAAACGACTTCGATCCTGGGAATAAACTGAACAGTGATGGTGATATAGCTGACGCGGATGATACACCAGCAGACCAGCATAACAATCATGGGGATGATTGAACGCCCCGCGCCGCGCAGAACGCCCGAGATACAGTGAGTGACAGCCAGCAGGAAGAAGAACAGAGCGCAGATGCGCGCACGCGCCACACCTGACGCGATGACGCCGGGGTCGCTGTTGAAGGCCGCCATGAGCGGTGAAGCAAAGACAAAGAAAATGACGCCGATAATCTCGGCCATAACCATTGAGCAAATCATGCCAAACCGCGTACCCTGACGGGCGCGGTCAAGCTTGCCGGCGCCGAGGTTCTGACTGATAAAGGTGGTGAGCGCCATTGAGAAGCAGGTGACAGGCAGGAAGGCAAAGCCCTCAAGCTTGCTGTACGCGCCTGAGCCGGCCATGGCGATGGCGCCGAAAGCGTTGATATTGCTCTGCACAATGACATTGGCCAGCGCGGTGACCGAGTTCTGGACACCGGCCGGCAGACCGGCACGCAGCGTTTCACGCAGGATGCGCGGTTCGACGCGGAGACTGCGCAGACTGAGGTGATAAACGGGATTGGGCTGGCGCAGCCGGATAAAGGCGAGCACAGCGCTGAGGGCCTGACTGATGACTGTGGCGAATGCCGCGCCGAAGACACCCCAGTGGAACACGCCGATAAACACAAGGTCGAGCACGACATTGGTGATTGAAGCGGTAATCAGGTAATACAGCGGGTGGCGGCTGTCACCCATGGCCTGCAGAATGCCGGCCAGCATGTTGTACATGACCATGGAAACCGCTCCTGCGAAATAAGTACGGAAATACTCAAGCGAGAGCGGCATGACCTCTTCAGGCGTGCCCATCCAGCCCAAAATCTGCGGGGCGAGCACTAAGCCGATCAGGGTCACGACGGCGCTGGAAACAAGGCCGACCAGCAGGGTGTTGTGTATGGCCTTGTTGACCTGCTCACGTTCCTGTGCACCGAAATGGCGTGCAATGACGACGCCTGCGCCCAAAGACAGGCCGTTGAAAAAGCCGACAATCAAAAAGATCAGGTTGCCCGACGAGCCGACCGCAGCCAGCGCATCACTGCCGATGAGCCGGCCGACTATCAGGGTGTCGGCGGTGTTGTAGAGCTGCTGAAAAAGGTTTCCAAGAAAGATGGGAATGGTAAAGGCGATGAGCTTCTTGCCAATAGGCCCTTCCGTCAGCAGCCCGTCTGATAATCGTGCCATGAAATGCCTCCAGTTCTTCACGAAATAAATGTAATTTATATTATATACCCTAAAGTGGGCTCTAAGTCAATAGGAAACACTTAAACATATCAGTGGGCAAAATGAGCGGAATGCAGCGGCTGCACCTGTGGATGCAGGGAGGGACATACGCTGCGGCGTACAGGATGGGGTGCTTTTTACCCAAAAAACAAAAAATACCGGGGAAATTGCAGCCCGGGCATGCAGAGGCGG
>DVMR01000006.1 GCA_018714845.1 Candidatus Ventrousia excrementavium
ATGCGCGCAGGCCGCCAACGCTCTTGTGGCCCTTCAGGTTGTCAAAGCCGGCCTTCTTGGACGCAGAGACGACCTCGGCGTCGAGCTCAGCCGACTCGGTGACAAACGGGACATTCATCAGCGAACGGTCTTCCTTGCGCACAGCGCCAGTAAACATCTTCGAGGAATCGAGGAAATCGTACAGAATGGCCGCTTTTTCACGGTTCATCTGGTCCATGACGCTCAGACCGCCCAGGTTCTTGAGGTACTTGAAGACCTTGCCGCAGCAGTAGATGGCCCAGCAGTTCGGGGTGTTGTACAGCGACTGCGCGTCAGCATGGGTCGCATAGGACAGATAGATCGGGGTCTTGGGGTCAAGCTCTTCAATAGGACGGATGAGGTCCTTGCGCACAATGACAATCGCCATGCCGGCCGGGCCGACGTTTTTCTGCACGCCCGCCCAAATCAGGCCGTAGTCCGAGACATTGCAGGGACGGGACAGGAACATCGAGCTCTGGTCAGACACCAGAACATGGCCCTTGGTGTTGGGCAGCTTCTGCCAGGTGGTGCCGTTGATGGTCTCGTTTTCGCAGATATAGACGTAATCGGCATCTTCGGGAATGTTCAGGTCAGAGCAGTCGGGGATATAGGAGAAGTTCTTGTCCTTGCTCGAAGCGATGACATCGACCTCGCCGTACTTTTTGGCTTCGGCAATGGCCTTTTTGGACCACGAGCCGGTCTCAACATAGCAGGCCTTGCCATTCTTCATCAGGTTCATGGGGACCATGGCAAACTGCAGCGTGCCGCCGCCCTGTACAAACAGAACCTCGTAGTTGTCGGGAATGCCCATCAGATCGCGCAGATCCTGCTCCGCCTCGTCGCGAATCTGCTCGAACACTTTGGAGCGGTGGCTCATTTCCATGACGCACATGCCGCTGCCGCGGTAGTTCATCATCTCGTCACGGATCTCCTCCAGCACGGGCTCGGGCATCATAGCCGGGCCGGCGGAAAAGTTGAAGGTGCGATCGTACTTCATAGAAATCTCCTCCTGTGTGTTATCAAAAAAATGCTTTGATTTTCCTTGTTTCTCAGACAAATATAGTCTATCATTATTATCAGAAACGCGCAAGCCCCTTATTGACCAGATTTTTCGGTTTTCCACCGGCATTTGGCGGCAAGTTCGTTAAAACGGAGCGGTACTTTACGCTGCACCCGAAAGGAGAGGACATCATGGCCCAAATTTACGGCAATATCACAGAGCTGATTGGAAAAACGCCGCTTTTGCATCTCGGGCGGCTCGGGCAGGCTTATAGCTGCCGCGCCTCGGTTTACGGCAAACTGGAATGCTTCAATCCCGGCGGCAGCTTAAAGGACCGCTCTGCTTTGCAGATGGTGACGGCCGCCATGCAGCGCGGCGAACTGCCCGAGGGGGGTGTTGTTGTTGAACCGACGGGCGGCAACTGCGGTGTAGCTCTGAGCATGGTGTGCGCCGCGCTCGGGCTCAGGTGCATCCTGGTCGTGCCCGAGGATATGGATCCTCTGCGCGTTGAAAACATGCGGACTTATGGCGCTGAAATCGTCATGACGCCTGCCGCCGAAGGCGCTGCTGGTGCGGCAGAAAAGGCGCGTGCCATCCGTGACAGCACTCCGGGATGCTTCATGCCCATGCAGTTTGAAAACGACGACAACTGCGAAGCCCATCGCCGCGGCACCGGTCTCGAGATTGTCGAGGCGCTGGGGCAGGTCGACTTTCTGGTGGCCGGCGTCGGCTCGGGCGGTTCGCTAACCGGCTGCGGTGAGGTCATCAAAGCCCACTGCCCCGACTGCCGCATTGTTGCCGTCGAGCCGGTCGACTCGCCGGTCATTTCGGGTGGTTTTCCCGGTGGCCACGGTATCCCGGGCATCGGTGCCGGGTTTATTCCGCCTATCTTAAATGAATACATCCTTGATGAAGTGATGCGCGCCCGCACACCGGACAGTCTTTTGATGGTCCGCGAACTGGCGCGGCTCGAAGGCGTTTTGTGCGGTCCGTCCTCAGGCGCGGCGCTGGCCGCCGCCGTCTCTATCGCACAGCGGGAAGAAAACAGCGGCAAGCGGGTGGTCGTCATTCTGCCCGACAACGGCGAAGTCTACCTGCAGCGCAGCACGCCTTAACGAAAGGGGGGCTTTTGCATGTCTACCACCAGAGAAACCATGCATTACCTGCTCGGCCAGCTTTCGCTGGTCGACGGCATCACGCACCGTGCCATGATGGGAGAATACATTATCTATATTCACGGTAAAATCGCCGCCTATGTGTGTGACAACCGCCTGTTTGTCAAGCCGGTCGACGCCGCACGGAGACTGCTGCCCAACGCAGCCCTGACGCCCCCGTTCGAGGGGGCACGCGACATGCTGCCCGTCGCCGACACAAGCGACTGCGAGCGGCTGCGCAAGCTGTTCGAGGCCATGTACCCCGAACTTCCCGAGCCTGTCAAAAAGAAGAAAAAGCCCCGGCAGCCGCCCCGTTTGTGACGGATCGCCTGTACGAAAGGATGCTTTGCATGAAAAATGTCGTTCTGAGCGCTGACGGCGACCGCATGGTTTACAGCGTACCCGATTCCGTTGCTGACCGGCTGGACGAATATTGTCTGGCTTTTACCGAATGGCTGTATGCCAGCCCGCACGCCAGAAAATACCGCATCGGCGGAGGGTTGTGCTACAACGAGGCTGATTTCATCAGCTACCTCAACTGCTGGATTTTTCCGGAACAACCCTCGCAGTTGGTCAGGAACCTGGGCTGGATTGACTTTGATCAGCCCCTTCCCGAGCCCTGGCAGGACTGCCCGCAGTTCAACTTCTGACCAGCCGCAGCAGGCTGGCAAGCGCCGGCAGGCACCCATGCTTCGCATGGCCTTCGACATCAGTCTGGCCGTATTCCCCGCGCCGGCGCAAATCACAGGGTCCGGCGCGGGAAAGAGGTTCAGGCTAATACCGAAGCCTAAGAGCCCTTGGGACCCGCCGCAGGCGGGTCGCCGCCGGGTGGCGGCG
>DVMR01000007.1 GCA_018714845.1 Candidatus Ventrousia excrementavium
ATACATGTCATCGTCTGAGACATTGCGTGCCGTACCGCGCCCCATGACACTGACCGTGATGAGGTTGGTGCCCATGCTCTCAAAGCTCTCTGTCATATAAGTCTGCATGCCGTTGCCCAGGCCGATAATGACAATGACGGACGCCACGCCGATAATAATGCCCAGCATGGTCAAAAGGGCACGCACCTTGCTGCTGAGAATACTCTGAAAGGCCAGACGAAAGGACTGGTAAAGGCTCATCCTTCCTGCCCCCCTTCGGCATGGACGACAGCCTGCTCTGCGTCAGAGGGTCCGTCGTAAATCACCCGGCCGTCCTCGAGACGGATGATGCGCTCGGCTTTGCGGGCAATGGAATTGTCATGAGTAATAAGCACAATGGTATTTCCCTCGCGGTGCAGATCCTGCAAAAGCGCGAGTACCTCGCGTCCGGTCCTGCTGTCAAGCGCGCCGGTCGGCTCGTCAGCCAGAATGACCGAGGGGTTTCCGGCCAGCGCCCGCGCAATCGAGACGCGCTGCTGCTGACCGCCCGAAAGCTGTGCGGGCCGGTTTTTCAGCTTGTCAGCCAGCCCGACACGGGCCAGTGTTTTTTTTGCGCGTGCGTCGCGCTCGCTTTTGGGAACGCCGGCATACATGAGCGAGACCTCGACGTTTTCCAGCACGCTCATTTTGGGCAAAAGGTTATACTGCTGAAAAATAAAGCCCAGCATTTTGTTGCGGATGGCCGCCAGGTCGTCGTCATCCAGCCCGCCGACGTCCTGTCCAGCCAGCAGATACTGCCCGCTGGTCGGCACGTCCAGACAGCCGATAATGTTCATACAGGTTGATTTTCCGCTGCCCGACTGACCGACAATAGCGACGAACTCCCCCCGCTCGATGGACATTGAGATGCCATCGATGGCGTGCACCTCGGTATCGCCCATCCGGTAAATCTTATAGACGTTGCGGAACTCAATCAGGGGGGCCACCTTACCGCCCTCCTTCGACGAGCTGCGCAGGTGGTGCGTCGGATGTCGGCATGCCGCCCATCATGCCGTTCATCATCTGCTCGAGCAGCGAATTGCCCTGGTAAGCGGCATAAGCGATCTCGTCGCCTTCTTCCAGGCCCCCGGTAATCTGAATATAGTCGTCATCGTTGATGCCCAGTGTCACCTCGCGGTATTCATAGCCAACTGGCAGGCCGTTTTCATCCAGCGTGGTACCTGCGCCCTCGACTGTCTCCCCAGTTTTAACGAGCACACGGTTGCCGCGCTCGACAGCACTGACCGGGACGGCCAGCACGCCGGTCTCACTCTGGACCTCGATTTCGACGTCAACATTCATGCCGGGCAACAGTCCGTCGGTCTCGTCGATGCGAACGGTGACCGGATAGGACGTGACGCCGCCCATGGTCGTGCCGTTGATGTTGACCTTAGTGACGACACCGCGGTAAGACTGGCCCTCAACAGCTTCGGCCGTGACGGCGACTTCCTGCCCCACCTCAATCTTCGCCACGTCCAACTCGTCGACATTAAGGGTCAGTGTCAGATAGGACAGGTCAAAAATGGTGCACAGGCTGTCGCTCAGGGCCGAGCTGTTGTCCAGCTTGTCACCCTGCTTGTAGTTCTTTTCAACGATGGTGCCCGCAATGGGGGATGTAATGCTGTAATTGTCCAGCTGATCAATGGTGCTCTGCAAGGACAGCTGCGCGTCACGCAGCGACAGCTCAGCCGAGCGGATGGAGTCGTCCAGGCTGTCGCTTTCAAGTCGCAGAATGGCCTGATTTTTCACAACGCTGTCGCCTTCCTGCACCAGCAAAGCATCGACCGTGCCGGCCGCTGAAGCTGTAACCGTCGTTTCGGCCTGGTATTCAAAGGCTGCGCTTTGGGTGCAGGCCGCTGTTCCCACCATGGCGCTGGCCATGCTCTGCGGCGCGATACCGCCGGGATTCTGTACCTCGATGGTGACATTTCTCACCATGACGTTGCCGGCCAGCACCTCGTCGACTGGGGCGATTTCAGTCACAGTGCCGTTTAAAGTCTCAAACGTGCTGTCCAGAGTCACCGTTGCGGCCTGGCCGATGGTAAAGCTCTGCGCGTCGTCAGACGGGAAGGGCAGGCGCAGAGTCATGGTTGCGCTGTCGCGGATTGACGCAATGGTCTGCCCCATTGAAATGCTGTCGCCTTCCTCAACCATCAGCTCGAGGATGACGCCGCTTTCATTGGCCTCAATAACCAAATCGTCCCGTCCGTCCAGGGCCTGGTCATAGCTCATCTGTGCCCGCTCCACAGACAGGCGCGAACGCTCGATAGAGTTTTCGACGTCGCCAGTGTCGATCTGATACAAAAGCGCGCCTTTTTCTACAACGTCGCCTTCTTCAAAATCGGCACTTAAAATCTCGCCGCCGACCAGAGCATTGACCACATAGGAATCAGCCGGTTCAAGCGCCGCGCTGCCGCTGACGACAACAGTGATATCGCGTCTGGACACGGTGTCCAGCACATAGCTGCTCTGCGGAGTGTTAGCCGGACCGCCACCAGCCAGTCTCGGGACGATGAGAAGCGCTGCCAGAACAACGACAACGGCAATCGCAATAATGCGCCGCCGCTTTTTTCTCTTTTTGCTGCCCAGCTCAAAAATCGGCGTTTCTGGCGCGGGTGTGCTCGGCTCCTGCCTGGTTTCAGGGGTTGTTTGCTGGGTCTGCATGCTGCACTATCCTTTCTTCTCCACTCCGTTGGGGCGCTGGTATACGACCTCGCCGTCCGTCATGGTCAAGAGCACCTTTGTCTGGCCAATCAGATGGGAATCGATTTCAAAAATATCGCGGTCGACCACAATGAGGTCGGCCCAAAAGCCGGGCTTGAGCCGGCCTTTCCTGGTTTCACAAAACTCGGCATAGGCGCTGCCCGCTGTATAACAGTCTACGGCCTGCGCAACGCTCATGCGCTCAGACGGCACATATCCCCCTTCCGGGAGTCCGTCAGGGTCCTGGCGGTTAACGGCCGCCGCAATGCACGGGAAGGGGTTGCAGTCCTCGACCGGCGAATCGGTGCCAAAGGACACCGGCGAACCGAGCTTCGCCAATGTTTTAAAAGCGTAGGATGTCTGCGCCAGGTCATGGCCCACGCGGCTTTCGACAATATGGCTGTCATAGTGAATGAAAACAGGCTGCGCCAGTGTCAGAATACCCAGGCGGCCGATGCGCTCAAGCTGGGCCCTGTCGGTAATCTGGCAGTGCACCAGACCGTGACGCAGGTCATTGGGCCGCCCGGCCAACACCTTTTCATATGTATCAAGCGTCTTTTGCACCGCGCCGTCGCCGATGACATGAGTGACAACCTGCACGCCGTGCCGCTGCGCCAAATCGCACAGCGCATCCATTTCAGCATCGCTCAGTGCTTCAACGCCATGGTTTCCCGGGTCGTCGCAGTAGTCATTGCGCAACAGGGCTGTGCGCGCGCCGAGCGACCCGTCCTTAAAGAGCTTGAGGGGACCGACGGCCAGTCTGTCGTCATTGATCTCAGGGTCGTACTCGTTCGCCAGATACTCGCGGAACGCGTCAGGCGAGCTAAAAGACACCTGGTGCCGGTAACGCAGGGGCAGGCGGCCCTCATCGCACAGGCGGCGCATGATACGAAAAATCTGCCCCCCGTCACCCTGGCCCGCATCATTGGACTGTACCGAGGTCAGGCCGACGCTGACCGCGTAATCGAGCGCCTGAAGTACCTGGTTCAGGCGCTGCTCTTCAGTCTCAGGCGGAATGACATCATCCAGCATGTCAAGCGCATGTTCATTAAAAATGCCGTCCGGCGTTCCGTCGGGCAGAAGCCCAAACCGTCCGCCCTCAGGCTGAGGCGTTTGGCCGGTGATTCCCGCTTTGTTCAAAGCCGCGGTATTCGCGGCCCCGATGTGCCCGCAAATTCGCCTGAAAACCAGCGGGATTTCGGTCGAAATGCGGTCCAGATCAAAACGGTTGAGCAGCCGTTTTTCATCTGTGAAATAATCCTGATTCCAGCCGGCGGCACGCAGGCCGCTGCACGCCTCGGGATGCTCGGCAATAAACTTCCGCCCTCTTTCAACTATCTCGTCAATGGAGCGTGCGCCGCTCAGATTGAGGGTCGAAAGCCGCCGTCCCAGGTTGAAAAGGTGCTGATGGCTGTCATTCATACCGGGCAGCACCAATCGGCCGCCGGCGTCAATGACCTGCGCATTTCTGTCCGCTTCGGCCAGGATCCCGGCCGTCTCTCCCACCCTTTGGATAACGCCGTTTTCGATGAGCAGGGCCGATGCGAACCGCCCTTCTTCCACATAAATCTTTGCGTTGACAACTGCCGTCTGCATGGCTCTTCATCCACCTTTTTAATCATTTACTCAATGATAGCCCTTTCTAAAGCGCCCGTCAACAAATACATTGTGAATTTTTTAGAGCATGCTTCAGGTTGTCCTGTCTGCCTTTTTGTGGTAAAATATAGTTATACCTTATTTTGTATAGGAGGCTTTTGGTATGGAAAAACGCAAATTCTGCGGTACTGGCCCCGAGCTTTCGCTGCTCGGCTTTGGCTGTATGCGTCTTCCCAAAATTAACCCTGACAAGCCTGATATTCAGCAGGTTCAGGCGCAGGAGATGATTGACTACGCTTATGCGCACGGCGTCAACTATTATGACACGGCGTGGCCCTATCACCAGGGATTGAGCGAAACCTTTATCGGCAAGGCTTTGAAAAAATATCCGCGCGACAGCTTCCATCTGGTCAGCAAAATGCCCGGCTGGGAGGCCAAAAAGCCCGAGGATGCATCGTACATTTTTGAGCGTCAGCTTGAAAAATGCCAGGTCGAATACTTTGACTTTTACCTGGCCCACGCCATGAACGCCGACCGTCTGGTTCAGTACAAAGAATCCGGTGTTTTTGACGTTCTGCTTCAAAAGAAAAAGGAGGGCAAGATTCGCCACCTGGGCTTTTCCTTCCACGACAAGCCCGAGGTACTCAAAAAGATTGTAGACCTCGGCTTTTGGGAATTCGGCCAGATTCAGCTCAATTACCTTGACTGGACCATGCAGCGCGCCAAAGAGCAGTACGACATTTTGCAGGCGGCCGGCCTGCCCGTCGTCGTCATGGAGCCGGTTCGCGGCGGCGCCCTGCACACCCTGTGCCCGCAGGCTATTGAGCTTTTGAAAAAGGCCGAGCCTGACGCATCGCCTGCTTCGTGGGCCATTCGTTTTGCCGCTTCCCTGCCCGGCGTCATGACTGTTTTGTCCGGCATGACCACGCTGGAGCAGGTGCAGGACAACGTCAGAACCATGGAAAACTTCAAGCCCCTGACAGACGATGAAAAGAAGCTGCTCGAACAGGTTGTTGAGATTTACCAGCAGAGCAAGACCGTCCCCTGCACGGGCTGCCGCTACTGCATGGACTGTCCGGCCGGCGTTGACATTCCCCTGATGTTCTCCATTTACAACCAGTACCAGCTCAATGAGGACAAGCAGGCCTTTGTCAAAGCCTATACCGAAGCCGGGGAGAGCAAGCAGGCCCAGCACTGTGTCGCCTGCCGCGCCTGTGTGCCCAAATGCCCGCAGAGCATTGACATTCCCGAGCGCATGGCTGACGTCAAAAAGCTGGCTGAGCGCCTGATGCCCAAAGAATAACCCGTTTTCAACCGCAAAAGGGCGGCAATGCTGTTGCATTGCCGCCCTTTTTATGTATATGATGTTATCTTTTAGAGCATCTGACGTCCGGACAGGTCATGGGTAAAGACCTCGCCGTCAACAATGGTGTGCAGGCAGGATGTATAGTTGCAGAACGGGTCGCCGTTGAAGACGGCGATGTCGGCGTCCTTGCCCGGCTCGAGCGAACCGATGCGGTCCTCAAGTCCCAGCAGACGGGCCGGATTGATGGTGACGGCACGCAGCGCGTCCTCGTACTTCAGGCCATTGCGGATGCACAGGCCAACATGCATGGGCAGCAGCTTGGTCAGGCTGGCGCTGTCCTCTGTCAGACAGACGGTGACGCCCTTTTCAACCAGCATGGCCGGCGTGCTCAGGGTGCGCTCCCAGACTTCCTGCTTGTAGGGACCTGAGACCAACGGACCGATAGTGCAGATGATGCCCTTCTCAGCCAGCTTTTCGGCCAGCTTGTAGCCCTCGGTCGCGTGCTCCAGCGCGTACTTAAGCCCGAACTCCTCAGCCACGCGCATGGCGGTGGCGATGTCGTCGCTGCGGTGGCAGTGAATACGGCACATCATCTCGCCGCGTACCACAGGCACCAGCGCTTCAAGCTTGAAGTTGCGCTTGGGCATGGCAGCCGGATTCTTTTCCGCAGCGCGCAGCGCGTCGGAATACTCGCGGGCGTTGAAAAGCGTCTCGCGCAGCACGGCGGCTGTGCCCATGCGGGTCTTGATTTTGTTTTTATCACGGTAATTTGCGCGCGGATTCTCGCCCAGTGCGAATTTCATAACGCGAGTGCCGGGAACCTCCATCTCGTCGACCGTTGCCTTGGGTGCCGTTTTGAAGACAAAGCCCTCGCCGCCGATGACGTTGGCCGATCCGGGCAGCACGCAGCAGGTGGTAAAACCGCCGCGGCGGGCCCAGTTGACTGACATATTGCACGGGTCAAAGGCGTCAATGGCGCGGATCTGTGCGGTCACGGGGTCGATGCTCTCGTTGACGTCCGAGATGCCGCCGCGCGTCTGCGGTTCACCCATCAGCGAAATGTGAGTGTGCGGCTCGACAAAGCCGGGCGTGACCCAGCAGCCCTCAGCGTCAATGACCTGCGCGCCCTCGGGCACCGCCACATCAGGTCCAACCGCCTTAATCTTTCCGTTTTCCGCCAGAACCGTCGCTTTGTCCCAGGTGTGGCCGGCGCCATCGAGCACTTTGCCGTTGATAATTGCCAGAAGCATCTTTCTTTTCCTCCTGATTTCTTACTTTTTGAGCAGTATTTTGCCCATACGCTTTTCAGTCTGGGCGCCGTTACGCAGAGCGAACTGGCCGTCCATCAGCACATGAATAATTCCCTCGGGCTTCTGGAACGGATCCTCATAGGTCGCCTTGTCCGTAACGGTGTCCATGTTGAGCACTGTAATATCTGCCACCATGCCGGGGCGCAGATAGCCGCGGTCTCGCACGCCGATCGAATCGGCCGACAGGCCGGTGATACGACGAATCGCCACCTCGGGCGGGCACAGCTTTTGCTCGCGCGCAATACGCAGAAACCGCGGGAAGGTGCCGAAGTTGCGGGGATGGGGTTTCCCCTCGTTAAGCGCCGGATCAAGAGGAATGGCGCTGCCGTCACTGCCGATGGAAAAGTCATTCTGCGACAGCATGTACAGCACGTCCTCTTCGGCCATACCGAATGAAATGCACGAGCAATCCGTATTGGTCTCCACCGCGACCCGGGCTGCTGCCTCGGCCTGTGACACACCCCACATCTGGCTGATTTCATAAAGGTTTTTGCCGTCGACCTCAGGCAGCTTGCCGTGGGTGCTGACGACGACCAGTGCCTTGCCCTGTTCAGGTGTATCAAAAGATTTTTCCAGCTCGGACATTAGCTTTTGGCGTTCCGGCCCGTTCAATATCTCGACCGCACGCTGTTTTCCGCCCTCGATGGACCACTTGGGGAAGGAATTGGTGATACCCGAAGACGATGCCGTGTACGGGTACAAGTCAACAGTGACATTAACGCCCGAAGCTTTTCCGTCGCGGACAATCTGCACAAACTCAGGGGCGCGGCCATGGCTGGCGCGGCCGCTCGCCTTGAAGTGCGCGATGTGCACATGGGCACCGCTGTGGCGGTTGATGGCGAACATCTCTTCGAGTGACTGCGGCGTGCCAGTGCCCTGGTTGCGCATGTGCGAGGTGATGATGCCGTCATGCGGCGCCACTTCTTCGCCCAACAGGCACAGTTCATGGGTGTCAGCCGACAGGCCGGGCGTATAGCCCAGGCCGAGAGACATGCCCCACGCGCCGGTCGCCATGTCGGCGGCCAGAAGCTCACGCATCTGCTTCATCTCTGCATCGGTCGGCTTGCGGTTTTCAAAGCCCAAAACACCGCAGCGCAGCACGCCATGACCGACCAGCGGCATCAGATTAGTGCCCATTTTATTCCCGCGCGCCTGAACGCCCGCCAAAAACGCTTCGAGCGAACAGGCGGCAAAATTGCCCTTGCTGGTGTCGCCATAACTGGCAATCCGCCCTTCCTGTCCCGGCGGACACGGGAACGGCGACGAGCCGCACTGACCGGAGAGCTCGCTTGTCACGCCCTGATACAGTTTGGCCTCGCCCCGTTCGTCCTCAATAAAACTGAGGTCAGAATGGGAGTGAATATCAATAAAGCCCGGGGTGACACACAGGCCGCTGACATCGACTGTCTCCCGCGCCAGGCCTTCGGAAATGCCGGGCGCGATGGCAGCAATTTTCCCATCCTCGATAGCGACATCTGCCTGATACGGCTTTTCGCCGGTGCCGTCAATGATGGTGCCGTTTTTCAAAAGAATGTCATACATGATGGTTTTCCGCCTTTCTTGCTGCTGGCAGCATTCTTTCACAAAAGTTTATTTGGCCTCGGGGCAGGGGATTTCGCCGGGTTGTACCTTACGCCGCTCGGTCAGGTTGAACAGTTTCATGCCCGCAAAGGCATACCGCATGGGCGAGATCATGGTCGCCACAGCGTCACAGGGGGCTGTCATCGGCTCATCGTCGAGCCAGCCCAGGAGCTCGCCTTTATCAACTTCCTTACCCGCCGGTACGGCTGGCCTGAACAGTCCGTCATGTGCCGCAGCGCCGCAGTCAATGAGCGTCGAGCAAAAGGCCGTTTTATCCCATGGCTGTGCCTGACCTTCGACCGCGCCGATGTGCATGAGGTAGTTCATAACGCCGTCTGCACATTTTTCTGCGGCCGGCAGGTCGATGACGCCGCCCGGCTGCCCGCCCGGCAGCTCAATCAAAACCCCCTTTTGCCCGCGGCGCTCTGCCGCCTCAATGTACAGCTGGCCGCGGGTGCCCTTGGTGTGCACAACGGTGTCCAGCATGAGAGCATTCAGAAGCTCTTCAGCCCAGGGATGCCGGCTGTAAAAACCCATACCGTAAGTCGAGCCGTACAGTCCGCAACAGTGCAGGTCGAGCAGGTAATCATACCCGTCTGTCAGCTGCCAGATGTGCCAGGCCAGCTGCTCACTGTAACTGCCGTCTGCTTTGCCGGGGAAGGTGCGGTTTAAGTCCAG
>DVMR01000008.1 GCA_018714845.1 Candidatus Ventrousia excrementavium
ACCCTGCAGTCGGCCTACACACAGGCCACGACGCGCGCTGAGTTCTGCGCACTGGCTGTCGAGCTGTACGAGACCGTCATGGGTACGGAAATCACCGAACGCGCCACCTTCAGCGACACGACAGATGTCAACGTCGAAAAGATGGCCGGTCTGGGTGTTGTCAACGGCGTGGGCGACGGCAAATTTGACCCGAGCGCGTCCCTGACCCGTGAAGAAGCGGCGACCATGCTGTCCCGTCTGGCCAATGTCATGGAAAAGCCGCTGACCGCCGGCACGGCCAGCTTTGCCGACAACGCATCCATCTCCAGCTGGGCTTCTGAGGCCGTGGGGCAGGTGCAGGCTTCGGGCATCATGAACGGCATCGAGGGAAATCAGTTCGCGCCCTCTGACCCGTACACCCGCGAGCAGAGTATTGTCACCATGCTGCGGCTGTATGACTTTGTGAAATAACCAGAAAAAAGAGAAGCTCCGGACGGCTTAGCCGTCCGGAGCTTTTTCTTTTGGATGGAGCGCCGGTATCATCCGGGTATGTTGTTTGCGCCGGCGCGGGAAACATGTTGAATAAACGCCGAAGACCGGTCAATTCGCCTGCCCTGACAAGAGCCAACGGAGGCACTGGAGCACACAGTAAAAACTGTAGAGAAAAATTTTTGAACCCCTCTTGACAAAGCGGCTGTACTATTGTATTATTGTACCAAGAACTTAATACAACGGTACAGGAGGCGGAAGCATGACATGGGACTTCAGCGGCGACCGGGCCATATACGTCCAGATCGCCGAGCAGGTCAAGCTGCGCATCATCGCGGGAATCTATCCGGTGGGGACGCGCCTGCCGTCAGTGCGCGAACTGGCGGCTGAGGCATCGGTCAACCCCAACACCATGCAGCGGGCGCTGTCCGACCTTGAGCGCGAAGGGCTTTTGTATTCCGAGCGCACGAGCGGGCGGTTTGTCACCGAAGACAGCGCGATGATTGCAAAGGCAAAGGCTGCGCTGGCACAGGAGGTCATTGATGACTTTTTTGCCCGCATGGAGCGGCTGGGTTACACCCGCGCTGCAGCACGGCAGCAAATTCTCGACACGGAGGGCGAAAACAATGGATGAACTGTTGGTTTGTAACAAGCTGGTGAAAAGCTATGGCGTCAAGCTGGCGCTCAACTACGTTGACCTGACGCTGCCGCGCGGCAAGATTGTCGGGCTGCTTGGCCCCAATGGCAGCGGCAAGACCACTCTCATTAAGCTGGCGGCCGGAATCCTGACGCCGACGGCGGGCGAGATACTGATTGACGGCCATGCGCCGGGCGTCGGCACCAAAGAGATTGTGTCCTATCTGCCCGAGCGCAGTTACCTCAACGACTGGATGTCCGCGGGTGAAATCATTGACATGTTCCGCGACTTTTACGCTGATTTTGACCCGAAAAAGGCTTATGACATGCTCGATCGGCTGGGGGTCAGCCGCAAGGATAAGCTCAAAACCATGTCCAAGGGCACCAAAGAAAAGGTGCAGCTCATTCTGGTCATGAGCCGCAACGCGCAGCTTTATCTGCTCGACGAGCCCATCGGCGGCGTCGACCCGGCGGCGCGCGATTATATTCTGGATACCATCATCAGCAATTACGCTGAAAACAGCACGGTCGTCATTTCGACCCACCTGATTGCGGATGTGGAAAAGGTGCTGGATGAGGTGGTCTTTATTTCCGGGGGAAAGATCGTTTTGCAGTCGTCGGTCGACGATATCCGCGAAAAAGAGGGGAAGAGCGTCGACACGCTTTTCAGGGAGGTATTCAAATGTTAGGCAAGCTGCTCAAGTACGAAGTTCGGGCGACGGGGCGGACCTTTCTGCCGCTGTTTGCCGTTTTGTTCCTGTTCACAGTCATCAACAAGATTTTTTTCATCATCCAGCCCCGCAACTTTTCCCTGCCGCAGGGCATCAGCATGATGGTCTATGTCATCACGCTGATTGGTATTTTTGTCGCGACCATGCTCATCACCATCCAGCGGTTTTATAAAAGCCTGCTTGGCGATGAAGGCTACCTGATGTTTACCCTGCCGGTCAGACCGTGGCAGCTCATTACGAGCAAGCTCATTGTGTCGGCACTGTGGAGCATCGTCAGCTGCGTTGTCGCTGTTGGCAGCATCATGGTCATGGCCATCGGGCTGGACGACCTGCGAGCCTTCCCTGCAGCGTGGCGCTCTATTTGGCAGAACATGGATAAATGGTTCGGTTTGTCGCCGCTGGCGTTCTTCATTGAGCTCATTCTGCTCATGCTGGCTGGGCTGGCCCTGAGCATTCTGGTCGTCTATGTGTCGATTGCACTGGGACATCAGCTCAACAGCAAAAAGCTGCTCGGCAGCTTTGGCGCTTTTTTAGTCGTCACGACGGCCATTCAGACAGTGACTGTGGTGGGCATTTCACTGATCGGCCACCTGCAGGACTGGGTTGGATTTTTGGATTGGCTGGGACGCATGAACGAAGAGACCCTGGTACACATGGGGATGTGGTGCGGCATTGCCTACGAGGTCTTTTTTTCGGCAGTCTGCTTCTTTGTCACCAACCATCTGCTCACAAAGCACCTTAATCTGGAATAACAGCTCCGGCCCCTTTTTGAGTATTGACAAAGAGGGGCTGGTTTCGTATAATAGTGCTTAATGAGTGTCTTGAGACCGGACTGACAGGTCTCGGAGATACTGTATTTTTTGATTGAGAGAGGAGTAAGACGCAGCAATGGACGACGAAGGCGGCGAAAGCGACGAGCGATGTGCCCGCCGGGCAACCGGCCTGAATCTGCGGATACAGACATACCCGTGCACTGTACGTTGGGTGCATGGGTGTGTCTTTTTGTGTTTGCTCAGATTTTTGAGCTGAAGCATGGTCCGGCAGAAAGCAGATCGTAACGTCAATTTTTGTCTTAATTTAATGAGGTGTAAAAAAAGTGACTCAATCTATTTGGGGACAGATTCTGATACAAGTTATACTTATCGCGTTCAACGCGATTTTTGCCTGTGCCGAGATCGCCGTTATTTCGGTCAGCGACCTTCGTCTGGCGCAGTTGGCGCAGAAAGGAGATAAGCGCGCCAAGCGCTTGCAGTGGCTGACCAGCCAGCCGTCACGCTTTTTGTCGACTATTCAAATCGCCATTACGCTGTCCGGCTTCTTGGGCGCGGCATTTGCAGCCGAAAACTTCTCTGATCGTCTGGTCACCTGGGTTATGTCGATGGGCGTCAGGGTTTCTGAAAGTGTCCTCAGCACAGTTTTCGTCATTGTTATTACCATTATTCTGTCGTACTTTACCCTGATTTTTGGCGAACTGGTACCCAAACGGGTCGCCATGCGCAAGTCAGAATCGGTAGCCTTAGCTATTTCAGGCCTGGTGTACTTTATTGCCAAACTGTGTGCTCCTATTGTGTGGATTCTGACTATTTCGACTGGTGCCGTGCTGCGGCTTTTGGGCATTGATCCCAATGCTGAGGATGAAGAGGTCAGCGAGGAAGAGATCCGCATGATGGTTGATGCGGGCAGTGAAAAGGGTGTCATTGACGTTTCGGAAAAAGAAATGATTCAGAATGTCTTTGAGTTCGATGATCTGACGGTCGGCGAGTTCTGCACGCACCGCACTGATTTGTCGATGCTGTGGCTTGACGAGTCTGACGAGCAGTGGGAGCAGACCATCCGCGACAGCCGCCACACCCGCTACCCCATCTGCGGCGAGACTGTGGACGACGTTGTTGGCATTCTGAACGCCAAGGACTATTTCCGTATGAAAGACAGAAGCCGCGACAATGTCATGAAAAACGCAGTGTATGCTCCGTATTTCGTGCCCGAGGGTTTGAGCGCAAACATTCTGTTCCGCCAGATGCAGCAAAGCCGCAACCCCTTTGCCGTTGTGCTTGACGAGCACGGGGGCATGGAAGGCGTCGTGACGATGAAAGACCTGCTCGAGCAGCTGGTCGGCGACCTTGAGGATGAACAGGCCGCCCCGCCGCCGGAAGAAGAAATCGAGCGCATTGATTCCCAGACGTGGAAGATTCGCGGCAGCGCGCTGATGGAGGATGTCGTCGAGGCCCTGGATGTTGAACTGGACGACGAGGACGTCGATACCTTCGGCGGCTATGTGTTTTCCAACTACGGTTCGGTGCCTGACGACGGCACACAGTTTGAGATTGACATTGACGGCCTGCACATTCGCGTGCTCGAGGTCAAGGACCACAAGCTGGAAAAGGCCTTGGTCTGCAAAAACTCTCCTTCGCCCGAAACACAGCCTGAATAAAGCGCACACTTTGCGGATCGTCTGAGCAGCTGTGATGTGCCTGGCATCGCTGATTGCAGAGTGCTTTTAAGCAGGGTATACGCTGAAAGTCAGAGCAAAATCAAGAGACATGAAAAGGCCTTTGCCGTATAAAACGGCAAAGGCCTTTTTGCACAAAGACGGGGACTCCTATAGGGGAGTCTCTTCTGATAGAGCAGCCGGAAAGCAGCGGCGCAGCTGAAAAAGCGAGACAGCGATGATTACAGCAATGACAAGCAGCACAGCGCCCAGTACAACGCTGACCGCAGGCGCCAGCCAGAAACTCAGCACAAAGCCGGTCAGGGTGTCGAGCATGATAAAAGCATTCCTCAGTCTGCGAAGACGCACGTCCAGCGCGCGGCCCGGAGCCTGAAATCGTCCGGCAAGGCGTGCGCATGATGTCAGCAGGCCAAAATGAACATACAGATAAAGCACTGTCTGCAAAAGGGTCAGCCAGCCGGCCCAGGCACCGGCCAGCAGCGGCTGGGACAGGTCAAGCAGCGCCAGCGCCGCACTAAAGGGCCACAGAAGTGCGAGGTCGCGGTCCTCGTCCGCCAGTCCGTAAATCCCCCATGCGATGACGAGCCAGGCCACCCACTGAGGCAAAAGAGAAATGGGCCCGATGTTGATATGAAAAAAGAGCAGCAGGTAGCCCCACGCCAGGCGAGACAGGGCAGAGCGCATTCGACTCATGATTCACCTCCGGGCAGCAGCAGTACGGTGTCCAGCAGCTCTCCGCTGCGGTAGACCGACAACACATAGCCGTCAGGAAGCGCAGGCGGCTGCCAGTCCTCGGCCGGGCCGGAGCCGCCGCTGCCGCCCAGGTCGCGCAGCTCACCCGGCTGAAACAGGCTGGAAAAGGCGCTGCTCCCGCTGCTGGAGCTGCTGACCGTTTCATCTGGGAGCCAAGGATCGGGTAAATCGCCGGAGGGCGGACTGCCGGCAAAGGCCTCGAGCGCACCGGAAATTTCGGCGGCCTCGCTGCCCTTCCAGCGAAACCGCAGGCCGTGGCCGATGCGGAAAGTGTATTCGGCCAGGCCGTTTTCATACAGTGTCGGGTCGTACAGGGCAGAGCTTTCTGACGCTTCGGGAGCATCTGCCACAATGACATATTGCGCTGTCACCTCGGCGTCAAACAGCGCAGTGCCCGCTGAAAAGGTTTCAAGGGGTGGCAGCTCGTTTGCACTGAAAAAACCGAAGGCCTCGATGTTCTGAACCCACTGGTCCGGACATTCGACAATCCAGCCGTCGGACAGTTTGTCAGCACGCAGCGAATAGCAGTGGCCGCTCTCAAAGACAAGCAGTGCTGAAGCACTGTCGCTCTCCTCGCGCAGACTGTACAGGGCACAGTGTCCGAACGGCGGGTCGTCAATGGGCAGCGTGCCGCCACTTGCGGACAGCTGTGCAGCCAGCTCACTGTGGCTGGAAAGCGGTGTGACACGCGCCAGAATACAGCCGTCGGTGCGTTCAAGCGCGGCGGCGTACAGGAAAAAGGCATCTCGCGCCGACTCTGCACGGTGCAGGCGGGCAAAGGTCATGCGCTCGGCAATCGATACAGATGCTTCGTAATCGTACCAGGCGCGCAGAGGCGTTTGCAGCCAGCCCGCACAGGAAAAGAGCATGACAACGGCGATGCACCCGGATACCAGACGCATATCACGCGGGTACAGGCGGAAGCGGGCGATACTTTCAATGCGGGCCCGAATGTTCCGTCCGCCGTTTGCAATCGAAGAAGTGCCAGGGGTGCGGGAAAAGCGGCTGTCTGCCATGGAAAGCAGGATGCGCCCATATTCGCGCAGGTCCTCGCCCTCGAGCTTTTCCAGCACGCGTTGGTCGCACAGCGCCTCGCAGTCGGCCTGTGCGCGGCGCAGCGCATAGCGGATGAGCGGGTTGCACCAGTGCAGGCAGCGCAGCACACAGATGACCATACCCGACAGAACGTCACCGTATTTCCGGTGCAGCAGCTCGTGCAGGATGACCTTGTCGTCTGTGCCGCCGGCAGGCAGTACCAGAATGGGCCGCACAAAGCCGCAGATAAAGGCGGTTGGCGTGCGCGCGCTGATGACAGTGCGGGTGCAGGGACGCAGGCCGTAAAGCGTGCAGACCTGCTCGACCTGCGCAAGCTGCTGCGGTCCAGCTGGTACAGCCTGCCGCAGTGAAACGCGCAGACGCATATAGCTGGCCGCAGACACGAACAGAGAGAACACGACGCCCACCATGTAAAGGACAAACAGCCAGTCAGTGACGCTGCCCGGGGCCTGCGACGGCGGCAGGGGAATGGGCAGGCCGATTTGTGTGACATCATAAGGCGCGCTGTAGACAGAGTGCAGCGAGCTTTCAACGGCAGTTTTGAGCGTTTCGAGGTGCAGGCCAAGGGTGGGAAAAAGCAGCCCGCCGCCGCGGGCAGGAAGCAGCAGAGCGGCGGCAAGCACAGCCCACATGCCGTATTGCCAGCGCGGCGAAAAATGACGGCGGAACAATGCCTTGAGCGCCAAAAGGGCGGCGGCAGTCGCCGAAGCTGCCAGCGTCTGCAAAGCAAAGGCCCAGATGTTGTGCACCGCTACACCTCCATTTCGTCGAGCAGACGGCGCAGCTCGTCCCGCTCTTTGGCGGTCAAAGACCCGTCACGGACAAAGGCCGTCACCAACCGCCCGGCAGAACCCTGGTATACGCGATCGAGCAGGCTGTGGCGCTCGGCAGCCTCACATTCGGCACGCGTCACTGCTGCGCAGTATTGATGGGGCGTACGTTCGCGGTCAATGGCGACCAGCTCCTTTTCCGCCATGCGTGTCAGATAGGTATGCACTGTGTTGCGGCTCCAGCCAGTCTGTGCGCGCAGGGCAGCGGTGATTTCTCCCAGGGCACGGTGGCCGTCCCATAAGGCGCACAAAACCAGCCATTCACTGTCGGTCAGCTTCAGATGATTCATAATAATGGCTCCTACAGATGTAGTATTACAACCATACTACACCTGTAGGAAGCAAATGTCAAGAACGCGTAAAAACGAGAAAAAGAAAGAATGGGAGAGAACGAGGGCGTAATATCGGCATATTGGCCAAAATCGGGGAAAAATGAAAAAATGGGTTGCAAAAAGGGCAGTTCAGGGCTTATAATATTCTGGCAGGCAGATGCCCTGTTCATTAAACAAACGAGGAGTGGTTTTGTGAGTCCCGAGCCCGGAAGTAGACGGAAAAGCAAAATACAGGGACTTGCGCCGCTTCGGGAGTAGAGGTCTGGTGTCGGCGCACGTCAGAAAGGAGCCGACATGTTAAACTTTTATAAAACACAGGATGGCCGGCTGGCGCAGGTGGACGGGCTGGAGCCCGGCTGCTGGGTCAGCCTGGTCACACCCACTGAGGAAGAGCTCGCGCAGGTGCGTGACGCGCTTGAAATCGAGGATGAATACCTGCGTGCCGCACTGGACGAAGAGGAAACATCCCGCCTTGAGGTCGATGAAGGACAGACCCTGATTATTGCCGACATCCCGGTGTCCGAAGAGGAAAACGGCAAGATGATGTTTACGACGCTGCCGTTTGGCATTATCGTGACGCGGGACAATGTCGTCACCGTTTCGCTCAAGCCCAACCCGATTTTGTCAGACATCACGTCGGGCCGGGGCTGCAAGGGGGTCAATACCGCCCTCAAAACCCGGCTGGTGCTGCAGATTCTGCTGCGCGCCGCGGGGCGCTATCTGTTCGACCTGCGGCAGATTGACAAGATGTCGAGCCGCGTCGAACGCGAGCTGTACAAATCGCTCAAAAACAAAGAGCTCATTCAGCTTTTGACCATGGAAAAGTCGCTGGTCTATTTTACTACGTCGCTTAAATCGACCGAGGCAACGCTGGAAAAGCTGCTGCGCGGCCGCATCCTCAAGTTCAGCGAAGAGGACCAGGAGCTTTTGGAAGACGTTATCATTGAGTTTAAGCAGGCCATTGAGATGGCCGATATTTACTCCAGTATTCTTAGCGGCACTATGGATGCTTTCGCATCGGTGATTTCCAATAACCTCAATATTATTATGAAAGTGCTGACCGTTATCACCATTCTGATGACGGTGCCCAATGTAGTGTTCAGCTTTTACGGTATGAACACTGACCTGCCGATTTTTACCATTCCGGGCACCAGTATCCCCAGTTACTGGCTGCCGATCGTGTTGGCGGTTGTGTTTACCGGCGTGTCATGGCTGTTCATGAAAAAACGCAACCTGCTGTGAGCGGGTGGCGCAAGGCCGCTTGGCGGCGCGTTTCAGGCGCGTGGCAGGCGGCTTTTTGCTATAGACAAACTAAACAAAAACAGATCGTAAAAATAGTGCGATTCGTCTATTGTCAGTCTTCACGAAAAGCGGGCCGATGCGGTATAATGTCCGCAGCAGCTTTTCAGTCAGGTCACAGGGAGGAACATCATGCTTTTGTCCATTGCGTTGGTCACAGGCATCATTGCGCTTGACCAGCTTGTCAAGTACTGGGCGCTGACCGTTGTGCGCGCAGCCGGCGAAATCCCGCTGATTGACGGCGTTTTTTACTTTGTATACACCGAAAACCGCGGCGCCGCATTCAGTATCCTACAGGGGCGGCGGTGGTTTTTCATCGTAATGACCGTTGTCGCCGTGGCAATCATGGTCTGGATGCTGAAAAAGGATTACGCGCGCAATCTGTGGGGCCGGCTGGGGATTTTGTTTGTTATCGGCGGCGCACTGGGCAATTTTATCGACCGTATGCGGCTGGGTTATGTTATCGACATGTTTGATTTCCGGCTCATCAATTTTGCCGTGTTCAATGTGGCCGACAGCTTTATTGTGGTTGGCGGAATCATGGTCGTCATTTATTTTTTGTTCATGGACGAAAAACTGCGAAAGGCACAGCAGCATGAGTCGGACAAGAATTGAGGTCCCGCCTGATGCGGCGGGAAGCCGCATCGACGCTTTTCTGGCTTCGGCAGTGCCCGGACTTTCACGCGCCGCGGCACAACGCCTTCTGGAGGGCGGCTTTGTGCTTGCCGGCGCAGAGCCGGTCAAAAAGAACTTTCGCTTGAGCGGCGGCGAGGCGCTGGATGTTGAGCTTCCCGAGGCGCGCGACAGTGCTGTCGCGCCGGAACAGATACCGCTTGATATTGTTTATGAGGACAGCGACGTCATTGTGGTCAACAAGCCGCGCGGCCTTGTGGTGCACCCTGCGGCCGGACATGAAAACGGCACGCTGGTCAACGCCCTGCTGGCGCATTGCGGAGACAGTCTTTCGGGCATTGGCGGCGAAAAACGCCCGGGGATTGTGCACCGCATTGACAAGGATACGTCGGGCCTGCTCATTATAGCCAAAAACGACCGTGCGCATCAGAGCTTGTCAGAGCAGCTCAAAACGCGCACGCTGTCGCGCGTTTACGACGCCGTTGTCATTGGCGGCCTGCGAGAGGATAGTGGAACGATTGATGCGCCCATTGGCCGCAGTCCGCGCGACCGCAAAAAAATGGCTGTTGTGCCCGGCGGCCGTCCGGCGGTGACCCATTACCATGTGCAGGCGCGGTACGAGGGCTATACCCATGTGCGGTGCAAGCTCGAGACCGGGCGGACCCATCAGATTCGCGTCCATATGGCACACATCGGGCATCCGGTTGCCGGCGACCCACTGTACGGCCCCAAAAACGACCGGACGGGGCTGGGCGGCCAGTGCCTGCACGCGCGTGAACTGACCTTTGTCCACCCGACGAGTGGTGAGATACTGCATGTCAGCTGTCCGCTGCCGCCGTATTTTACCGCCTTTTTACAGAAAATCAGCCGGGGAGAATGGTATGAGCAAATTTGACGGATATTTGATTTTGAGTGATATGGACGGCACGCTTTTGGGCGATGACCGCCAGATTTCACAGGAAAACCGTGAAGCAGTGGCGTATTTTACGCAAAACGGCGGACGCTTTGCCGTCGCGACCGGCCGCTCTAAGGCCGGTATGGAATACTTTTTGCAGGACATTGCAATCAACGCGCCCTGCGTCATCTGCAACGGTGCTGTGGTCTATGACTTTCAAAAGAAGGAGATCGTGCGTGCCGAAGCCGTCGGCCAGGACGGTTACGAGCTGGCACTCGACCTCGCGCAGCGATTCCCGGATGCCGGCATCGAGGTGTCGGTGCTGGACGGCGAATACGTCGCGCGCGGCAGCGAAATCACAAGGCGTCATTTTGAATACGTCAAAATCCCCTACCGCCCCATGGCGCCGGAAGAGATTGCACAGCCCTGGATTAAGCTCAACCTGACCATGGACCCGGATAAGATTGGCGAGATGACGGCGTATATCGACCGGGCCTATGCGGGAAGATTCCACGCCCAGCACTCGGCCGCTTATTTTTATGAAATCCTCAAGCCGGGGGCCACCAAGGGCGCAGGAGCTCGCTTTGTCTGTCAATACCTAGGCATTGACCCGGACCATCTGTTTGTCGTCGGCGACGGACAAAATGACGTCGAGCTTTTGCAAAGCACCAGAAACTGCTATGCGCCGGAAAATGCCCACCCCGATGTCCTCAGGCTGCACCCTGCGCTGCTGCCTGGCAATAACGAGCATACGATTGCCGCGCTCATCAAAAAGCTGGACGCGGACATTACGCGATGATGGAGGAGTTTGTCATGAAAGAGTGTAAACGCATCCGCGACTGGATGGAAGTCCCGGGCCGGCTCGAGACCGGTCCGCGCAACAGTATCACTGATGTGCCCGGCGTTACGGTCGGGCACTGCACCCTGATTGAAGGCGACAATATCCGAACGGGCGTCACTTTTATCAAGCCGCATCAGGGAAATCTGTTTATGAAGCGGCCGCCCGCCGGCATCTGCCCGGGCAATGGCCATACCAAAGCGTCGGGCTCGCTGCAGATAGAAGAGCTGGGCGAGCTGGAGTCGTGTATCGCGCTGACGTCGACCCTGTCGGTCGGCCCGGTCATGCAGGGGCTTTTGGATTATCACCGTCATGACCTGGACGGCTGCTCGTTTAAGTCCATCAATCTGTGCGTTATGGAGACCAACGACGGCTCGCTGAGCGACATCATGGGCGGCCATGTGCGGCCCGAGCATGTCGCTCAGGCGGCGGCCAACGCCGGACTCGATGTGCAGGAAGGCGCGGTCGGCGCCGGCACCGGCTGCACCTGCTTTGGCTACAAGGGCGGCATCGGCACTTCCTCGCGCGTGGTGCGCGGCGCCAACATCGGCGAAGAGCGTGATTTCACGGTCGGCGTTCTGCTGCAGGCCAACTTCGGCGGCAATCTCAATATTTATGGTCATCAGCTGCCCTATAAGCCGTTGCCCACCTACATTGACGATTCAGCGCGCGGCTCGTGCTCTATCGTCGTGGCGACTGATGCGCCCATGACCGATCGTCAGCTGCGCCGTATGGCGCGCCGCGCCATCGTCGGTATGGCCATGACCGGCTCGCCGCTGGGCAACTCGAGCGGCGATTACGCTGTTGCCTTTTCCAATTATGAGAAAAACCTGCGCGATTACAAAGAAGAGCACATCCGCAGCATGGATGTTCTGTCCGACAACCGCATAGACCTGTTTTTTGAAGCCTGCGTCGAGGCCGCGCGCGAGTCGGTATACAATGCCCTGTGCATGGCAGATGATATGACGGGCATCGGCGGCAAGGAATACAAGGGCTTTAATCCCCGGGACTTTGCGTCTTTGCTGCCCCTGAAATAAAAGGAGGAGCTTATGGGAAAAAATGCAGCCACACCGCGGTCGGGAGTGACGCTTACACTGGTCTGGCAGTGCGTCGTCGTTGTTGTCGGCTCATGTCTGTACGGCGTGGGCCTGACAGTATTCTTACAGCCGTCGGGCGTACCGATGGGCGGCGTGCCGGGCGTTTCGCTGGTGCTGGACCATTTGTTCGGCGCACCGATCGGCGTTGTGAACTTTCTGCTCAATGTTCCGCTGTTTGTCATCGGCTACCGGATTCTCGGACGTGAGTTCTTTTTTAAGACCCTTTTGTCGCTGGTCGCGTCGTCGCTCTTCATTGACCTGTGCGGCCCGCTGCTGCCGGCTTACACCGGTGACACACTGCTTGCCGCGCTGTTCGGCGGCGTCATTATGGGCGTCGGTTTCGGCATGGTTTTCCGCGTCGGCGGAACGACGGGCGGCACGGACGTCTTGTCCAAGTACTTTTATCTCAAGCGCAGCGTACCGCTGGGTACGACCAGTATTGTCGTCAATGTCATCGTCATTGCGGGCAGTGCCATTGTGTATCACAGCCTGGAAAGCGCCATGTACGGCATCATTGTCACCTACGTTTCGGGCGCAGTGATTGATCAGGTCGTTTACGGCGGTGACAAGCAGAAAAACGCCTTTATTATCACCAATCATCCCCAGGAAGTCTCGGAAGGCATTATGAAGGCCCTGCATCACGGTGTGACTGCCATGCAGGCCAAGGGCATGTACACTGGTGCCGAAAAGACGGTGCTGGTTTGTGCGGTGCGCCGCAACGAGGTCGTGCGCGTCAAAAGCATTGTGGCCGAGGCTGACCCCAATGCCTTTATGATGCTGTATGATGTCAGCGAGGTTTTGGGCGAAGGTTTTAAAACATCAGGCAAAGAGTAGCAGTAAAAAAGCTCCCGCATATCAATGCGGGAGCTTTTATGAAGGAAATCAGCGCTGTTCGCCGTTGTTCTGGCGGTTCTGCTGGTTCTGCGGGTTCTGCTGGTTTTTGTTCTGCTTGTTGTTCTGCTGATTGTGTTCGTTCTGTTTGTTGTTTTTCATCTGTCTCACCTCACTTTGCCTTTATTTTTGCCCCGCGGCCGCCTGATATACATTCATTCGAATCTGATGGTGAAAAATCCGCTTGTGTCGTCTGATGGATTGCAGTATAATTATTTTATGGGAATTTTAGAGACAAGGAGAGGCATCTTGTGAAAAAATGCGGGAAACTGCTCAGCACTCTGCTGGCTCTGGCCATTTTGGCGGGGATGCTTCCGGTTTATGCAGCAGAGAGTGGCTACAATGGTCAGAGCGGCGCGGTCGGCGATTTTGACCGTTCGTACTACGACGCCACTGTAGAGATGTACCAGCTGTTGAGCAAAGGCGGTTCCGGCGATGTTGAAATTACAAGGCCGGAGGAAGGCTTTGAATGGCCGGCGGGAAAAAATATCCTGCTGGACATCAGCGGCGGCATATGGGAACCGTCAGATCTGGATTTTGTCGAGGTCCCCGACGGCGTGATTGTAGATGCGTACTTCTTTGATTATCTGCAGGACACTTATACATTCTGGGGCCGTTTTGACACGACGGGCGGTGCGTCCGGCAGTGCCATTGGCGTTCCGCCGGAAAGCATTACCATTCAACAGGCGCGGGAGCTTTATGACGAAATCATCGAGGTGTATGACAACGATGATTTCCAGTGGCCGTCCGGCGGCACTGTCATGGTCGAGCTCAGAAACATGCGGGTCATCGACATCAACACAACCATTCCGGCGGGGCTTATTGTCGATGTCTATGAGACGGCCGGCGGATATGACCGCACTTTTCTGATCCGCTATGACACAACAGATGGCCAGCCAATGAAAGTCACCAACGGGCAGCCGCCCCGCACCGAGCCCTATACAAACGCCTATGACGACGTTCAGCCCGGCGACTGGTATTACACAGCTGTGATGGAGATGACCGAGGGCGGCCTGCTCACGGGATATGGCGACGGAAGGTTCGGTCCTGACGACGTCATCACCAAGGCGCAGCTGAATACAATCTTTAACCGTTTGGTGCAGAGCTACGGCGGTGAACGCCCGAACTGGGACCCGATTCCCGTCGACTGGAGTACGGACAACATCCCGCTGAGGCGGGGCGACGCGGCCTATATGCTGATTGACATGCTGCTGGACTCGGGCAAGGTCAATCTCTTTGACCGGGCGGACGCTGACAGCCTGCTTCAGAAGGCTGAGGAGACCGGCGCATGGGTTTCGACCTACGTCAACACCACGCTGGCCGGACAGGACGTGAGCGGCAAACCGTTTATGTTCAGCCGCTACTACGGAGTCTGGGAGGATACCTGGGACAAAGAGATTGAGATCCGCCAGTCTGCCGGCGATTTTCCCGACAGTGCGGCGGTGACCGCGTGGGCGACCGACTGGGCTGAAAACGGTGATGGAAAAAACATCCTGGACAGCCTGCAGGGCCGTGTCGATCTCGGCGTCAGATATCTCTGTACGGCGTGGAACCTTGGCATGTTCAGCGGCACGGGCGACGCCGGTACCTTCAGTCCCAACAGTCTCATCACCCGGGCCGAGCTCTGCCAGGTGCTGTATAACATGGGGTGGACTGTCGAAGACGTCCTGATCTAAAAGGCGGCGCTGCAACACAGCAACAAGGCCCCATCCCGAGAAAACGGGGATGGGGTTTTTGTTGCCCGCTGCGCACGGGTATACACCTGCACGCATATCTCGCAGGTGCGGTGTTGTACTGATAGAGAAAATGTGATAAAATATTTCTTATACGTTATAAATGGAGGCTTTTCTATGTCTGGACATTCAAAATGGCATAATATTGCCCGTAAAAAAGGTCTTGTCGACCAGCAGCGGGCCAAGGTTTTTACCCGTTACGCCCGTGAAATGGCAATCGCCATTCGCGAAGGCGGCGCCGACCCCGCCAGCAACTCCAAGCTGAAGGATATTATTTCCAAGGCCAAGGGCGACAATGTTCCCAATGACAATATCAACCGCATTTTGCAGAAATACCAGGGCGGAGCCCAGGCCGAAAACTATGAGCACATCAATTACGAGGGTTACGGTCCGGCCGGCGTGGCCGTCATTGTCGAGACCATCACCGACAACCGCAACCGCACGGTTTCTGAGATGCGTCACTACTTTGACAAATACGGCGGCAACATGGGGGCGGCCGGCTGCGTCTCGTGGCAGTTCGACCAGAAAGGCGTGCTCGTGCTCGAGGCCGAGGACCGCGATGAGGAAGAGGTCATGATGCAGGCTCTCGAGGCCGGCGCTTCGGATTTCGAGGCTGACGGCGATGTTTTTGAAATCTATACTGAGCCCAACGACATGGATGCGGTCAAGCAGAACCTCGAGGCGCAGGGGCTGACCTTCCTCGAAGCTGAGGTGCAGATGGTGCCCCAGAACTATATTACCCTGACAGATGAAGAGGATATCAAAAACATGAACAAGCTGCTCGAGATGATGGAGAGCAACGACGACGTCCAGAATGTCTGGCACAACTGGGAAAACGCCGACGAATAATGTCCGCTGAAGGAGCTTTTGCCCATGGACCAATCAAAAATCCGAAATTTTTCTATTGTCGCGCATATTGACCACGGCAAATCGACGCTGGCTGACCGGCTCTTGCAGCTGTGCAATGCTGTCAGCGAGCGCGAAATGACGTCGCAGCTGCTCGACAACATGGAGCTTGAGCAGGAGCGCGGCATTACCATCAAGGCGCGCGCCGTGCTTTTAGAGTATGACGCCCTGGACGGCGAGCGGTACCGGCTCAATCTGATTGACACGCCGGGGCATGTCGACTTCAACTACGAGGTCTCGCGCTCGCTCGCCGCATGCGAGGGAGCAGTGCTCGTCGTGGACGCGGCACAGGGCATTGAAGCACAGACGCTGGCCAACACCTATCTGGCGCTGGAAAACGACCTGGAGATTGTGCCGGTCATCAATAAGATCGACCTTCCATCGGCCGACCCCAAGGCGGCCAAGGAAGAGATTGAGAACATCATTGGTATTCCGGCTATGGACGCGCCCGAGGTGTCGGCCAAAATGGGCATCAATATCCGCGAGGTGCTCGAGCGCATCGTGTCCGACGTCCCGCCGCCGGGAAAGGGCAGGGACGACTGTACGCGCGCGTTGATTTTTGACAGCCAGTATGACCCGTACCGCGGCGTCATTGTCTATGTGCGCGTCTTTGACGGCGAGTTCAGGCCGGGCATGAAGATTCGCATGATGGCGACAGGCGCTGAGTTTCAGGTCGTGGAGACCGGCTATTTGCGTCCGCTGGGGTATGAACCGTGCAGCGGACTGGCGGCCGGCGAGGTCGGGTATATCACGGCATCCATTAAAAACGTCCGCGACACCCGCGTGGGCGACACGGTGACCACCCTGGAAAAGCCGGCAACCGAACCGCTGCATGGTTATCGCAAGGTACAGCCCATGGTTTTTTCCGGCCTGTACCCGGCAGACGGCAAGAAATATCCTGACCTGCGCGACGCGCTGGAAAAGCTGCAGCTCAACGACGCATCGCTGACCTACGAGCCTGAAAGCTCGGCCGCGCTGGGCTTTGGCTTCCGCTGCGGTTTCCTGGGGCTGCTGCATCTCGAGGTCATCCAAGAGCGCCTGGAGCGCGAGTATGACCTTGACCTCATCACGACAGCGCCCAGCGTTGTCTATCATGTGAAAATGACCAACGGCGACGAGCTGGTCATCGACAACCCGCTCAACTACCCCAACCCGGCTGAGATTGAATACGCCGAAGAGCCCATCGTCAAAGCCAGCATCATCACGCCGTCAGAATACGTCGGCAACCTGATGGAGTTGTGCCAGAACCGCCGCGGTGTGTACAAGGATATGAAGTATATCGATACCAGCCGTGTCGAGCTGCATTATGAGCTGCCGCTCAATGAAATCATTTACGACTTTTTTGATGCACTCAAGTCGCGTACACGCGGCTATGCCTCGCTGGACTATGAGCTTTTGGGGTACCAGCGTTCCAAGCTGGTCAAGCTGGACATTCTGCTCAACGGCGATATTGTCGACGCGCTGTCCTTTATTGTCCATGCGGATAAAGCATACGAGCGCGCGCGCCGCATCGTCGAAAAGCTCAAGGAAAACATTCCCCGGCAGATGTTTGAGATTCCCATTCAGGCGGCTATCGGCGGCAAGATCATTGCGCGCGAGACCGTCAAGGCCATGCGCAAGGACGTGCTGGCCAAGTGCTACGGCGGCGATATCACCCGCAAGAAGAAGCTGCTGGAAAAGCAGAAAGAGGGCAAAAAGCGAATGCGTTCGCTGGGCACCGTCGCGGTGCCGCAGGAAGCGTTCATGGCGGTGCTGCGCCTGGACGACGATTGATGCCCGCAGGGCAGGCATCTGCACAGAGAGGTATTTTAGTACAATGCTTGGCATTTATATTCATATCCCGTTTTGCAAACAGCGGTGCGCTTACTGCGACTTCTGCTCGACCAGCCAGTACAGCGAAAAGCTGATGGACCGCTATGCGCAGGCGCTGACAGCCCAGTTTGACGACTTTTTCATCAAAGGCGGGCGCTACGAGACCGACACGCTGTACTTTGGCGGCGGCACCCCTTCGGTCTGGGGTGCAAAGCGCATTGCCAATGTCATCAAAGAACTTCAAAAGCGCGTGCAGTTCACCCGGCCGGAAATCACGGTCGAGGTCAACCCGGAAAGCTGCGATAAAAAGCTCTTTAAAGCGCTGCGCGCTGCCGGTGTCAACCGCATCTCGATGGGGGTTCAGTCAGCGGACGACGCCGAGCTTGAAGCACTGGGCAGACTGCATAATTATGCACAAGCGGTGGAAGCAGCCGCCCTGTGCAGGCAGTACTGTACGGACAATCTGTCAGTCGACCTGATGTACGGTCTGCCGGGGCAGACCATGGACGGCCTGCGCGCTTCACTCGAGGGGATGCTGGCACTGGAGCCGTCGCATATTTCGTGCTATGCGCTCAAGGTGGAAGACGGCACGCCGCTGGCGCGGCAAAATCCTGTGCTCCCCGACGACGATACACAGGCCGACATGTACCTGTATCTGGTGGATGCGCTGCGCGAGCATGGCTTTATACAGTACGAGATTTCAAACTTTGCCCGCGACGGCCGGGTATCGCGCCACAACAGCAAGTATTGGGATTTGAGCGAATACCTCGGCTTTGGCTGCGGGGCGCACAGCTTTTACGGCGGCAAGCGCTTTAGCTTTACGCGGGATATCAACGGCTTTGTCGAGGGCGCGCTGGGCAAGCAGCCCATTGTCGAAGAGGCGGATGAGCTGTCGTTTGGCAACCGCAGCGGCGAGTATGTCATGCTCAAGCTGCGTACGGCAGAGGGCATTGACGAGGATGCTTTTTTCAGGCGTTTTGAGGCGGACTTTGCTCCGTATGCCGCCCGATTGGAAAAATACCGGGCGAGCGGGCATGTGGTTTGCGAAAATGGCGTGTGGCGGCTGACGCCCCAAGGCTTTCTGGTGTCCAACGCCATCATCGGCGATGCGCTTGAGGGCGCCTGCCCGTCAGAATAGGAGGAAGAGGGATGCTCAACCATCAGGGAACACAGCGCCTGGAAACGCCGCGGCTCGTGCTGCGGCAGTTTACGCCCGCTGACGCGCCCGCCATGTTCAACGGCTGGGCCAATGACCCGGAAGTGACGCGCTATCTCAGCTGGCCGCCGCACCGCGAGCTGTCGGTGACGCGCGAGCTGCTGCTTCAGTGGGAAAAAGCGTATGAGAATCCGGATGAGTACAACTGGTGCATTGAGCTGCGCGAAACAGGGCAGCCCATTGGTTCGGCCGGGCTGCCCGACGTCAACAGCCAGCTGGAATATGCGTCGCTGGGGTATGTGCTGGCCCGTCCGTACTGGCGGCGCGGGCTGGCGGCCGAAGCGGCTGCGGCCATTGTGGAGTACAGCTTTCACGTGGTCGGGTTTCATCGGCTGGCGGCAGTGCACGTTGTTGAAAACAAGGCGTCGGGCGCTGTCATGCGCAAGCTGGGCATGCAGTATGAGGGGCGCGTGCGCGAGGCATACCGCAACGGGCAGGGGCAGTATGTGGATACGGAGCAGTATGCCATTCTGCGCCGGGAGTGGGCCGGACCCCGGAGGCTTTATGCGGTTGAATGAGCTTGCGGCCGGGGTGCGGACGCTGTCGCTCGCCGGAACATGCAAAAACGCCGGGAAAACAACGGTCCTGGGCACGCTGATCGGTCCGCCTGCGCAATCGGCGGGGCTGGCGCTGACATCCATTGGCCGGGACGGCGAGAGCCGCGACATTGTCACCGACACCCCCAAGCCACCCATTTATGTCGGCCGGGGTGCGCTGATTGCCACGGCCGAGGGATTGCTGCCTCTGTGCGATACAACGCGCGAGATTGCCGCGGTCACTGATGTGCGCACGCCGATGGGGCAGGTTGTCGTATTCCGCACGATGTCCGATGGGTATGTGCAGCTGGGCGGCCCCTCGATGAACGAACAGCTTTCGCGCCTGCGAGAGCTTTTTTTTGAACTGGGGGCTCGGCGGGTCATCATCGACGGCGCGGCCGGGCGGCGGAGTCTGTGCTCGCGTGCAGTGGCTGACGGCGTGATTTTGTGCACCGGCGCATCGCTGCACCGGGATATTGATACCGTCGTGGCAGAGACGGCGCACGTTTGCGATTTGCTCACGCTGCCCGGGCTGGGTGAAGAGCTTCCCATGCTGCCGGGGGAGCGTTTTGTGCTGCGCAGGTCTGACGGCGTCTGTATGGCGTTGGACGGAAGCGAACTGGCGCGGGAGCTGAAGAAAGCCGGCGGTGCAGGCGTGCTGGCGGTGGCTGGAGCGGTGACCGACTCTGTCGTAATGGCGCTGGTGCGCTCGGGTCTTGACCTGGGCCATCTGACGCTGGCTGCTGGCGATGCGTCCCAGTTTCTGCTGTCGCGCGGGCCGCTTGCCGACTGGCGGCGCAAGGGCGGAAAGGCAGCTGTGGCGCACACCGCTGTGCTGACAGCGGTCACGGTCAACCCGGTTTCAGCCTACGGATGGCGGTTTGACGGGCAGGAGCTTTTGGAAAAAATGACGGCTGCCGTGACGGCGCCCGTCTTTGACGTAATGAGGGAAGCCAATGAATAACAACCTGAGCAATGCCAGTTTGCAGTGGGTGCTTGACGAGCTGCACCCCGCTTCAGCCTGCGGGCGCGAGCTGCTGCGTGACCTGCGCCCCGGCGGTCCCGGCGACCAGGAGAGCATTGAGCGCGAGTTGGACGACGTGCAGCGGCTGGCCGGCGCTGACGCCGCACAGTGGCGGCAGATTGCCCGGCTGGCGCACGCCTTTTCGCTTGTCAAGGACCTGCGGCGCACCTTTGCCCGATGCCGTGAAGTCGCGCTGGGCGAGGTCGAACTGTTTGAAGTCAAGAATTTTCTGATGCAGGTCGGGCGGATTGCGCCGCAGGCAGCGCAGCTGGCCGGGGATCTGGGTGTCAGCGGTGCTGAGCTGGACCCGTGTACCGACGCGCTGCAACTGCTGGACGTTGACGGACAGGGAACGGCGGCATTTTCGGTGAGCAGCCGGTATTCCCAAGAGCTGGCCGCTGTGCGGCAGGAAAAAAGGCAGATTGAAGACGAAATACGGCGCACCGGCGCGGTCAGCGATGATTTGCAGGCGCAGCGCACGGCAGTGCTGGCACGTGAGCAGCGCGAGGAAGAGGCGATCTGCCTCCGCTTGTCGCAGGAGCTGCAGCCCAGTCTGAATGCTATGGAAGAGGATCTGCGCCGCATCGCCCGGCTGGACCTGCTCATTGAAAAGGCCCGCCTGGCGCGCACGTGGGGCGCCGTCCGTCCGCAGCTCGGCGGCAACGTGCTGCGGCTGACCGGAATGTTCGACCCCTATGTCGCCCAGACGCTCCGGCAGTCGGGCGGCGAGTTCACCCCGGTCGATATCGAGCTGCGCCGCGGCCCGACCGTTATCACCGGCGCAAACATGGGCGGCAAAAGCGTGGCGCTGCGCGCTGTGGTGCTCAACGCGCTGCTGGCGCATATGGGCTTTTTTGTCTTTGCGCAACAGGCCGAAGTGCCGCTGTTTGACGAGATCATTCTCATCGCCGAAGACGGACAGTCAGTCCAGCAGGGGCTGTCCAGCTTTGGGGCTGAGATTACAGCGCTGGACAACGCGCTGACGCGCTGCCGGGGGCGTTTTTGCCTGCTGGTGCTCGACGAGTTTGCCCGGGGTACCAACCCTGAGGAAGGACGTCGCATTGTCAGCGCACTGGTGCGCTACCTGGCCGATAAAAACAGCATCGCCCTGCTGGCCACGCATTATGACGGGGCGGCACGCTATGCTGCCGCCCATTATCAGGTGGCCGGCCTGCGTGACGTGGACCCCGCCGCGCTTAAGCGTGAAATCGAAGCGGGCGGGGGATTTCAGGCCATTCGGCGGCATATGGATTACCGTCTGCTGCCCGCAGGCGCGTTTGACGAGTGCCCGCGCAGCGCGCTGACCATTTGCCGCCTGCTGCTCACGCAAAAGGACCTGATAGAGGTCATTGAAGAAGGGTATTGACAAATCAAAGAAAAAGCGCTATCCTGATGATGGTAAAACTGTATAAAGTAGATAGAGGCGCGAACGGCAAGGTAGCATCCGGATGCAAAGGGCGGCAGGGCCCGATGCCGGGGGTGAATGTGCCGGTCGCCGAAAGAAGGGTCGTTCTGCCGCGGTTTTTCTTGGGGGCTGTGCCCAGTGCGCTGTCCTTGTCATGCCTGCGCATGAAGAGCTATTGGTCTTGCGGGATCAATAGCTTTTTTGTTTGGTATGAAGCGCTATGAACAGGACGTTTGTTTTGGTTCATGGCGCTTATTTTTTTGCGAAAAAGGAGGCAACAGGATGAAATCTACCATTCGGCTGCGGATGAGCGCGCACGATGCGCACTATGGCGGCAATCTGGTCGACGGCGCCCGCATGCTGGGATTGTTCGGTGATGTGGCGACCGAGCTTTTGATTTTGCACGACGGGGACGAGGGGCTGTTCCGCGCTTATGACAATGTCGAGTTCCTGGCGCCCGTATACGCGGGCGATTACATCGAGGCGACCGGTGAGATTGTTTCGGTCGGCCGCACTTCGCGGAAAATGGTCTTTGAGGCGCGCAAGGTCATTGCGCCCCGGCCGGACATCAACGATTCGGCCTGCGATGTTCTGCCTGAGCCCATCGTCGTCTGCCGCGCCAGCGGCACCTGTGTCGTCCCGCTCGACAAACAACGCAAAGGAGGCAGCCTGTAATGGAAAAGCTCGTTCTGACGGCCTGCATCTGCGGGGCTGAAGTCACAAAAAAACACAACCCTGCCGTACCGTATACGGTGGAAGAGATTGCGCGCGAGGCCAAAAGCGCCTATGACGCCGGCGCATCGATTATTCATTTGCATGTGCGGTGGGATGACGGCACGCCGACCCAGGACCGCGGCCGATTTGCCGAGTGTTTTGACGCCATCCGGGCGGTCTGCCCGGACGTGATTATTCAGCCGTCGACGGGCGGAGCCGTGGGAATGACGGCCGACGAGCGCCTGCAGCCCATTGAGCTGCTGCCCGAAATGGCGACCCTGGACTGCGGCACCTGCAACTTTGGCGGCGATGAGATTTTCGTCAACACGGAAAACATGATTATCGAGTTTGCCCAGCGCATGAAAGAGCGCGGCATCAAACCCGAGATCGAGGTTTTCGACAAGGGCATGATTGACATGGCGCTGCGCCTGCACAAAAAAGGACACATCCCCGGCCCCATGCACTTTGACTTTGTCATGGGCGTCAACGGCGGTATCACCGGAGAGGTCCGCGACCTTTTGTTCATGAAAGAGAGTATTCCGCAGGACTGCACATGGACAGCTGCGGGCGTCGGACGGTTCGAGTTCCCCATGGCCACGGCCGCCATTTTGATGGGCGGACATGTGCGCGTCGGCTTTGAAGACAACGTCTATCTGTCCAAAGGCGTGCCGGCGCGTTCCAATGGCGAGCTGGTGGAAAAGGCGGCGCGCATCGCGCGCGAGCTGGGGCGTGAGGTCGCGTCGCCCGACGAGGCGCGCGCCATTTTGGGACTGCGTCCCCGTCAGTAAAAAACAACCACAAAAATACACAAACTGGAGGAGATTATCATGGCAATGAAAGGCAACAAGTACGGCATCCACCGCGTCATCGAGCCCAAGGGCGTTCTGACCCAGGCGGCTTACAAGATCGACAACGATATGACCAAGCGGTACTCCAATGAAATCATCTGCGACGTCATTTCGCTCAACATAGACTCGGCTTCCTTTACGCAGATGGAAGAGGCCTGCGGCCATGATCCCCAGAAAATCGGCGAAATGATTCTGGGCATTGTCGCCGAGCGCGGCAAGCAGCAGAACCCGGTCACCGGCTCCGGCGGCATGTTTATCGGCAAAGTGGCCTATATTGGCGAGGATTTGGTCGATACCTGCGGCCTCAAGGTGGGCGACAAGATTGCGTCGCTTGTGTCGCTTTCAATGACTCCGCTTAAAATTGATAAAATCAAAGAAATTCATATGGATATCGACCGCGTCGACATCGAGGGTCAGGCGGTTTTGTTTGAAAGCGGCATCTACGCCAAGCTGCCCGACGACATGAGCGAAGCGCTGGCGTTGGCCGCGCTGGACGTGGCGGGCGCGCCTGCCCAGGCCCGCAAGTTGCCTAAAGAGGGCGACAGCGTGCTCATTCTGGGCGCCAACGGCAAGTCGGGCGTGCTGTGCGGCTACGAGGCCATGAAAAAGGTCGGACCCAAGGGAAACGTCGTCGGCGTGGTGCGCAACCCCGCTCAGGTTGAGCCGCTGATGGAACTGGGCGTGTACCACAAGGTGGTCGTCGCCAGTGCGACCGAGCCGGTCGCCGTGCTTGAGGCGGCGCTCGCAGCCAACGACGGCAAGGAATATGACCTGTCCATCTCGTGTGTTAATGTTGAAAACTGCGAGATGAGCGCCATTCTGCCGGTGCGCGACGATGGCATCGTCTACTTCTTCTCTATGGCGACCAGCTTTACCAAAGCGGCACTGGGCGCCGAGGGCGTGGGCAAGGACGTCACCATGGTTGTCGGCAACGGATATACCAAAAACCACGCTGAAATCACCCTGAATGTGCTGCGCGAAAACGAAAAGCTGCGCAAGCTGTTTGATGAAAAATATCTGTAAAAGGGGGATGGCAGTATGACTTTCCGTCAGAGCCGCGCAAACGGCATGTTTAAGGACGTGCCTGAAAAGGACTGGAACGACTGGGCCTGGCAGGTCCGCAACCGCATTGAGACGCTGGAAGAGCTTAAGCAGCACCTCGAGCTGTCCGTTGAGGAAGAGGCGGGGGTCAAAGAGTGCCTGGGCACCCTGCGCATGGCCATCACGCCGTACTATTTGTCGCTCATCGACCCGAGCGACCCGCACGACCCCATCCGCCGTCAGGCAGTGCCGACAGCAGCCGAAGTGCAGCGCTCACCGGCCGATTTGCTCGACCCGCTGCACGAGGACACCGATTCGCCGGTGCCCGGGCTGACGCACCGCTATCCGGACCGCGTGCTGCTGCTTGTCACCGACCAGTGCTCAATGTACTGCCGTCACTGCACGCGCCGTCGCTTCGCCGGCCAGCACGACAGCGCCGTGGCTGTGAGTCAGATTGATGCGTGCATCGACTATGTGGCGCGCACACCGTCTGTCCGCGATGTTCTGCTGTCGGGCGGCGACCCGCTGCTTTTGTCTGACGACAGGCTGGAATACATCATTTCGCGCCTGCGCGCCATTGAGCATGTCGAGATTATCCGCATCGGCTCGCGCACGCCGGTCGTCTGTCCGCAGCGCATCACGCCGGCGCTGTGCGATATGCTTAAAAAATATCACCCCATTTGGCTCAACACCCACTTTAACCATCCGAATGAGGTCACCGAAGAGTCGGCGGCCGCCTGTGCGCGTCTGGCCGACGCCGGAATCCCGCTCGGCAACCAGTCGGTGCTGCTCGCCGGCGTCAACGACTGCGTGCATGTGATGAAAAAGCTGGTGCACGAGCTGGTCAAAATCCGCGTGCGCCCCTATTACATTTACCAGTGCGACCTGTCGTACGGCCTTGAGCACTTCCGCACCCCGGTTGCCAAGGGCATCGAGATTATCGAGGGGCTGCGCGGCCATACTTCCGGCTACTGTGTGCCCACCTTTGTCGTCGACGCGCCCGGCGGCGGCGGAAAGATTCCGGTCATGCCCAACTATGTTGTTTCGCAGAGCGCACACCGCGTCATCCTGCGCAATTTTGAGGGCGTCATCACGACATATACAGAGCCGCGCGAATATCACGAGACCTGTCAGTGCGAGGTCTGCCGCGGCGAGAAGAAGGATGAGCTGATCGGCGTAGCCGGACTGGAGCAGGGCAGCCAGCTGTCGCTCGAGCCGGTCGGGCTGGCGCGCAACCAGCGCCACCGGGGGGAGTAAAATGCAGAGCAAGCTTTCTCTGGACCAGAACCTGATTGACCAGGCGCGGACTTCGGCCCGCTTTGTCGCTGAGGATGTGCAGAGCTACATCGACCTGCACACCACGGTCACGGTCGAGCGCGCCGTCTGCCGCCTGCTCGGCGTTGACAGCGTCAATGCCGACGGCGTACCGCTGCCCAATGTCGTAGTCGATCATCTGATGGAAAAAGGCGTGCTGGGGCAGGGCGCGGCCTGGTGGCTGGGCAACGCCATGGTTGAGACCGGGCTGTCCCCCCAGGACATCGCGCAAAAGGTAGCCGCCGGTGAGCTGGACCTTGCGGCGCTGCCCGATCACGGCGCAGATGCGGTTGCACAGGCGCTCGACGTCCCGGTCAGGGCAGCCATGGAGCGCATCGCAGCCCGCCGCCGCCGGCGCGAACAGTTTATCACAGAGCACGGCGGCGAAAAGCAGGGGCCGTGGCTGTACCTGATTGTTGCGACCGGAAACATTTATGAAGATATCGTGCAGGCCAGGGCAGCTGCCCGACAGGGAGCCGACGTTATCGCCGTCATCCGCACGACAGGACAGTCGCTGCTCGACTATGTGCCGTTCGGCGCGACGACCGAGGGCTTTGGCGGCACCTACGCCACGCAGGAAAACTTCCGCCTGATGCGCGCCGCGCTCGATGAGGTCGGCGAGCAGGAAGGACGTTACATCCGCCTGTGCAACTACTGCTCAGGCCTATGTATGCCCGAGATTGCCGCCATGGGCGCGCTTGAGGGCCTGGATGTCATGCTCAATGACGCGCTGTACGGTATTCTGTTCCGCGACATCAACATGAAGCGCACACTGGTCGACCAGTATTTTTCGCGCGTCATCAACGGGTATGCCGGCGTTGTCATCAACACGGGCGAGGACAACTATCTGACAACAGCCGACGCTGTCGAGGAAGCGCACACCGTACTGGCCAGCCAGTTCCTTAACGAGCAGTTTGCCCTGATGGCCGGCCTGCCTGAAGAACAGATGGGCCTGGGTCACGCTTTTGAGATTTCGCCTGACGTCAAAAACGGCTTTTTGTTTGAGCTGGCGCAGGCGCAGATGGCGCGCGAGATTTTTTCGCGGGCGCCGCTCAAGTACATGCCGCCCACCAAGTTTATGACCGGCAATATCTTCCGCGGGCATGTGCAGGATGCGCTTTTCAATATCACCACCATCCTGACCGGGCAGAAGATTCACCTGCTCGGCATGCTGACCGAAGCCATCCACACCCCCTTTATGTCTGACCGCGCGCTGTCCATCGAGAACGCGCAGTACATCTTCCGTACCATGGCCGACCTGGGCGGTGAGCTCGAGTTCAAAAAGGGCGGCATTATCCAGTCGCGCGCCGCCGAGGTGCTGCAAAAAGCGGCTGATCTGCTGCGCGAAATCGAGGAGCTGGGCATGTTCCAGACCCTTGAGAAGGGGATTTTTGCCGATATCAAGCGCCCGCAGGACGGCGGCAAAGGACTGGCCGGCGTGGTTCCCAAGCTGTCCGGCTACATCAATCCCTTTATCCCGCTGATGAAAGGGGGCTGGCAGGCATGAGCTCGGGACTGTATAACGTCAGCAAAAACGATTTTGACAAAACCTTTGACCCCAAAGCGGTGCGTGCCTATGGCGACACCATGAACGACGGCAAGGTGCAGCTTTCTTTCACTCTGCCCGTTAAAAACGATGAAAAGGGGGCCGAGGCCGCGCGGCTGCTCGCCAAAAAGATGGGCCTGAATGACCCGTCCGTCGTGCATCGGCAGACGCTCGACGAAACCTTTACTTTTTACATCGTCTACGGCTCGTGCGTGCATTCGGTCGACTACACATCCATTCAGGTGCTCGAGGTCGAGACCGAAACCATGGATATGGAGCAGGTCAACGACTACATCCGCCGCAATATCGGGCGCAAGGTGGTTGTCATCGGCGCCTCGACGGGAACGGACGCGCACACTGTCGGCATTGACGCCATCATGAACCGCAAGGGCTTTGCCGGGCATTACGGCCTTGAGCGCTACGAGATGATTGAGGCGTATAACCTGGGCAGCCAGGTCACCAATGAAGAGTTTGTGCAAAAGGCGCGGGAGCTCAACGCCGATGTGCTGCTGGTGTCGCAGACCGTGACGCAGAAGGATGTGCACATCAAAAACCTGACCGAGCTGGTCGAGCTGCTCGAGGCCGAGGGGCTACGCAGCCGCGTTGTTCTGTGCTGTGGCGGCGCGCGCATCTCGCATGAGCTGGCCAAAGAGCTGGGATATGACGCCGGCTTTGGCGCGGGCAAATACGCCGATGACGTGGCGACCTTTGCCGTCACTGAAATGATCGCCCGCGGACTGGGCAAAAAGTAATCGAAACAGGGCTGCAGAACCAATCTGCGGCCCTGTTTTTATATGCCAAAAATATTATAAAAATAAACAAAAGCTATAGGAAAACTGGAAAAAGTATGGTATAATTAAAACAAATCACGGCCGCAGAAAAACAGGCAGCCGGGACAGAAAGGAGCCTTGCACATGGAAGAGAAAAAACGTCAAATCGCACAGGCCATCGATGCGGTCTCGCAGGAGATTGGCACGCTGGCCAAAGACATTCACGACAATCCGGAACTGGGCTTTGAAGAGTTCAAGGCGCTGGGATTTATCAGCGCCGAGCTGGAAAAGCATGGCTTTACTGTGCAAAAGGGCTACGGCGGACTTGAGACTTCCTTCCGCGCGGACGCCAAGGGGCAGGCCGGTGGACCGACCGTCGCCTTCCTCGCCGAATATGACGCTTTGAACGGCTGTGGCCACGGTTGCGGCCATAACCTGATTGCCGCCTGCTCGACGGGCGCTTTTTTGGGCCTGGCCTCGGTTATCAGCGAGCTGAAGGGCAATGTCTGCATCATCGGCACGCCCGCTGAAGAGGGCGGCGCAGGCAAGGTCAAGCTACTCGAGGCCGGCGCTTTTGACGATGTTGATTTCGCCCTGATGATGCACCCGTCGTCGGGCGGTTCCAACCTGGTGGGCCGCGGCGGCCGCGCCGCGTGCACTGTCGATATCGAATTCTTCGGCAAGGGCGCACACTCGTCAGTGCCGAAAAACGGCATCAATGCGCTGAGCGCTGTCATCTGCCTCTTTAACCAGATTGACCTGATGCGTCCGACCTTTGACCCGCAGGACAACATCAACGGCATCATCACCGACGGCGGTACGGCGGCCAACATCATCACGCCGTATGCGCGGGCATCCTTCTGCGTGCGCGCTGAGACCATGAAGCGCATCGAAGAGCTTATCGAGGTCATTCGCCGCTGCGCCCAGAACGCCGAAGCGCTGACCGGTGCGCGCGCCGAGGTCATGGTGGGCGATATCTCGGCAGAGCGCTACTCCAACAAGCCCATGAACCAGGCCTTTAAGGACAACATGGCAGAGCTGGGCATCGAGATGCAGTGGCCTGACCCCAAAAAGCAGTATGGCTCATCTGATATCGGCAATGTCTCGATCAAGATTCCGGCCATTCATGACTATCTGTCCATTACAGACGACAAGTCGGTGCAGTCGCACACTGTGGAGTATGCTGCCTGTGCCGCAACGCCCGAGGCCATCGAGGTCTGCATCGAGGGCGCCAAGGGCCTGGCCATGACCGGCTATGACATCCTTGCGAGCGAGGACTTCCAGCGCGAAATCAAAGAGTATCACCTGCAGCAGGTCCCGGATTTTTATCGTAAATAAGGGAGGATGAAGCATGTATCAGACATCAGAGCAGTGCGCGCAACAGTTTAAGACAATGACCGGGCTCCCCCAGGTCCAAAAGGCGCTGGAGCTGATTGAGCAGGACCAGGACCGCTGCATTGCCGAGCAGTGCGAGCTGGTGCAGATCGAGGCGCCGACCGGCCACGAAGAAAAACGCGCGGCGGTCTTTGCCGACAAGCTGCGTGCGCTGGGCCTTGAAGACGTACATATCGACCGCGGCGGCAATGTCGTGGCGCTGCGCCGCGGCAAGGGCAAGGGCCCCAGGGTGCTCATCGAGGGTCACCTTGACACGGTGTTCCCCTTTGGCTCGGTCAAGGGCGTCGAGCAGCGCGACGGATTTATCTACGCACCCGGAATCGGCGACGACACCCGCGCTCTGGCCATGCTGCTCAGCCTGGCCCGTGCCATGAACGAAGCGGGCATTGAGACGGCGGGCGATGTTGTGTTTGTCGGCACCACCCGTGAAGAGGGAACCGGCAGCCTGGGCGGCATGAAGGATTTTTTGCAGGACAATCCGGACATTGACATTTCGCTCAGCATTGACAACAACGACATGAGCGGCATCGTCTACCAGGCGACGATAGGCGAAACATGGGAAGTTACCTTCAGCGGTACAGGAGGGCATGCCTTTGGCGCATTCGGCACCATCGCTCAGCCCATCCACGCGGCGGCGCGCGCTGTTGCCAAAATCGCCGACATTCAGGTGCCGGCCGAGCCTAAAACAACCTACTGCGTGTCCAACTTCCACGGCGGCAACGACGCCGGCGTTCACGCCATTGCGTCAGAAGCGGTGGTCAAGCTCAACTTCCGTTCCAACAGCCCGGAAGAGTTTGAGGTCATGAAGAAGAAGATATTTGACGCCTTTGAGCAGGCGGCGCGCGAAGAGACTGACCGCTGGGGCAAAAACACAATCGAGTGGAGCAAGAAGCTTATTGGCAGTGTGCCGGGCGGCAGTCAGGATGAGCACGCACCGCTGGTCGAAGCGGCCTGGCTCAGTCTGGAGCATGTGGGTGTTGAGCCCGTGCTGGCCAAAGGCGGTTGCACCAACGCCAACGTTGCCATGGCGCGCGGTATCCCGGCGCTGTGCATGGGCCGCGCCTATGCGCCTGACGCAGAATCCAAAACCATCTATAATCACAGTCTGGACGAGCGCTATCCCGTAGCCGGCGCCTACAAGGCAGTGCAGCAGGCGCTGCTGGTACTTCTGATGGCGGCCGGAGTCGACGGCGTATTCGGCTCCATTGTAAAGTGAGGAACAGGCATGGCTAAGACAACTTTTATCGCCGCTGGCGATGCTTTTATCACCCGTCGTTTTCCTGAGGGCGGGTACGAGGGCTTTGGCCCGGTCCGTGACTGCGTCATGCAGCACGACGTGCGCTTTGTCAACCTTGAGATGACCTTTCACAACCAGGAAGGCGTGCCGGCCGCGGTCAGCGGCGGCACCTGGGCCATGGCGGACCCGCGGACCTTAGACGATATCCGTTCGTATGGCTTTAATCTGTTCAATACGGCCAATAACCATTCATGTGACTACAGCCATGGCGGCGTGCTGGCCACCATTCGCAATCTGCGCGAGCGCGATATGGTCTTTTCCGGCACGGGCAAGGACCTGGGCGAGGCGTCAAAGCCCTGTTATTTTGAGGCAAAGGGCACGCGCGTCGCGCTTATCAGCGTCTGTTCGAGCTTTGACCGTTCGGCCATGGCCGGTGCGCAGACCGCAGACCTGCCCGGCCGGCCCGGTCTCAATCCCTTGCGCTCGAGCAAGATTTTCCATCTGGATGCCGAGCATTATGCCATGGTCGAAAAGCTGGCTGAGGTGACCAAAATCAACGCTGGCGCTGAGCGCTCGGTGCGTATCGGATACCGCAACCCGCCGCGCGAGGGCACGCTGTCTCTGGGCAGCGCAATGTTTGTTCGCGACGAACGCTGCTTTATTGAAAGCATCCCTGAAGAAAAGGACATGGTGCGCATCGAGGGCGAGATTAAAGAGGCCTGCAAGCAGGCTGATGTGGTGCTCGTCAGCATCCACGGCCATGAAAACGATGCTGACGACACGACGGTGCCGGCGCAGTTCCTTGAGACCTTTGCCCGCCGCTGTGTTGACGCCGGTGCAAAAGCCGTTATCGGTCACGGCCCGCACGAGCTGCGCGGCATCGAATGTTATCACGGCGGACTGATTCTGTACAGTCTGGGCAATTTCATTTTTGAGACCGAGACTGTCGAATACCAGCCGTGGGATGCTTATGCCAACCGCGGCGTGCCGCTTGACACCAAAGTGGGCGCTTATATGGATGACCGCAGCAAAAACGGTACGGTCGGTTACGGCACGCTGCCTGAAATCTGGTTTTCGGTTATGGCCGGGTGGACGATGGAAGACGGCGAGCTGACCGAGGTCCGGCTGTATCCCATTTCGCTCGGCATGGACCAGCCGCGGGCCCAGAAGGGTGTGCCTGTTATGACGGGTGATGAAGAAGTCCTTCGGTATCTGGCCCGTCTGTGCGAGCCTTATGGCACCAAAATCGAGATTAAGGACGGTGTCGGCATTATCCGGCCCGGCAAATGAGGGGGAAAACAGTATGAGTGTTTACAATCAGATTAAAGAGCTGGCCGATGGAATCCAAAATGACCTTGTGGCCTGCCGCCGCGATTTTCATAAATACGCCGAGACCGGCTGGCTTGAGATGCGCACCTCGTCAATCATTGCCCGCAAGCTGACAGAGCTGGGGTATGAAGTCCTGACCGGCGACCAGGTCTGCAAAAAGGATGCCCGTATGGGCGTCCCGTCGGATGAAGTGCTTGAGCAGCAGTACCAACGTGCCGTTGAGCAGGGGGCTGACCCTGAGTTTGTGCAGCGCACCAGAGGCGGCATGACCGGCGTCATTGGAATTCTGCGCTGCGGCGAAGGACCGACTGTTGCCATGCGCTTTGACATCGACGCACTGGGTGTCATCGAAGAAACCGATGCTGACCATTTGCCGGCCCGTGAGGGCTTTGGCTCGGTTAATCCCGGGTTTATGCACGCCTGCGGTCACGACGGCCACGCCACCATAGGTCTCGGCGTCGCCCGCGTGCTCATGGCCATCCGTGACCAGCTGCACGGTACGGTCAAGCTCATTTTCCAGCCGGCCGAAGAAGGCGTCCGCGGCGCCAAGGCCATTGTTGAAAACGGGCACCTTGATGGCGTGCAGTACCTGATTGGCTCGCACATCACGGACAAAAAGCCCGATGACCCGGCCACGGTCATCCCCGGCAGCTACGGTTCGCTGGCGACCAGCAAATATGATGTTGTCTTCCATGGCAAGTCGGCGCACGCCGGCGGATCGCCGCATCTGGGCAAAAACGTCATGCTGGCCGTGGCGACGGCTATTTTGAACCTGTATGCCATTCCGCGCCATGGCAAAGGGCAGACCCGCGTCAATGTTGGCACAGTGCATGCGGGCAGCGGCCGCAACGTCATTGCCGATGAGGCGAAAATGGAGATCGAGGTCCGTGGCGAGACGACAGAGCTCAATGATTACATGACTGAATATGCTGTCAATATTTTGGAAAATGCTGCGAAGATGCACGGATGCACCTGTGAGCTGCGGCTGATGGGTGCCGCCAACTCGCTCTCGAGCGACGTCGAGCTGGCCGAGCGCGTGGCGCGCGTCTGCCGTGAAAAGCTGGGAATGCCGGTGTCGGACACCCTGCGCAGCAAGAGCGGCGGCAGTGAAGACGTTTCGTATATGATGAATCGCGTGCAGGAACAGGGCGGACAGGCGACCTTTATGCGGGTGCTGACGCCCGAAGCCGGCCCGGGTCACAACCGCCGGTTTGACTTTGACGAGCAGGTTTTGTCCAATGCCGTCAAGATTTTCTGCGGTGTTGTATATGACATCATGGGCTGATGAGGCCAAAACAAATGAAAGACCGGGAAGGAAAAGCCTTCCCGGTCTTTTTATGTGATTTTATTTGGTGCCGAAAATGCGGTCGCCGGCGTCGCCCAGGCCGGGGACAATGTATGCGTGGTCATTAAGGCCGCGGTCCAGATGGCCGACGTAGATTTGGATGTCCGGATGCGAGGTGCGCAGACGGTCCAGCCCGGCGGGTGCTGCAATCACACACATGAACTTGATTTTCCTGCCGCCCTGCGCTTTGATAAAATCAACGGCCGCAACAGCCGAGCCGCCTGTCGCCAGCATGGGGTCGAGCACGACGATGGTGCGCTCATCGATGGGGGTGGGCAGTTTGCAGTAATATTCATGCGGTTCGGTGGTGACCGGGTCTCGGTACAGGCCGATGTGTCCGACGCGGGCCGAGGGAACGAGAGCCAGGATTCCGCCGACCATGCCCAGACCGGCACGCAGGATGGGGACGACAGCCATTTTCTTGCCTGCGATCATTGGGGTCATGCAGGTTTCCAGCGGGGTTTGGACCTCGACGTCCTCGAGGGGCAGATCACGCAGCGCCTCGTACCCCATCAGCATGGAAATTTCTTCAATTAAGCTGCGAAATTCGTTGGTACCGGTCTCTACTCTGCGCAGCAGAGAAATTTTATGCTGGATCAACGGATGATTGAGAATAACAACATTGCCCATAAGCGCCCTCCTGAAAGAGAAAAGTCAAAAGCCGGTAAAGGCTCTATTAGGATTTTAACGTGAAATAAGTGTCGCGTCAACCTAAAGCGAAAAATATTTGTTTTTGCAGAAGAAAAAAGGGGGAAGAACGCAGCTTGTCAAAAAGCATCGCTTTTTGACATCCGGTGTGGTATAATAATCTGGCAATTCAGCCTGATAGAAATGGAGAGGGTTAACAATGAACAGTCAAAGAGAGGCAATCCGCGACGCGCGGGCGCTGGGGCTCCCCAAAATGCTGCTTTTGGGTCTGCAGCATATGTTCGCCATGTTTGGCGCCACCATCCTGGTGCCAATTCTGGTCAACGGCTACTTCGAAGGCGAGGGCCTGTCGGTACAGGTGACGCTCATGTGCGCCGGAGTGGGGACGCTGTTTTTTCATCTGTGTACCAGGCTCAAGGTGCCGGCCTTTTTGGGGTCGTCCTTTGCCTTCCTCGGCGGGTTTGAGGCAGTAGCCCGGCTGGATACAGGCATTTTTGCGGGCATGACGATGGGGGAAAAGCTGCCGTATGCCTGCGGCGGTGTGGTCGTGGCCGGTGCATTGTATCTGGTGCTGGCGCTTTTGATTAAGGCTATCGGGGTGCGCAAGGTCATGCGCTTTCTGCCGCCTGTTGTCACAGGACCCATCATTATCTGTATCGGTTTGTCTCTGGCGCCGACGGCAATCAGCAACGCTTCGAGCAATTGGCTGCTCGCTGTCATCGCGCTGGTGACTATCATTGTCTTTAATATCTGGGGCAAGGGAATGTTCAAAATCATTCCCATTTTGATGGGCGTCATCATTTCATACGCGGCGGCGCTGATTTTGAATGCGGCAGGCATGACCAACGCCGATGGAAGCGCTATTTTAAGTTTTGCTTCTGTAGGGGCGGCCAGCTGGGTCGGACTGCCGCCCTTTGAGCTGTGCAAGTTTGATATTACGGCAATTCTGGTCATGGCGCCAATCGCGCTGGCGACCATGATGGAGCATATCGGCGATATTTCTGCGATTTCGGCCACGACAGGAGAGAATTTTATCGAAGATCCGGGCCTGCACCGCACACTGGTCGGCGACGGCATCGCGACTTCGCTGGCTGGCCTGGTCTGCGGACCGGCCAATACAACATACGGCGAAAATACCGGCGTGCTTGAGCTGAGCCGGGTTTATGATCCGCGCGTTATTCGATTGGCTGCCGTGTATGCTATTATTCTCAGCTTCGTGCCAAAGATTTCAGAGATTATCGCGTCCATGCCATCCGCCATTATCGGCGGTATCAGCTTTATGCTGTACGGCATGATTTCGGCCATTGGCGTGCGCAATGTCGTTGAAAACCATGTTGACTTTACAAAGTCGCGCAACCTGATTATCGCTGCAGTCATCATGGTGTGTGCGCTTGGCTTCAGCAGTGGTTTAACTTTTAACGTCGGCGGGACCGATATCACACTGACCGGGCTTGCCATTGCGGCCATTGCGGGAATCCTTTTGAATGCACTCTTGCCGGGCAATGACTATGTGTTCGGGGCCGACAAGGCAGGGGACCAGAGCCGGGGAATTGATATGCGGCCGACGAAAAAATAAAAAAGACAAAGGGCGGCAGAGTAAGACTGCCGCCCTTTATCTTTGATGGTAGGAGAAACTGTACACCTGATACAGTTATTGGCACCTATGTGTTCTTTTGGTAGAACTGTTCAGCCTTGCAGCAGGCGACGAAATGATTGGGAGCGATTTCGCGCAGGGGCGGGTTGCCCTTCAGGCACTCTTCGCTGGCGTAAATGCAGCGCTTGGCAAAACGACATTCATTGGGAAGATTGACCGGAGAGGTGATTTCGCCCTTGAGCAGAATGCGTTCACGCCGCGGACCGCCGACCTCGGGAATGGGAATAGCAGACAGCAAAGCCTCGGTATACGGGTGGGACGGCCTGGCGAACAGCTCTTCAGCTGATGCTTTCTCGACCAGTTGTCCCAAATACATGACAGCGATGTCATCAGAAAAATGATTGACGACCGACAAGTCATGCGTGATAAAGATATAGGTCAGACCGAAACGCTTTTGCAGGTCCTTGAGCAGATTGAGAATCTGCGCCTGGATAGAAACGTCCAGCGCAGAAACCGGTTCGTCACAGACGATGAACTTGGGGTTGACGGCCAAAGCGCGGGCCACGCCGATGCGCTGACGCCGTCCGCCGTCGAGCTCGTGCGGGTACGAGTTGATCAGACGGTCGGCCAGTCCAACGGTTTCCATCAGCTCGTGCACGCGGGAACGGATCTGGTCCTTGGGCACGGTCTTATGTACGAGCATGGGCTCGGCAATAGTCTGGCTAACCGTTTTGCGGGGGTCGAGACTGGAAAACGGGTCCTGAAAGATGATTTGCAGCTCAGAACGCATTTTTCGCATCTGCGCGGCGGAATACTTGGCAATGTCGTTGCCTTCAAACAAGACTTCGCCCGAAGTCGGCTCGATGAGCCGCAGAACACAGCGGCCTGTTGTCGACTTGCCGCAGCCGGACTCGCCGACAATGCCCAGCGTCTTGCCGCGCTCAATGCTGAAGCTGACGCCGTCGACCGCATGGAGCATGCCCTTGGGTGTTTTAAAATATTTGGTCAGATTTTTGACCTCGAGAATGGTATCAGCCATGTTTCTTCCCCCTGTTGATGTGAAAATCCGTCTCGTCATACCGCAGACAGGCGACTTTGTGCGTTCCATCGACTGTGTGCAGCGCAGGCTGAACCGTTTTACAGGCTTCGGTGGCATACTCACAGCGGGGGGCAAAGGCGCAGCCCTCGGGAAGATTGGTCGGGTCAGGCATCAAGCCCGGAATGGGCTTGAGCTCAGACTTGCGGTCGTTGATGTTGGGAAGCGAATTGAAAAGGCCCTCGGTATAGGGGTGCAGGGTGTGGTTGAACACTTCGTCCAGAGAGCCGTGTTCGACAATGTGTCCGGCATACATGACGGCGACCTGGTCGCAAATCTCGGCGACAATGCCAAGATCGTGGGTAATCATAATGACTGACGTGCCGTTTTTGTCCTTCAGGTCTTTAATCAGGTCAAGAACCTGTGCCTGAATGGTAACGTCCAGGGCGGTCGTCGGCTCGTCGGCGATGAGCAGCTGAGGCGAGCAGGCCAGCGCAATGGCGATGCCGACGCGCTGCTTCATGCCGCCGGAAAACTGGTGTGGATACTCGCCGCCGCGGCTGCGCGAAATGCCGACTGTTTCCAGCATGTCCAGTGCCTTTTCATGGGCTTCAGTCTTACTGAGCTTTTCGTGAATCTCAAGACTTTCTGCAATCTGGTCCACAACTTTGAAAACCGGGTTAAGACTGGTCATCGGGTCCTGGAAAATCATCGAGATGTCTTTTCCGCGAATGGACTCCAGCTTTTGCACCGGCAGGGACAGCATATCATTGCCGCAGACAGTAATCGTGCCGCTTTTGATAACACCGGGCGGGTCGGGGACCAGCCGCAGCAACGCCAGCGCAGTCGTGGTCTTTCCGGCGCCCGTCTCACCGACCAGACCGATGGTTTCTCCGCGTTTCAATGAAAAGCTGATGTTGTTGACCGCCTTGACAGTTTCTTCTTCAAGCTCATAATATACAGTCAGGTCTTCTACCTGCAAGACGATATCGTCGTTTACGCCATTCATAGCACAGCCTCCTTAGTCTTTCAGTCTCGGGTCGAGCGCATCTCGCAGTCCATCGCCCACAAGGTTGAGAGAAAGAACGGTAATCATGATGGCGAGGCCGGGGAAAAGCGTCATGTACGAGTAGTCGCGGATGAACCGGCGGCCTGCGGACAGCATGGCGCCCCATTCGGGGTTGGGAGCCGGGATGCCCAGACCGAGGAAGCTGAGGCTGGACGCCGAAATGATAGCTGAGGCGACGCGCAGCGTGGTCTGGACGATGATGGGGGACAGACAGTTGGGCAGAATGTGCGAAAAGATGATTCGGTAGCTGCGCAAACCGATGGCGCGTGCCGCCTCAACATATTCCTGTGTCTTAACGGTCAGAACAGCGGCGCGCGTGATGCGGACAAACTGCGGAACGCTGGTGATACCGATGGCGAGCATCAGGTTAAACATACTCTGTCCGAGTGCCGCCACGACGACAAGGGCCATCAACATGTTGGGGACCGAGCTGAAAATATCGGTGACGCGCATGATAACCTCTTCGGTAGGACCGCCCGCATAGCCCGCAACGGCGCCCAGTGTGACACCGATCAGAAGAGCAATGATGACGGCGACCACGCCGACGGACAGTGAATATTTTGTACCATACAGAATGCGGCAGAAAATGTCGCGCCCATACTCATCTGTACCCATGATGTGCTGGGCACTTGGAGGCTGCAATCGTTCAGCGGTGTTGACGCCGATGACATCGGTCTCATAGTCGAGAAACACACCGGAAAACAGGGCGATAAAAATCAGAATTACTACAATGGTCAATCCGACCATGGCACCCTTATTTTTTCTCAAACGGTGCCATACTTCAGCCCATTGACTGCGCTGCTTTTTTACAGGAGCGGTATCAGGCGCTTGCTTTTTGCTTGTTGTCATCCGATTTGCCTCCCTTCTTGGTTGCATACTGAGCTTTAATGCGCGGATCGACGAACGCATACACAAGGTCAACCAGCAGTAGAACCACACTGAAGAACATGGTGGTCATAATAATTGCGCCGGTGACCATCGGCGTGTCGCGTGAGTTGAGCGAGTCGACGATCAGGCGGCCGACGCCGGGCCACGAAAAGACCGACTCAGTCAAAACAGCGCCGCCCAGAATGCCGCCCAGCTGGGTACCGATAATGGTAATGATGGGGATCAGGGCGTTTTTCAAAGCGTGTTTGCGAATGACAACACGCTCACTGACACCCTTGGCACGCGCTGTACGCAGGTAGTCCTGCCGGATGACGTCGAGCATGGACGAACGCGTCGTACGTGTCAAGGTGGCCATCATGCCAGTACCGATGGTGATAGCTGGCAAAATCAGACTGGCAAAACCGTCAGCACCGCCAGAGGGCAGCAGGCCCAGCCGCAGCGAGAACAGCAGCATCAGCAGCAGGCCCAGCCAGAAGTTGGGCATGGAAAGCCCCAGCAGGGCGAGAACCATGCTGAGATTGTCCTTCCAGGTGCCGTGGCGATTGGCTGAGTAAATACCCAGCGGCAGCGAAAGCCCGACGGACACAACCAGCGAGGCAAAGCCAAGAAGCAGAGTGTTAGGGGCCTTTTCAATAAAGGAGTCCCATACCGGCTGGCCGCTCAGGTAAGATTCACCCATGTCGCCGCGCACCAGATCAGACATATAATCGAGATAGCGGACAATGAGCGGACGGTTGAGGCCCAGTTCTTCGCGCATGCGTTCCCGGTCTTCCTGAGTTGCGTCATCTGGGGCAAGTACGTCGACCGCATCGCCCGGCGCCAGATCAAGGATGAAGTAGACGAGGAACGAAACGCCCAAAAGTACGGGGATCAGAAGCACAAACCTTTTGAGCACATAACGATACATCTGAAAAAATCCCTCCTGTAAAATAACGAGACAGGCCGGGTGCCCTGGATATAAGAAGGGGGCCGTCGCCGGATTCAGGGAAGGCGGATCCGGGACAGCCCCGATCTGTCTAGGCTACCTTACTGTTCGATGATATAGACGTTGGACATGTCGTGGTGCGAGGTGGGGTAGTAGTCAATGCCGCCCGTGCCTTCTTTGACGGCGAAGAAGCCATTGGAAAAGTACAGGGGGACATAGGCGCCGTCATCGTGCAGGATCTGCTGGACTTCATGATAGTACTCGGTACGCTTGGTGTCATCCAGCTCGGCAACTGCCAGATCCATCAGCTCGTTGACCTCGGCATTGTCGTAGTGCGACTTGTTGACGCCGGTACCCGGACAAATCAGACGGCGGCTGTCATCGCCGAAGATATTCATACCGCAGCCATACAGGCAGGCCTCATGCTCGCCATTGGTCGTGCTGGTGCTCAGGCCGGCGGTGTCAAATTCGACGATTTCAACGTTGACGCCGATTGTTTTGAGCTGAGCCTGAATGAGCTCGCCGCAGGCTTTACGATCACCGGCACTGACCGACAGCTTGAACGAGAAAGGATTGCTCTCAGAATAGCCGGCCGCAGCCAGATACTCTTTGGCCTTTTCAGGATCATATTCATACGGAGTGGTGCCGCCGTTATAACCGTACTGGTTCCAGCCCCACAGGGACAGGCAGGGCTGCGCCTCACCGAGCCGGACGACGTCAATCAGTTCCTGCGCGTTGATGCCATAAGCCATGGCCAGGCGCAGATTCTGGTCATTAAAGGGTTCTTTCTTGTAGTTCATGGCAAAGTATGTAATGGAAGTGCCGACATAGGACTGCAGCTCAAGGCCGTCAGTTGTGCGCACACGCTCAAGGTCCAGCGCATCAGGGTCGGCGCAGATGTCGATTTCGCCGGTCTCAAGAGCGATGAGTCGGGCTGAATTTTCGGGCATGTAGCGCAGGGTGAAAGTCTCTGCCTTGGCTTTTTCGCCCCAGAAATTATCGTTGCGGACGAGTTTCATGTAGTCGCCGAATTCGTAAGAGTCAAGCATCCACGGGCCGGAGCCGATGCCGGTGCCTTCGAGCTCGTTCTCGGTCACCGCTTCGCGGTTGATAATGGACGCGGTCGGCAGAGTCAGCAGATAAGGCAGGTCGACGTTGGCGGAATGAAGCTCAATTTCAAAATGGAAATCATCGATGACACGGGTTTCTTTGATCAGATCACCCAGCGTCGAGGCTGAATCGGTGTTCGGGGCGCGGTCATAAGAGAACTTGACGTCGTCGGCAGTCAGCTGTTCGCCATTGTGGAAGTAAACATCGTCGCGAAGAGTAAAGCTATAGGTGATAGCGTCCTCGGTGCTCCACTCAGTGACGATATTGGGCTCAAGCTCCTGCGTTTCATTATTGAAGTCGAGCGGAGTGTCAAAAACCATACGGAAATAGTAGTTGTGCTGCGTGTTGCTGTTGGCCTGCGGGTCAAGTGCAATAATCTTGCCGCCGAGGCCGAAAATGATGTCTTTCTTGTAGTTTTCTTCGCCGGAGGGAGTGGTTTCGTCGCCAGTGGAATTGTTCTCGTCGTTCGGTGCGGTGGTAGTACCGTCATCCGTGCCGGGGTCAGTGTCTGTGTTGCTGGAACAGCCGGCAAGCATACCGGCGAACATAAGCAGGCACAGAGCCAGGGATAAGAACCGTTTCATGCTTTCTCCTCCTTGTTTTTTGTGAAATACAACAAATTATTTGTTGTACGCGATATTATAACTAAAGCATAAGTGACGGAAAAAGTCAACACATTTTCTGGGAAATGGTGTAATCTTTACAAATTCATTTGGTAAATATGCATCCATATGAATAGAAAAAACGCCTGTCTTGGAGATTTCAACAAAACAGGCGGTGTATAAAAAATCAGGCTACAAATCCGGTGAATCGCTGGGAAACTGAAAAGAATCCCAGTCGGGAATTCCAAGGTCATCCAAGTATTCGGTGGCTTCCTGCCGTTGGTCAGGACGGAAGCAAAGCACATAGTCGGCGCCCGCATGGGTGTGAAAGTGGTAGGTCAGCCCTTTGGCGTGCTCACGTTCGAGGACAAAGTATTCAATATCACGGCAGGGGACGAGCCGGCCGTTGTAGTAAAGCCCTTCGGGGCTCAGGCCGGCCTGAATAAACAGGTAAACGCCGACAACGGCCGCAATGCAGACGAACATCAAAAGATTTTCACGCACGTCAGACCAGCGGAAGACGGCGACGGCGGCGAGTGCTGCCAGTCCGATTTTGGCGCCGCGGCGTCCGGGCACCCGGGCGGCGAGCTTGATTTTGCCGCGCGTGGCCAAAATGCCGCGCACCTGAACAAAAACTGTAAAGGCAGCAAAGGCCAAAACAAGATAAGCGAGCAAATCCATAAAAACACCTCTTTCACAGTCGGCTGCGGGACCGCCGGCGGCGCCTGCGGATGAGCAGCACAATGAGCACAATGACAGCAATCAGAACCAGCGCGAGTCCAAGCACAGTCAAAGTAATCCAGTTGGGGTTTTTGAAGAGGTCGACAGGGTTCAGGCTGGAATACACGACCTTGCGTCCCTCGGGGGCAGCGTAACGGTCGGGGACGACTTCCAGCGCGCGCAGATACGAGGCCAGCGCGAACCATTCCTTGACCTCAGTCCCATCAGGGTTGTAAACGATGCACTGCTCAAAATCAGTGACCTCGCTGCCGTCGGCCTTGCGCGGCGACACAGTCAGCAGTCCAAAGGACTGCGCATTAACCGTGCCCAGCATCTGCCCGGAATACAGCCCCGTGATGACGCGGTACAGCCGGTCGTCCTCAAGCGGTACGGCTGTGCCGTCCTCAAGCACCTGCCAGGCATCGGTCACTTTGTTGAAAATCATGCGGCGGGTATTGAACTCCCAGTGCATGCCTGCGCCGTACAGGCGTGCAGCCGGCATCAGGGGTGAGACCGAGGCATCGACTTCAAAGGCGTCGCGAAGCTCGCGCCCTGTGACATAGACGGCAATCAGCGGATAACCCGGTGTTCCGTCAGCTCCCGAGCCGAGCGAGCTGACGTTGAAGGCGTCAGAGACCGTGATGTCGCCCTGTGCAAATGAACCCCGGATGACGCCGGTGGCGACGACGGCAAAGTCGACAGGAATGTAGTCGTCGCCCTCAGCTTCGCGCACAGCATGGATGTAGCTGTCTGCAATGAGGTTGCCCAACGGGTCTTCACCGGGCGTCAGTCCAAACTCGCTGATGGGGGTAAAATCAAACGGTGCTTCAGCCAGGACCTCGTCAAACTCCATGTCATAGGCGTCGAGATACTGCTCCTGCACGGTCTGCTTGAACTGCTCAGTCAGCTCGAGCATTCCCGGGTCATCAGCGACGGTTTCATCGACAGGGATGAGCTGATAGTTTTCCAGCACAGTCTCGCCGTCAGCGTCCTTGGAGAGCGTGAGCACGCCAAGATTTTGTGTGTACTCACCAGCCGAGACAATCAGAGTGCCGTTTTCGACAATCGGTTCGGCCAGGGTCGTATGGGTGTGTCCAGAAATAATGACATCAATGCCGTCAACCGCGCGGGCGAGCAGCTGGTCTTCAGATTTGCCGGGGTCAGAAGATGTACCAGAATGGGACAGGCAGATGACATAGTCGGCATCAGCATTTTGTTCGATGTCGGCGACAATGCGCTGCGCTGCGTCGGCAATGGGTTCAAAGGCCATGCCCGACATGGGGGCACAGGCGTCGGCATCCTCGCCCAGCAGGCCGAAAATGGCAAAGCGCACGCCGTCGCGCTCGATGACAGTATAGTCGGTTACGCCATAGCGATCCAGCGCGCTTTGCACGGCCGCAGAGACGGATAAAGTATCGTCGCTTATCTCGGTATTCCCGTCGGTGTTTTGCGTCGTCAGGGGCCGGTAATTGCCCTGTACGATGGCAGGCAGCGGATCGCCGCTGTCCAAAGCGGCATTGAGCATGTCAGCCAGCCCCTGTGCGCGGAAATCGTATTCATGGTTGCCAAAGGTCGTGACGTCATAGCCCATGGCCCCCAGCATCCGCAGTTCGGCAGCCTCGGTCGTATAGACGGTTTGAAACAGAGTGCCCATTGAAAAGTCGCCGCCGTCCAGCGTAATGACAGCGCCGGGCGCTGCCGCACGCTGCTGCTCAAGCAGGGTGTAAAGGCGGGTATAGCCGCCAGACTGGCCGCCGCCCGTTTCAGCGGACGGCAGAAAATGTGAATGGGTGTCATGGGTAAACAAAATGGTGACCGGCGCCTGCGGCGCGTCAGCGGCCAGGACAAGGCAGGACAAGAGCAGGAGGCACAAGGCCAGAAGAGCGGCCAGGCGTTTCATTTTTTCCATTCCTCCCGGCGGATTGAGTACAGATAGTGCGGCATGTCAATGCCGTAATAATGGCGGATGCCAGTCTCGCGGCGGGTCATGCCGTTGCGCTCAGCCACACGCTGCGAAGGCAGGTTGGTGTCCCGGATGATTGTGAAGACTTCGTCAAGCTTTAACACTTCAAAGGCATAGTCGCGGCAGGCCATGGCAGCCTCCGTGGCGTAGCCGTGGTGCCAGTGCACACGCTCGAACAGATACCCGACCTCAGGCACCATGCGGCCTTCCCAGTTCTGCATGGAGATGCCGCACTGACCGAGCCACTGACCGGTTTCCTTACTTAAAACAGCCCAAAGCCCAAAACCGTCCTTCTGGTAGCGGGCCAGCTGCCGGTCGAGCCAGTCCTGCGCTTCCTGGTCTGAAAAGGCGTGCTCGTAGGCCGTCATGGCAATGGGGTCCTGAAGGGTCCGTTTGAGAGCGGGCAGGTCGTCCGGCGTCATCTGACGCAGTGACAGACGCGGGGTTTCCAGGATAGTCATGATAAAACTCCTTTCATATTCAGCCGACCAGGCTGACAATCAGACTGATGACTTGCGGAAAAATCAGAATGACGCACACCATGCGCAGAATCTGGATGACCACAAGGTCGGGGTCTTCGACGCCGATGTCCGAGGAGATCAGAGCCATGTCTGTTGCGCCGGCCGGCGTTGCGGCCAGCATGGACATTTTGCGCTCAAATCCGAAGCGCTTTTGCAGAATACGGCCGGTGCAGAAGCAGTTGAGACCAAAGCCGACGACGATGACAATGGCCGGCAGGACGAGAAAGCGAAGCTCGAGCAGGTCGGAATACCCGACTGAGCACCCGATGTAGGCGCCGGAAAAGGCCTGAGCAAGTTTTTTGACAGGGGGCGGCAGAAAACCGAGCCCGAAACGCAGTTTGAGCAACATGGTGCTCAGCAGCGAACCGACAAGCGTTCCGGCGGGAATACCGGTCAGCCGCACCAGCCAGCCGCCGGCAAAGGCGACTGCGAGGCAGAGAGGAAAGGCCCACTTGGGCTGCGGTTGTTTGGCAGCGGGGGCGGCCGGAAGCGCATCTTCCGCCTGCACAACAGGAGATTCAGACTCGCCGTTGCGGGAAGCGCGCTTATCAATGGCGCGGATGAGCGCAGGGAACACCGAAATACCCAGAGCCATGCGTACAAAGTGCAGCACAGCGACCTTGGGGGCATCTGCCCCCATATCGGCTGCGATGATGGGGATGTCACTCATTCCGCCGGGCACACAGGACATGAGTGCTGTCATCAAATCGAGGGATGAGATGCGCCATACGATAAAGCCGGTAATGAGGCACACAGCCATGTAGCAGCCCAGCAGCACGGCCAGCGGACGGATGAGCCGCGGAAGATGCCGCAGGTCGTCACGGCTGATGGAAACGCCGATAAAGGCGCCGGCAATGGCCTGGGCGGCGAATTTTGCGGCATAGGGCATGCTGGCCAGACCGGATGTAATGTTCAGGGCGGCGGCTGCGATAATGGCGCCAATCATCATGCCGCCAGGGACATGCAGCTTCCACAGCACAAAGCCCAGGGCAGCCGAACAGGCGAGAGTGAGCAGAAATTCAAGCATGGCGAACCTCCTTCAGCGTTTTCCGCGGGCTTTGCCATCGGGCGAGAGAACGGGCAGGTTCCACCGGCGGTACAGGGCGACGAGGCGGATGAGGACAATCAGTACAGCGGCCGAAAGCATGGCGCCGGCTTGCGGCAGAAAAAGGCGGAACAGGTAAAAGGACAGCGCGCCGATGATGGCCGCGACAGCATAGATATCGCGCCGCAGCAGCTGCGGGGTCCGCCCGGCGAGAACATCGCGCATCACGCCGCCGCCCACACCGGTCGTCACGCCGACGAAAACAGCGAGAAACGCGCTGTCGTAGCCCATGGAAAAGGCAGTGTTCATGCCGGTCAGTGTGAAAATCCCCAGTCCAACGGCGTCAAAAATATTGATGCCATGCATGACCAGATTCATTTTTTTGCTGTAGTGGGTGCGCAGGAAAAAGGGAGAAAACAAAATGAGCAGTACTGACGAGGCAAAGGCGACCAGCACATACAGCGGGTTGCGGAACATGACAGGCGGCGTGTTGCCCAGAATCAGGTCGCGAATCAGTCCGCCGCCCACAGCGGTAAAAATGGCCAGCACCAGAATGCCGAAAAAATCAAGGCGGCGCTCGATGGCCGTCAGGCTGCCCGAGACGGCAAAGGCAATGGTGCCGACAAGCTCGGTAATCAGAATAATCCAGTCGGTCAGGCTCATAGCTTGTCCCCTTTCAGACGTCATGTTGGGTACAACTTCATATTATAGCAAAAAGCACCCGCCAGAGCGAGTGCTTTTTGCATTTTTTTGAATATTTCAGGGAACAAGGATATAATTTTCCACCGACTCGGGGGCCTGGCTGCCCGACAGAAGCAGGGCAGGGACGCATCCCGTGCCGCTGACGGCGTCTGTGAGCGCTGTCAGGTCAAAGGCAGGGTTGCCGGTTTGAACATACAGATGGGCGCAGTGCTCTGCCAGCAGCGCGGCATCCTGTCCGGCATTTTCATCCTGCAGCGAAGCCGCGGCCTCATCGGTCAGGACGACTGAAATGGCAAGACCCTCAGGCGCGCCTTCACGCACCGCGGCAAGCAGCGCTGTCAGTGCCTCGGTACGGCTCTCAGCCTGGTCGCCGTAGCTAATCAGCTCAGTGCGTCCGACAGTGGGGAACTGGAAGTTCTGCAGAACAAGTTCTTCAAAGCCGGCGTCATAGCATGCCTGAGCCAGTACGATGAGCACATCGGCCGTCCCATCAGAATAGGGGTTGAGCCATGAGACATAGTCGTAATCGAGCCAGCGCGCACCGCTGCCGGTGCGAACGGCAACCTCAATATCGTTGCGCGGCGCTGTGTCGTCGCGCAGAGCAGATGCCAGCGCAACAGCACGTCCGCCATCCTGCAGCAGGGCAGAAACAGCGTCGGAGACGGCTGTATTGTCCAGGACGGACAGGCCGTCAAAGTCTTTTACTGTCAGCGCCAGCGCGTTGAGAGGATCGCGCGGCAAAGCGCCGTCCAGAGCATCCGGCCCCTCTACCCACAAAGCATGCGTCGATTCGGCAGGCTCGGCGTCCGGTTCGTCATCCGGCGTATTCGGCTCGGTGATATCGGTGTCAGCAGGATTGTCGTTATCAGCCGGGGGGTCGACGGGATCGTCAATGACCAAATCGGGCGGCGTATCGGGGTCAGATACGGATGGATCGGTCTCGTCATCCTGCGCGCCGAAGGAAAAGCGGAATCCGTCAGCCGTAAAGACGATATATTCCTGCATATAAAAGAACATAAAGACGGCCGCAAACAGCAAAAGCAGAAGCAGCAGCACAAAAATTCTGTGGCGTCGACGGCCATAATAGCCGGAGCCGCGATAAGGCTTGTAGGCCATGGACCTCCTCCTCCGAACGATAGAACGGGCAGAGACGGCGGCAGAGATTCGGTCGCCGGCGTCTTTTTTACTGCGCAGCCTTGCTGGCCGGCGCGCTTTCGCTGGCGTTGACAATCAACTTGCGCGGGCAGGCGGCGACGCAGGCGCCGCAGTTGGTACATTTAGCATAATCGATTGAGGCCAAATTATCCGTTACGGTGATAGCACCCGACGGACAGGCCTTTTGGCACAGCATACAGCCGATACAGCCGATGTTGCAGATGCGGCGCAGCTCAGCGCCGCGCAGGTGTGACGAACAGCTGACAAACACATCCTGCTTGTCCGAAACCATCGAAATCAGGTGGCGCGGGCAGGCCGCGGCACAGGCGCCGCAGGCAACACATTTTTCTGCGTCGACGACAGCAACGCCGTTTTCAATGTGCAAAGCGTCGTATTTGCACGCCTTGACGCACGAGCCGAGTCCCAGGCAGCCATAGGTGCACTCAAGCGGTCCGCCGGCTACCTTAGATGCCGCAAGACAGTCAGTCATGCCCTGGTACTGATATTTGCGCCTGGCATTGTCGCCGCCACGGCAGTTGACGTGGGCGACCATCCGACCGACATCTTCAGCCGTGACGCCCATGATGGCGGCGATTTTTTCCGCAACCGGCGGCCCGCCAACCGGGCAGGACGAAACCGGCGCCTTGCCCGCGACAATGGCTTCAGCCAGATTGGCGCAGCCGGCATAGCCACAACCGCCGCAGTTGGCACCGGGCAGTGCATCAGTGACCTCGCCGATGCGCGGGTCCTGCTCGACATGGAACAGCTTGGAGCTGACAGCCAGCAGCGCGCCGAAAAACAGGCCCATGGCACCCAGCGTGGCGGCCGGAATGAGAACTGAACTGATAGACACAGACATGGTTATCTCACCTCTGAAAAAGGATAAAAGCGCTTAGAAAATGCTCAGTCCCTGGAAACCCATAAAGGCAATGGCCAAAAGGCCGCTCGTAATGAGAACAATGGGGAACCCCTTGAAGCACTCGGGCTCGTCGGCAAACTCCAGCCGTTCGCGGATGGACGCCAGCAGAATAATGGCCAGCGTAAAGCCGACGGCGGCAGTAAAGCCGAACAGGACCGACTCGACAAAGTTGTAGTCGTTCTGCACGTTTAGCAGGGCAACGCCGAGAACGGCACAGTTGGTGGTGATCAGGGGCAGGTAGATGCCGAGCGCCTGGTACAAAGCGGGCATCAGCTTCATGAGCACCATTTCGACAAACTGCACCAGGCTGGCGATGACCAGGATGAAAGCGACGGTCTGCATATACTCCAGCTCGAGCGGGACAAGGACGAACTCGTTGATGACATAGGTCGCTGCCGAGGCCACCGTGATGACAAAGATAACCGCCATGCCCATGCCTGTCGCTGTCTCGACCTTTTTGGAAACGCCCAGGAAGGGGCAGATGCCGAGAAAGCGTGAAAAGATGAAGTTATTGATTAAAATGGCACCCAGCGCGATGGAAAAAAGCTCAGCTCCTGACATGCCTCAGCCCCTCCTTTTCATGATTTTCTGGAACAGCGCGACCAAAAAGCCCAGGGTCAAAAAGCCGCCGGCCGGCAGAATGAGCAGCATGACCGGCTCGTAACCCTCGGGCATCACCTGCACGCCGGCCAGCGTGCCTGAGCCCAAAAGCTCACGAATGGTGCTCATGACCAGCAGGGCAAAGGTAAAGCCAAGGCCCATGGCAAGCCCGTCAATGGCAGACGGAAGCACCTTGTTTTTGGATGCAAAAGCTTCGGCGCGGGCCAGAATGATGCAGTTGACGACGATCAGGGGGATGAAGACGCCGAGCGACTCGGACAAATCGGGCAGGTAGGCCTGCATCAGCAGGTCAATGGCCGTGACAAAGCCGGCGACAATGACAATGTAGGATGCAATGCGCACTTTGGCCGGGATGACCTTGCGCAAAAGCGAGATGACGACGTTAGAGCAGATGAGAACTGCCGTGGCCGCCAGACCCATGCCCAGGCCATTTTGAATCTTGATGGAAATGGCCATGGTCGAGCACATGCCCAAAAACTGCACAAAGACAGGGTTGTTGGTCAAAATACCCTCTTTAAACTGTTTGATAATATCTTTCATTCCGACACCTCCGGCTGATGAGCGGCGGCGTAATCCAAAGCGGCCTGCACACCTTCGGTCACAGCCCGCGACGTAATGGTCGCGCCGGTGATGGCGACGATGTCGTTTTCACCCGTCGCCGTGTTTTTCTGCACGGTCAGGGGACCGGTTTTGCCGACGAACTGGGCGCGCCACTCGTCTTCGCTTGCGCGGGAGCCGAGCCCGGATGTTTCGGATGACGACACGATTTCAACGCCCAGCACCGTGTTTTCCGGCGAGATGCCGACAATCATTTCAATGACATCGCTGAAGCCGTTGGGCGATACGCGGATGCACATGCCGGCGTACTGGCCGCCAACTGAGGCAGTGTAGACCTCGTTGATGATGCCGGTTTCGTCAGTGAAATCGACCGATTCGAACTGAGCGCCCGAAATAATGGCCCCCATAGCATTCTGTGTTTTCTGCACAGCCAGCTCGGCGATCTTGTCGGCTGTGATGGCGTCGACAGCGCCCAGCACGCCGGCGACAATGACCGTGATAATCAGAAGAGGCAGGGCCAGTCTGATGATTTCCTGCACATAGGGATTTTGCATGAACTTGGACTGCTTCAGCGCTTTATTCATTGGGGCCGGCCTCCTTTGCTTTGGATTTTTTCAGGGTCAGGCGGCGCCTTTCCGAGGGATACTTGGGGATGGTAAATTTTTCAATGAGCGGCACAAAGGCGTTCATGATGAGGATGGAATAGGAGACACCTTCGGCGTATGAACCAAAGTAGCGGATGAAGACGGTCAGCAGGCCGCAGCCGATGCCGAAGATGATTTTCCCCTTTTTGGTCAGCGGCGAGGTGGTGTAGTCAGTGGCCATGAAAATGGCGCCCAGCATCAGGCCGCCGCTCAGAAGATGCGCCAGCATAAAGTCGAGCGGGTCAAGGCCGCCGCGCGGAAAGAGGAAGGTCAAAACGGCGACCGTGCCCAGGTAGGCAACCGGAATATGCGGGCTGATGACGCGCCGGTAAATCAGGTACAGTCCGCCGGCAATGAGTGCCAGCGCCGAGGTCTCGCCCAGGCAGCCGCTCACCATGCCGAGCGCCATGTCAACCAGAGAGGCGTCGGGCATCAGGCCCTGCTTGAGATAGGACAGCGGCGTCGCCGACGTGACGACGTCGACTGGCGTTGTGAACAGAGGAAGCGCTGTGCGCGTGCGCACCCAGGTGGTCATGATGACCGGCCACGAGAACAAAAAGGCGCGTGCAGAAAGCGCCGGATTCATGAAGTTTTTGCCAATACCGCCAAACAGCTGTTTGACGATGATGATGGCAAAGCCGTCGCCGACCAGTACGAGCCACAGCGGGGCTGTTACCGGCATGTTAAAGGCGAGCAAAACGCCGGTGACAATACAGGACATGTCGCCTGTTGTGTTGGGGCGCCGGGTCAGAATACCGTACAGCCATTCAAAAAATATGCAGCCGCAGACCGAAAAAACTGTCAGGACCAGGCTGCGCCAGCCAAAAACAAAAACAGAAACAGCCAGCGCCGGCATCAGGGCGATGACGACGTCGAGCATGATCTGCCGGGTCGTCTCGTCCGAGCGGATGTGCGGCGACGAGCTGACCTTTACCTTGGATAAATCAAGCATACAATCGCCTCCTTACTTCTTTCTACGCGCGTCCATGACACGCTGCTTGGCAGAGCGGATACCTTGGACCAGCGGAATCTTGGCCGGGCAGACATAGGTGCATGCGCCGCACTCGACACAGTCATAGGCCCGCAGGCGTTCGCAGCCAGCGACGTCGCCCTTTTCATAATGCTGAAAAATGCTGGTCGGCATTAAGTACATCGGACAGGCGCTGACGCACTTGCCGCAGCGAATGCAGGCCGTGCGCGCCGGAATGGGGCATTCCTCTTTATAAAAAGCCAGAATGGCGTTGGTGCCCTTGATGACCGGAACTTCAGCCGAAAACAGCGGATTGCCCATCATGGGGCCGCCCATCAGCAGCTTGTTGGGGGGCTCTAAAAAGCCGCCGCAGGCTTCGAGCAGGTCTTCAATCGGGGTGCCGATGCGCACCTCGAGGTTTTTGGGATTGGACACGGCCGAGCCCGACACGGTGACAATGCGGCGCACCATGGGCAGACCAGTGACAAAAAGACGGTAAATGGCGCCGGCTGTGTCGGCGTTGAAGACTGCACAGCCGACGTCGGCCGGCAGCTTGCCCGACGGAACGTCGCGCCCGGTCAGCGCTTTGATGAGCTGCTTTTCAGCGCCCTGCGGGTACTTGCAGGCCAGGGGCTCGAGACGCACAGAGCCGTCAGCCGGCAGGTGGGTCTTTAAAACGGGAAAGGCGTCGCGCTTGTTGAGCTCAATGCCGAGCACAGCGGCCTGCACGCCGAACAGTTTTTGCAGAATGCGCGCACCACCGATGACCTCCCACGGGTATTCGAGCAGGATGCGGTGGTCAGACGTGATGTACGGTTCGCACTCGGCGCAGTTGATGAGCAGGGAATCGACCTTGCCGATACCCGACTGAATTTTGACATGCGTAGGAAAGGCGGCGCCGCCGTGGCCGACAATGCCGGCCTCACGAATGGCGGCAATGATTTCATCCTGCGACATGGTGTCGATGTCGAGCGGATGAACAGACGGGTCAGGGGTATCGAGACCGTCGTTTTCAATGACGACCGACAAAACCATCGAGCCGTTGGGATGCAGCTTGGGCGCGACCTCGGTCACTGTGCCCGACACGGTCGCGTGGACCGGCGCAGAAACGGGCGCAGTGCTGTCGGCAATTTTCTGTCCCAGGCAGACGTGGTCGCCCGCCTTGACCAGGGGAGTGCAGGGGGCGCCGATGTGCATGGAAACGGGCAGAATAACCTTCTCGGGCGCTTTTAAAAGCTCGATCGGCTTTCCGCTTGTCGCTTCCTTGCGGGAATCCGGGTGAATGCCGCCCGGAAAAGTGTGTGCCATAGTGTCACCTCATTCAACCATGCTTACAAAGAACAAATCCATTATAGAGCATAAAGTAAAAAAAGACAACAAAAAACAAGAAAAGTTAAAGAAAAAACGAAGTTTGTTCCGAGTTCAGTCACTCAAAAGGCTCAAAGAGAAAAATACGATTTTTTCGCGGCCCGTAAAACCAAATCCAGAGCCCATGCGTCTAATAATCGACAAAAAACCACCCCGCCGCCCGGCGGAGTGGCTTTTGGGACCGGTCAGCGGCGTGTCAGCGACAGTGCGCTGCGAATGTCGCCCTCAGCAGAGGCGTCGACCTGAATCTCGACGCGGTCGCCGACGTTCAAAATGACCGCTTCGGGGCAGGCCTGTGCTGAGATGGAATAGTAAAAATCATTGCCCTGCAGACGGATATAGTAGTACGAGTTGCCGTCGATAACCGCCGTGCGGATGTCGGCGACCGTGCCGCTGTCCTCTGTCTGGGGCAGCTTTTCGGGCTCGGCCACGCCCTGTTCGGCGAGCAGGTGAATATAGTTGTTTTCGCATTCCGACACGGTGGTGCCGGTGGCGACCAGCTGATACTGCTCGACGTTGACCATGGCGTACATCTTGACCAGCTGGCTGGCGTCCTTGAGCGACATGAAGTAGGTCGGCTCGCCGGCGACGTTCAGGAGCAGCGGGAAGGTCGTTGTGTACCGCAAATCCTGCACAACGCCCTCGGCTGAGTCGCGCGCTGACTCTTCAATGGCGCCGGGCGCGTGGTAGTAGCGCGTTTCCTTGGTGCGCTGGTTGGACAGCAGAAAGCCGACGTTAGACTGGTCGCCGCCCGCGCTTGTGATGCCGGTGTACATATAGACGTCGTCATTGAGCGCGATATAGTTGTAGCCGCTCGTTGTCACCGTCACGTCCTTCTGACCGAAGATGGAGTTAAAAAATCCGTTGACGTACAGACCGTGGTAATCGTACTGCTCCATAATCATATCCGCCATATAGACGCGGTCAATCCACGAGGGAACGTCCTCACGGGCATAGTACTGCGCTTCGCCGGTGATGGCATCGACGAGCACGGCACCGTTGATGTCAGTGCCGCCGAACAGCCCGATGGTCTTTTCAACTTTGGGACATACCCAGTAGGGATGGCCTTCGTCATTGATTTCAAAGGTGCTCTCTCCGAACATAAAGGTGGGGTACAGAAAGCGCAGATGACGATCGAGTTTGCGGCCAAACAGGTCGGACGGCGAAAAGCGAATGCCGTCCAGGCCGAGCGATGAAAGACGCACCACTTCCGCCTGCTGGGTCACCATATCAACGCGGACGTAGGCGGGCAGGCCCTCAGAACGGTTGTTGAGCCACTTGAAAAAGTCTCCGTATTCAAGCGGGGCGACACGTACCGGCCGACCCTGGTAGTTGATCTGGGTGTAGTTGTTCGACACCTCGAACTGCGACACCATGTCTGACAGCTCGCCCAGCTTGCGGTCGCCGAGGCGCTCGGCTGAATCTTCGTCCAGAAGAGGAATTTCGTCGAACGAAATTTCGGCGATATCGGTCGCAAAGTCACCGTCCTGCACGGTCAGCAGGTCGCGGTAGCTGGATGCGCGGAAGATGGGCAGCGAGACAACATAGCCCGCGGCAAAGACGACAATGAGCAGCAGCACAATCAGAACCGGAACCTTGCACTGCTTTTTCAGAAAGCCTGCGAGTTCATGGGGTGTTCCATTTTCCAAAGTCTGTCCGGATGCAAACAGCGAGTACAGGCAGAAAACACCGCACAAAAGAGCGATAAAAACATAAAACTGCGGATTTTGCAGATTGATGGCAGGCAGTGCAAAATAAAAGTAAATCAGCCCGAACACCAGTGTGATGAGCAGCCCGATCAGAACGATGCGCGCCCGGCTTTTGGGTTTTTTGCCTGCGGCCGGCGAACCATCTCCAAACGGATCCTTCTTACGAAACAGGGACATAGGGCATCTCCTTATCAAATTAATAATATTGGTATTATAGCGCATGCGGTGCCGATAAGCAAATTAAAAACACATAAATAATGATTCGCGCCATGCTTCTGGAGCGAGACTGGCTTTGCGGGGAGGCAAAGGTAAAAATGGGTGCAAAAAAACAAGAGAAAAGGTGGATTTTTTGTCCGGATTCCGATACAATGGATATAAGAAAATCGGGGTATGGGAGGCGGAAAAAGATGCGCGCACGCAGAAGACGGCGGATTTTTTCCGTAGCCGGTGTTTTGACGGCTGCCGGCGGATGGTTTTTGCTTACAGGCTTGTGGGGAATGGAAGCGCCTGTGGAAACACCGAACTTTGTTTCGCAGGCGGCGGAGGAGCTTCATCAGCCGCCGCAAAGCGTTGAAAGCTGCCCGGTCGTTCGCCAAACGCCTTCCAGTGAAGCGACTTCCGGCGAAACATCCGTCAACACTAAGCTCGTCGATGACGATGCTCAGAAAGTGCAAGACACCGACTCCGCATTGCCGGCCGCCGCGTCGGGGCCGGTGCTCCAAGCCGCGCCTGAGGGATATTTCAGCGACGCGCTGTTTATCGGTGATTCACGCACGCAGGGGCTTGAGCTGTACGGCGGCATTGATGAGGCGACCTATTATACATCGACGGGGCTGATGGTCAACACCGCCCTGGTCAAGACGGTGGTGACGCTGGATGGTGAGCAGCTGAGCATTCCCGACGCGCTCGACCGGCAGACGTTTGGCAAAATCTATATCATGCTGGGCGTCAACGAGCTGGGGTGGAAGAGCCAGGACCGCTTTATCGAATATTACGGCCAGCTCATTGACACTGTCCGGGAAAAACAGCCGGACGCCGTCATCTACATCCAGACCATTATTCCCGTCACCCGTCAAAAATCTGAATCTGACGAGACCTATAACAACACACGCATCGCGCTGTTCAACAGCTGTATCGACAAAGTGGTCGAGGACCGCGACGTGGTCCTGCTCGATGTCGGCGCAGCGCTGCGGGACGCCGACGGCTTTTTGCCCGAGGGAAGCACCTTTGACGGTGTGCATCTCAACCAGGAATACTGCCGCAAATGGGCCGATTTTCTGCGTGCCAACACAGCGGCGGAATAAAGTGAAAAAGACCGCCGGCACCAGCCGGCGGTTGATTTTTGCTGATGGGCTTCTTCACAGCAGCTCGCCGGTCAGACCGTCGGGGCCGGCCGCGGTGATGCGGACATCCCGCACTTGCCCGGATAGCGACTCACCCTTGACGCGAACAGGACAGTACTGCATGTCATGGCCGAAAAACATTCCGTCCGACGGCTGCTCGAACAGCACCTGCGCACGCTGGCCAACGCGGCTCTGCAGGTACTGAAGCCGTGTTTCGGCGCAGACTTCGGCCGCGCGGTGTGCACGCGCTTCGCGTTCGGCGCGGGGGACCTGCTGCGGCATGTCGCAGGCGCGGGTGCCCTTGCGGCGCGAGTAGGGGAACACATGGACCTGCGCAAACGCAGCGCGCCGCAGAAAGTCGAGGGTCTGGGCAAAATCTTCTTCCGTCTCGCCGGGGAATCCGGTGATGAGATCGGTCGTGATGGCGCAGCCCGGGAAGTACTGGCGCAAAAGACAGCACGAGAGCAGAAAACGCTCGGTGTCGTATCGCCGTCCCATGGCGCGCAGGGTTTTGTCACAGCCGCTCTGCAGCGAAAGATGAAAATGCGGACACAGATTTTTGTGCGGCTGCAGGGCCTGGCAGAAGGCTTCGGTCACAGTGCGAGGCTCGAGTGAGCCGAGGCGGATGCGCGTTTCCGGTGCGGCGGCGCACAGGGCCGGCGCCAGCTCAAGCAGAGAGGATGGCTGCGGAAGATCCAGGCCATAAGAGCTTATCTCGATGCCGGTGACGACAATCTCGCGGTAACCATCCTGCTGCAGGCGGGCGCACTCGCGCACAGCGTCGGCAAAAGGCATGGAGCGTGACGGGCCGCGTGCAAACGGAATCAGGCAGTAGGTGCAAAAGTTCTGACAGCCGTCCTGCACCTTTAAAAGGGCTCGGGTGCGGCCGAGCAGTCCGCCGGCCGGCAGTATTTCAAAAGGCTTTTTTGAAAGCGCGGGCGGAATGTCGGGAGAACAGACCGCCCCGGCCTGTGCCTGTTCGGCCAGCTCGACAATCTGCCCTTTGTCCGAAGAACCGACGACAATGTCGGCGCCGCACAGCGCACGCACTTCGTCGGGGTGGACCTGCGCGTAGCACCCGCACACAATAAGAGTGGCGGATGGGTTGCGCTTTTTGGCCTGCCGTGCCGCGGCGCGCGACTTTTTGTCACCCAGCGCCGTCACGGTGCAGGTGTTGACAACGTAAACGTCAGAGACGTCTTTGAAATCTACAACTTCATGCCCGCGCGCGGCAAACATACGCTCGAGGGCTTGGGTCTCGAACTGATTGGTTTTGCAGCCCAGTGTGTAAAAGGCCACCTTCATAAAAGCACCACCGAAAAAACAGACTGGAGTTATTATACCACACCGTGCGCCGAAAAGCGATGGTTTTCGGGCGAACCGCGGCAGCGATGCAAAGCCGGCTGAAAGCAGCAGAAAGGAGAGCGTGATGATTATTTGGCTCAACGGGGCCTTTGGCGCGGGCAAGACCACGGCGGCGTACGAGCTGCACCGGCGGCTGGCCGGGTCCCCGGTTTATGACCCTGAAGAGGTTGGTTACTTTTTAAGGCGCAGTGCGCCATGCTTCCGCACGCCGGATTTTCAGGACCTTCCGCTGTGGCGTGCGCTGAATTATGAGCTGCTCAGAGAAATTGACGCCGAGAACCCGGGCGACGTCATTGTGCCCATGACCCTGGTCAATGCGCAGTATTATCATGAGATTGTCGTCCGCCTGCAAAGTGAAGGCGTTTGTGTGCGGCACTTTATTTTATATGCAAGCAGGGAGACCATACTGAAACGGCTGCGCAGGCGGAGTCTGGGGCTGCTGCGCCGGGAGGGCTTTGCCGTTGCGGCGATCAACCGCTGTCTGCACGCTTTTGACACCGGTGCAATTCCCGGCATGCGGATTGACACAAACAGGATGTCGGTTTCACAGGTCGTTGAAACTGTGGCAGAGCGCTGCGAAATCGCGCTTCAGCCCGACGGCCGGTCTGCGGCGCGCCGGAGCCTTGACCGGTTGGGTGTGTGGCTGCGCCACATCAGGGGATGATGACATATCGGCGGTAGGCCAATCATACAGTAAAACCAGGGTATATGCGCCCTGGTTTTATTATTTATGGGGAGGTTTTGCCATGAAACGGCTGCTTTGTATCACCCTCGCCTGTGCATTGCTCTGCGGAGTGCCCTGCGCGGCCGAGGAAACGGCCGGGCTGACGGTCAGCGCACCGTCGGCCGTGCTCATGCACCCGTCGGGAAGAGTGCTTTACGAGAAAAACGCGCACGAGCCTCTGCCGCCGGCCAGCGTCACAAAAGTCATGACACTGCTGCTCATCATGGAAGCGCTGGATGAGGGCGCGATTGCTCTGGACGACATGGTTACCGGCTCGGCGCACGCCGCGTCGATGGGGGGAAGCCAGATCTGGCTCAAGGAAGGAGAACAGCTGACGGTCGACGAGATGATTAAATGTATCGTCGTCGCATCGGCCAATGATTGCGCCGTCGCCATGGCCGAGCACATTGCGGGCAGCGAAGAGGCGTTCGTCGAGCGCATGAATACGCGCGCTCAGGAGCTGGGCATGGAAAACACTCACTTTGTCAACTGCTGCGGCCTGGACGCTGACGGTCATCTGACTACGGCCTATGACATCGCGCTCATGTCGGCGGAGCTCATCAAGCATGAAAAAATCTTTGACTACACGCTCATCTGGCAGGACACCATCCGCGACGGGGCCTTTACCCTGACCAACACCAACAGGCTCATCCGCAGCTATGACGGCATGACCGGCCTCAAGACGGGCTCAACCAGCGTTGCCGGCTTCTGTCTGGCGGGCACGGCCAGACGCGACGGCCTGGATCTGATCGCGGTTGTCATGAAAGCCGACACGTCAGGTGCGCGCAACGCCGACATCACTGCCATGCTCAATTACGGCTTCGCCAACTTTGCCAGCGTGACGCCGACGCCCGACCAGCCGCTCATGCCCATTCCCGTCGAGCTGGGCACACAGGCCGAGGTGCCTGTCGAGCTGGGCGAGGTACAGCCCATTCTTATCGAAAAGAGCCGTCTGGGCGAACTCGAAAAAAGCATTGCCATGGAAGAAAGCCTGCGCGCCCCTGTGGCGGCCGGTCAGCAGGTGGGCAGTATGACGGTGCTTGCAGGCGGCGAGGTTTTGCAGCAGGTTCCCATCATCGCAGTACAGGAAGTCCCCTTCCTCGGAGTGTGGGGCATTTTCAGGCAGATGCTTCAGGCCATTTGCATGCGCGGATAGGCCATGCAGACAGGAGTGTTTATAAAAAGCAGGGATTTCTGTAAAGTTTTTTGCCAGTTTACAAAAAATATGTTGCCCTCGGGCCGGTGTTTATGGTATCATAGAGTAAAATACACGAGGGAGGAGATTCCTATGGTCAAAGTTATCATGGGCAAGCGAGGCTCAGGCAAAACCAAACAGGTCATTGATCTCGTCAACCGCGCTGTCAACGAGGAAGCGGGCAATGTCGTCTGTATTGAAAAGGGCCAAAATCTCAGATTCAACATTAAATACAGCGCAAAGCTGATTGATATTTCCGAGTACCCCATGCAGTTAGGCTATGAGTCGATGTTTTCATTTATTTGCGGGCTCTATTCCGGCAATTATGACATCACTCATGTTTTTATCGACAGCCTGTACAAGATTACCGGCACCGATGACGACGCCAAAGCCGATGAGTTTCTGGACCGTCTGGCCCGCTTTGCCGAAGAGACAGGCGTCAAGTTCACCCTGACCATCAGCGATGATATCGAGCATGCCACTGAGGGCATCAAGAAGTATCTGATCTGACCGGCAACTGCATAATGACAACCCATCGGGCGGCAGGACATCTGCCGCCCGAGTTCGTAGAGAGGCACAGCGATTCTTTTTTGCGAAATTACCCGTTTAAAAAACCGCGCGGTTATGGTACAATAGTCGGTATGAAAGCGCACAGCAAGG
>DVMR01000009.1 GCA_018714845.1 Candidatus Ventrousia excrementavium
CTTGCCCGAGCGAGTATGAAATCAACGGGGTCCCCGACGCAAATCAGCGGAGCGTTTGCGGTGGGGAAGCAATCTCGCTTCGCGAGGATGACGCAGGACCCTGTGATTCGCGCCGGTGTGAAGCAATAAAAGTGTACCGCCCTGGGACCCACCGAAGGTGGGACGCCGCCGAGTGGCGGCGCCCGAGCCGGGCAATTCACTTGCCCGAGCGAGTATGAAATAAACGGGGCCCCCACAAAATCTGTAGATTTTGTGGGGATAACGCCGGGCCCTGTGGCTTGCGCCGGCGCGGGGTATGAAAAAGCCGCCGTCCCAATGGGACGGCGGCTTAGCTCAATGCGCAAAATCAAGGATGGTCATGGACCCACTGATACTCAGTTTCTTGAGTCTCATAGCCATACAAGCAGACATTGCAAATATACTCGTGAACGACCAACCGATGCTCTTCAACATCCTGATAATGCCAATGATCTGGACAGGTCCGGGTTCTGCCGGTCCGCATCCATGAAGTAGTGATGGTCGATTCCTCGAAAGTCCCCTGCAGACATGCCGGGCAAGCGGATTCATCGGGGACAAGCGCGGCTTCATCTGGTACTTCAATGCCCACCGCCTCTAAAAATGCTGCGCGCTCTTCTTCGGTAAAGGTCCGGGGGCCTTGGACAACATCAGCGGCAAAAACCGCTGCACATGAGAGAATGACCAGCAGGGAAACGAGCAGAGCTGTGAACTTTTTCATGCGAGACCATCCTTTCATAAAGTTATTCTTCATCACAATGAAGTAACCTTATTGTATCATGTATATTGTTTGTGTCAAGCCGTTTGCTGCATTTCTCACAAACCACAATATAAAAAGCAATCAGAGGAAATGAAAGCCTGTTCGAGCGACTGGACGAAGCCGCAGGACAAAAAATAACAGCGACCGGAAGAAAAACGGCCGCTGTTATTTTTTTTTGTGTACAAAAGCCCTACAGCTCCCGCAGACGGGTCAGCAGCCGGTCGAGCTTCTGCTGCGGCACCCGGCCGCGCACATGACCGAGTACCCGGTTCAAGCTCATGCCCCGCGCCATGCGCACCATCGGACTTTGCAGCACGCCGGGGAATTCTTCGTTGAAAATGCGCACAGCGGCAGGGTTGCGCAAAAGCTCGCCCACTGTGATATTGCCGTTTCGCAGGTCCAAACGACCACCTCCATAACACAGTGTATGCACGCCGTCATGCGCGGTCAATACCGCGCATACAAATGGGACAGGCCGAAGGCGGCATTAAATCTTTGAAAAAGAGTGAAAAGGCAAAATAAATCAGGATATTTTTATCGAATACCCCAAAAATTTTCGGGATATTTCAAAAAAGCCAGCTTTTTTCAATATATTTTTCTTAAAAACCCCTAGCAATATGTCGAAGACTGGTGTATAATCATTACAGTTTATTGTCTATTTTTTGACAGCGCTTTTTGGCAATAACAAAAGGAGGGTACTCATGGCAAAAAAGAAGACCGTCGTTCCTTTCAACGGTACAAAGGAACAGGAGGCGCAGCTCGCCGCCGTCATTGAAAAGTACAAGGACGTACAGGGCGCGCTCATGCCGGTGCTGCAGGAAGCACAGCAGATTTACGGCTATCTGCCCATCGAGGTGCAGATCATGATCGCCGAGGGGCTGGGCGTATCTCTGTCCGAGGTGTACGGAGTCGTGACCTTTTACGCGCAGTTCTCGCTCAACCCGAAGGGGCAGTATCCCATTGCCGTGTGCATGGGCACCGCCTGCTATGTCAAGGGTTCGCAGGCCATTCTGGAGCGTCTTGAGCGCAAGCTGGGCATCGAGGTCGGCGGCGTCACGCCGGACGGGCGTTTTTCGCTCGAGGCGACGCGCTGCATCGGCGCCTGCGGTCTGGCGCCTGTCTTTACCATCGGCGACGATGTGTACGGCAAGCTGACGCCTGAAGAGGCCGAGGCTGTGCTGGCCAAGTACGAATAAAGCCCGATGAACGACCTGTCTCTTCATATCCTGGACGTGGCGCAGAACTCGCTGACCGCGGGCGCGACCTGTGTCGAGCTGGCTGTGCGCGACAGCGGCGGACTCCGCCGCCTGACCATTGCGGACAACGGCTGCGGCATGGATTCTGAGATGCTCGCGCGCGTTACGTCGCCCTTTGCCACCACCCGCAAAACGCGCAAAGTGGGGCTGGGCCTGCCGCTTTTGAAAATGTCGGCCGAGCTGACGGGCGGCGGCCTGTGGGTCGAAAGCCAGAAGGGAAAGGGGACAGTGGTGACGGCCGAGTTTGTGCTGAGCAATATCGACTGCCCGCCGCTGGGAGACATGGGCGGCACCATGCAGCTGCTTGTGCAGCAAAGCCCCGGGGTGCGGTTCATCTACCGCCGCCAGACGGAAAAGGGAGAGTTTGCGCTTGATACCGACGAGGTCCGGGCCGAGCTTGACGGCGTTCCGCTCGACCACCCTGAGGTCCTCGCGTTTATCCGGCAGTTTGTCAACGAGAATGAGAAGGAAATTGTGGAGGTGCACCAATAGATGAAATCACTCGCCGAACTCAAAGCGATTCGCGACAAAGCAAAAGACAGCGTCATCATGCGCCATGAAAACCCCAACAATATCCGCGTCGTCGTCGGCATGGCGACATGCGGCATCGCGGCCGGCGCCCGTCCTGTGCTGCAGGCTTTTCTGGAAGAAGTCCAGAAGCGCGGGCTTGACAATGTCATCGTCACCCAGACCGGCTGCATCGGCCTGTGCCGGCTCGAGCCCATTGTCGAGGTCTATGTGCCCGGCCAGGAAAAGGTTACATATGTCAAAATGACCCCCGACAAAGTGGGTAAGGTCGTAGCCAATCACATCGTCAATGGGGCCGTCGTCGACGAGTACACCATTGGCAGCGCACAGTAAGGGAGGCGCGTTATGGAACTGTACAGAGCACATGTATTGATTTGCGGCGGCACGGGCTGCACGTCGTCGGGCAGCGCCAAGCTGATTGAGGCCATGGAGCGCGAGCTGAAAAACAACGGGCTTGAAAACGAGGTCAAGGTCGTCAAGACCGGCTGCTTTGGCCTGTGCGCCCTGGGCCCTGTCATGATTGTTTACCCTGAGGGCTGCTTTTACAGCCACATCACTGAAGAGGACATCCCCGAAATCGTGTCCGAGCACCTGGTCAAGGGCCGCATTGTCACCCGCCTTTTGTACCAGGAGACCGTGCACCCCGAGGACAACTCCATCCGCAGCCTCAACCACACCAAGTTTTATGAAAAGCAGATGCGCGTCGCTCTGCGAAACTGCGGCGTCATCAACCCCGAAAACATCGAAGAATACATCGCCGTCGACGGCTATGAGGCGCTGGGCCGCGTCCTGACCCAGATGACGCCTGAAGAGGTCATCGACGTCATCTCGCGCTCCGGCCTGCGCGGCCGCGGCGGCGCAGGCTTCCCGACAGGCAAAAAGTGGTCCTTTGCCGCGGCGTCCCCCGGTCCGGTCAAGTACGTCTGCTGCAACGCCGACGAGGGCGATCCGGGCGCGTTCATGGACCGTTCGGTGCTTGAGGGCGACCCCCACGCCGTCATCGAGGCCATGGCCATCGCCGGCTATGCCATCGGCGCGCACCAGGGCTATATTTATGTCCGCGCTGAGTACCCCATCGCCATCCACCGCCTTGAAATCGCCATCAAGCAGGCGCGCGAGTACGGCTTTTTGGGTAAGAACATCTTTGACAGCGGCTTTGACTTTGACATCGAGCTGCGCTTCGGCGCCGGCGCCTTTGTCTGCGGCGAGGAAACGGCGCTTATGACGTCCATCGAGGGCCACCGCGGCGAGCCGCGCGTTCGTCCGCCGTTCCCGGCCGTCAAGGGCCTGTTCGGCAAGCCGACCGTGCTCAACAATGTCGAGACCTATGCCAACATCCCGCAGATTTTTGTCAAGGGTCCCGAGTGGTTTGCTTCCATCGGCACGGAAAAATCCCACGGCACCAAGGTCTTTGCCCTGGTCGGCAAAATCACCAACACCGGCCTGGTCGAAATCCCCATGGGCACCACGCTGCGCGAGATTATCGAGGACATCGGCGGCGGCATCCCCAACGGCAAAAAGTTCAAGGCAGCCCAGACCGGCGGCCCGTCGGGCGGCTGCATTCCCGCCAGCCTGATTGACACGCCCATCGACTATGACAACCTCATCGCCATCGGCTCGATGATGGGCTCGGGCGGTCTCATTGTCATGGACGAGGACACCTGCATGGTCGACATCGCCAAGTTCTTCCTCGAGTTCACCGTCGACGAAAGCTGCGGCAAGTGCACCGCCTGCCGCGTCGGCACCCGCCGCCTTTTGGAGATGCTGGAAAAGATCACATCCGGCAACGCCACCATGGACGATCTGACTGAAATGGAAGAGCTGTGCTATTACATTAAGGAAAACTCGCTGTGCGGCCTGGGCCAGACGGCGCCCAACCCGGTTTTGTCCACGCTGCGCTACTTCCGCGACGAGTACGAGGCGCACATCAAGGAAAAACGCTGCCCCGCCGGCGTGTGCAAAAAGCTGATCGGCTATGAAATCATCGCCGACAACTGCAAGGGCTGCACGGCCTGCGCCCGCGTCTGCCCGGTCGGCGCCATTTCCGGCGAGGTCAAAAAGCCCCACTCCATCGACAAGACCAAGTGCATCAAGTGCGGCGCCTGCATTGAAAAGTGCAAGTTCAGCGCCATCGTCAAGAAGTAAGGCGGAAAGGAGACAAACCATGGATACCGTGAAACTGAAGATCAACGGCATCGAGGTCGAAGCCCCCCAGGGCTCTACCATTCTCGAGGCCGCCCGGCTTGCACATATCGACATCCCCACCCTTTGCTACCTCAAGGACATCAACGCCATCGGCGCCTGCCGCGTCTGCGTCTGCGAGGTCAAGGGCGCGCGCTCCTATGCCGCCGCCTGCGTCTATCCGGTCACCGAGGGCATGGAGGTCTTTACCAACACCCCCAAGATTCGCGCGGCGCGCAAAAAGACTATTGAGCTCATTCTGTCGACCCACCGCCGTGAGTGCCTGTCCTGCGTGCGTTCGGGCAACTGCGAGCTGCAAAAGCTCGCCCAGGAGTACGGCTGCGACGAGCACCGCTATGAGACCACCATCAAAACCCCGGATATTGTCGACGTCAACGACGTTCTCATTCGCGACAACTCCAAGTGCGTGCTGTGCCGCCGCTGCGTCGCGGCCTGCAAGTACAACCAGGGTGTCGCCGTCATCGGCGCCAACGAGCGCGGATATGAAACCCACATCGCCCCGGCGTTTGACATGCCGCTGGCCCAGGCCGCGTGCATCTCGTGCGGACAGTGCATCACCGTCTGCCCGACCGGCGCTCTGCGCGAGCGTGACGACACCGACAAGGTGTGGAAGGCTTTGAACGACCCGACCAAGCACGTCGTCGTCGGCACGGCCCCTGCGGTGCGCGCCCAGATTGGCGAGGAGTTCGGCTACCCCATGGGCACCAATACCGAGGGCAAGATGACGGCCGCTCTGCGCCGCCTCGGCTTTGACGGCGTCTTTGACGTCGACACGGCTGCCGACTTCACCATTATGGAAGAAGGCACCGAGTTCATCAGCAGGTTTACAAAGGGCGAAAAGCTGCCCCTGATTACGTCGTGCTCGCCCGGCTGGATTAAATACTGTGAGTATTATTATCCCGAATTTATCGAGAATTTGTCGACCTGCAAGTCCCCGCAGCAGATGTTCGGCGCTTTGATGAAGACTTATTATGCTGAAAAGAAGGGCATTGACCCCAAAGATCTGGTCGTCGTCACCGTCATGCCGTGCACGGCCAAGAAGTTCGAAATCAAGCGCCCCGAGATGGAAGTCGACGGCGTGCGCGATATCGACGTCACCATCACGACCCGCGAGTTTGCCCGCATGGTCCGTCAGGCCGGCATCATGTTCCAGAGCCTGCCCGATGACGAGACCTTTGACCCCATGTTCGGCATCGCTTCGGGCGCGGCCCACATCTTTGGCGCCACGGGCGGCGTCATGGAAGCCGCGCTGCGCACAGTGGCTGAGGTCGTCACCGGCAAGCCGCTGGAAAAAGTCGACTTTGACGACGTCCGCGGCACAAGCGGCATCAAGGAGGCCACCTATAAAGTGGGCGAGCACACGGTGCGCGTCGCCGTTGCCAGCGGCACGGCCAACGCCAAAAAGGTGCTCGACAGCGTCAAGTCGGGTGAAAAGCACTATGACTTTATCGAGATTATGGCCTGCCCGGGCGGCTGTGTCAACGGCGGCGGTCAGCCGCAGGTGCACGCCAGCGTGCGCAACAATGTCAACGTGCGCGCTGAGCGCGCTAAGGCACTGTACGGCGAGGACGCCGGCATGACCCTGCGCAAGAGCCACGAGAACCCCATTGTCTCTGAGGTCTATGACAACTACCTGCACTGCAAGCCCGGCGAGGGCCGTGCGCACCACCTGCTGCACACCTCTTATACCAAGCGCGACAAGTACCCTGTCAGCAAATAAGACCCATTTCGCGCGGGAGCTCTTTGGGGCTCCCGCGCTTTTTCAGGAGGACCAATGAGCATTCAAAGCAGTGTTGTTTTTCTGCCGTGCAGCGACATTGAGGCGACCCACCGGTTTTACGCCGAAGTCATGGGATTGCGGCTGCATCAGTCGCAGTCGGGCGGCCTGGCCCGCATTTACGACACCGGCTATGGCTACTGGGGCTTTGTTGAGTACAAAGACGGCCGGCCGGCGGCGCTGGCGGGCATGACGCTTTCACTCAACTGCGAAAGCTGTGAGGACGTCGACCGTATGCACGCCCTGGTGCTGTCGCGCGGCGCGCCTGAAGTGCAGCCGCCCCGGATGCACGAAAAGTTTGCCGTCTATTCGTCTTTTGTCCGTGACCCGGACGGCAGGTATGTCGAATTGCAGTATATTATGGAATAAAAAATACTCCTGGTTTTGCCGGGAGTATTTTTTTATAGCCGATATGGAAAGCAAACTTGACATTTCACATGTACTGTGTTATCATGAACGCATGGAAAGCAAGCTTTACATTGGGGGGATGGCGTGAAAAACCGACTGGAAGCGCTGCGCAAGGCGCACGGTATCCGGCAGGAAGAGTTGGCCGAGGCGCTCGGCGTGTCGAGGCAGACCATTGGTTCACTTGAAAACGGGCGGTACAACCCGTCCATTCTGCTGGCCTTTAAGATTGCACGGTATTTCGGCCTGTCCATTGAAGAGATTTTCATTTATGAGGAGGAGCAGGGATGAAAGGAAAAGTCGGCAAAGCCGCTGTTGTGGTGCTGGGCGCCGGGGCTGCGGCTGTGGGATTTGCATTGCAGCTTACCACGGCGTCATACGGCAGCTTTCTGTGGGTGCTGTCCGCTGTTCTGATTGGGCTGGGGTGCGGAGCGTTCGGGCACGGTCTGGGGGATTTGCTCAGCCAGAGGGCACTGAAAGACGCCCCTGAACTGGCCCGGCGCCTTGAGATCGAGGCCACTGACGAGCGCAATGTCGCCCTGGCCAATGCCGCCAAAGCAAAGGCATTTGACCAGATGCTGTATATCTTTGGCGCGCTGATGTTGGCTTTTGTCCTGATGCAGATTGAGCTGGCCGCCATTTTGCTGCTCGTTGCCGCTTACCTGTTTATTGTGGGGTGCAGCATTTACTACCGCAGCAAGTACGAAAAAGAGATGTAAAAAAGCCCGGCACAGGCCGGGCTTTTCTATTGACTGCTGTAAAGGCAAAAAGCTTTATTGTGGTGCCAGTCCGGCCCGGCGCAGGGCGCCGACGACAGGCTTATACAGAATGAGAGCTAAAATCGTGTTGGCTGCGCCCTTGGCCAGGTTAAAGGGCAGGAAAAGCGGAATCAGCATGGACACCACGACATCACGCGGCACTTCCATATAGCCCGGGGTGACGATATAGTTCCAGAGCAGCATGACGACCGTCATAAAGACAATGCTGATGAGAAGACCGATGACCGCCGTGCGGCGGGTCTTACTGCGCTTGTAAAGAATGGCGGCCGGAAGTACAAAGGCGGCTGTTGACAGGACATTCATCAAAAGTCCGACAGGGCCGGTGCCGCTGTAGGTCAGGAACTCGAGCAGCGAGGGCAGCAGAGCCAGCGCCAGACCGGCGATGGGTCCGAAGATAAAAGCGCCGATAACGGCGACAGCGTCTTTGAGGTCAAAGGACAGAATACCTTGGACAGGCGGGATGAGCTGACAGACCAGCGTGACGACATAGCACACGGCGGTCAGCATACCAACGCAGGCGATATAGCGCGCACGCGCGTGCCGCGGCCGGGAAAGGGAATTGCTCTGGTTCATGGAAAAGCCTCCTGAAAAATAAAGTACACCTGAAAGACATGCCTTCCAGGTGTTCAACATCAGGTCGTGCAGGCGCGCCGCGCCGCACTATATAAAACACGCCTTCTTTCATCCAGACTGTACTGTCGGTTTTGGAATCGCACCAAATCCTGCGCCGAAGCGCTCGCGGACTATACCGCCGATCGGGAATTGCACCCTGCCCTGAAGACATTGCTGTTCAGTTGTCGGCATTATTATAGCGCTGCCTGCGCAAAAAGTCAATAGGTGAAGCAGCGGGCCGGCAAGCGACTGGCGCTTCCCACAAAACCTGCGGGTTTTGCGGGGCAACAATCTCGCTTTGCGAGGATGACGCAGGGCCCTGTGGCTTGCGCCGACTCAGAAAAGATGCTCGGACTGAAGACGGAAGCGAGAGCCTCACCGAAGGTGGGACGCTGCCGGCCTGCTGCGGACTTGCCGGCAGGCAAATCGGCAAATACTGTATAGGGTTTTGCGCAAGAATCATCGATCGAAGGCACAAAACATCCAATCAGGACTGGAAAATTTTGATTATTAAAATTTT
>DVMR01000010.1 GCA_018714845.1 Candidatus Ventrousia excrementavium
TTATATCGCCGGTGCAATGGCGCCTTTGCACCGGTCGTCATAACCATGTGCTGTAACGGGCATGGCGCTGCACGGCAAAAAGAAAAGCCACAGCAGCTTAAAGCTGCTGTGGCCGTTTTTGCACAACAAACCGCTCATCCCTCTGTACGCGCGAGTTCATAAGCTCCTTCCATTTAAGCAGGTCTCCTGACTTACGTCTCATCTGCCCTGTACGCTGCCTTCTCAGGAATACTCCCAATGGCTGACTTTCGTCACGCGTACAGCATCAACGCTTACAGTGGCGGTACCGTTCCGGATTTACACCGGATTCACTATTCTCCGCCGGCTCCAGACAAGCCGGACGGCACTTAAATGCTTATTCAACTACTCAACAGTATATCTGAAAAAACAATTTTGTCAAGCTCTTGTGCAAGTAACAGGCGCATTTGTGTGCCGACAGGCGGCCTGACGATGTCACAGCCGCCTGTCGGTTTTTGACTCATTCTGCATTCTCGTCTGTGCGCAGACAGGAGACGAAGTGGCCGGGCGATACTTCGTGCAGTTGCGGCACATCCCGGGCGCAGCGATCACAGGCCACAGGGCACCGTGTATGGAAGGTGCAGCCCGACGGGGGGTTAACAGGACTGGGAATATCGCCTTCAAGAGCCGGGCGCTCATCTTCGAATTTTTTGCCGCCGATTTCGGGGATGGAAGACAGCAGCGCCTTTGTATACGGATGAACAGGATTTTTAAACAGCTCAGCCTTGTCGGCAATTTCGACGATTTTTCCCAGGTACATGACGGCGACGCGATCTGAAATATACTCGACAACGCCGAGGTCATGCGAGATAAAAAGCAGCGTCAGCTGATACTGCTTCTGCAGTTCGACAAGCAGGTTGATGATTTGCGACTGGATAGACACGTCAAGGGCCGATACTGGTTCATCACACACAATGAGCTTGGGGTTGACCGACAGAGCGCGGGCAATGCCGATACGCTGCCGCTGACCGCCCGAAAATTCATGCGGATAGCGGTTGAGAAAGGCTTTGTTGATACCGCAGACTTCCATCAGCTCGACGATGCGGCGCAGCCGGGCTTCGCGGCCCTGATACAGTTTCATGGTGTCTATGGGCTCGGCAATGATATCGGCCACCGTCATACGGGGATTGAGCGATGCGTATGGGTCCTGAAACATAATTTGCATATCTCGGCGTACAGGACGCATTTCTTTGTCGCTCAGCCCTGTAATGTCGCGGCCGTCAAATAAAATAGTCCCGTCAGTCGGCGGAATGAGCTTCAAAATCGTACGGCCCAGGGTCGACTTTCCGCAGCCGGACTCGCCGACAATGCCCAGCGTCTCACCATGACGGACTGTAAGGTCGATGCCGTCGACAGCCTTGACGTATTTTTTCTCACCGTGGAAAAGATGAGAGCTTTTGACAGGAAACCACTTGCGCAGCCCGCGAATTTCCAGGATATTTTCTGTACTCATTCACTGTTCCCCCATTCCTGTGTATAGCGGTGACAGCGCACTTTACGGTCGCCTGCCTGTAAAAGCGCGGGTTCGCGTTGCCGGCACAGATCAGTTGCATACTGACAGCGAGGGGCAAACAGGCAGCCCTCGTGCTTTTGCAGCAGGTTGGGAACCATACCCTCAATCATATACAGCTTCTCCGTTCCTTTACCGACATGAGGAACAGACTTCAGCAGCGCCTCGGTGTACGGGTGCAAAGGTTTTTCAAACAAAGCCTGTTCTGGCGATTCCTCAACAATGCGGCCGGCGTACATGACAAGGATGCGGTCGGCGACCTCGGAAATGACAGCCAGATCGTGTGTGATGAGCATAACGGCCATGCCAAGCTGTCGCTTGAGCCTGTTGATGAGCTGTAGGATCTGTGCTTGCACAGTGACATCGAGCGCTGTGGTCGGTTCATCACAGATGAGCAGCTGCGGGTCGCAGGCCAGAGCCATGGCAATCATCACGCGCTGACGCATGCCGCCGGACAGCTGATGCGGGTATTCACGATACCGCTGTTCAGGCAGAGGAATGTTGACCAGCTTTAAAAGCTCGATGGTTTTTTCCCGGGCATCCTGCCGGCTCAAGCCCTTATGTACGCGTAATGTTTCGTCAATTTGGTTGCCAATAGTAAAAACAGGGTTTAGGCTGGTCATGGGCTCCTGAAAAATCATCGAGATGCGCTCACCGCGGATTTTTTTCATGTCATGCTTGCTTTTTTCCAGTAGATTTTCGCCTTCAAACATGATTTTGCCTGAGGCAATTTTGCCCGGCGGTGACACGAGGTTAAGAATTGAAAAGGCGGTCACGCTTTTCCCACACCCTGATTCGCCGACAACGCCGAGGGTCTCGCCGCGGTGAATGGAGAAGGAAACGTGGTCAACGGCAGTCAGAATTCCGTCATCCAGCTTAAACTGGGTGACAAGGTCCTGAACATCGAGTAAAATGTTGTTCTCCATGCTCCCCCTCCTTAAAGATTTTTGAGCTTGGGGTCAAGGGCGTCGCGCACGCCGTCGCCCAGCGTGTTAAAGGCCAAAACAACCAGCATAATGGCCAGACCGGGGAAAAAGCTGTACCAGACATTCTGCCTGATGAACTTGCGGCCCTCGGAAATCATGGAACCCCAGCTGGGGTCGGGGGGCTGCACGCCCAGACCGACAAAAGACAGCGTCGATTCCAGCATGATATCACCCGGAATGTCGAGGGTGATAACAACGATGATGGTTGACAGGCAGTTGGGAATGAGATGGCGGAAAATGATTTTCATGTTGGAAGCTCCGCTGGCGCGCGCTGCTTCGACGAATTCCTTTTCCTTGAGCTGCATGATTTGTCCACGAATCATACGGGCTAGTCCGGTCCATCCGATGACACCGATAGCAATGAAAATATTCATGATACCGGGACCAAGAATAAACATGACGGCAATGGCAAACAGAATGGTGGGGAAGGACGCAAAGATTTCAATAATTCGTGAAATGACGGCGTCGACCCAACCGCCAAAGTAACCGGCCAGGGCGCCCAGAATAACGCCGATGGGAACGCAGATGGCTTCACAGACCACGCCGACCAGCATCGAAATGCGTGTGCCGTACACAACACGTGAAAAAAGGTCGCGGCCCACGTCATCGGTACCGAACCAGTGGTCCGAGGACGGCGGTTCATTGATGCGTGACAGGTCCTGGGTATAGGGGTCATACGGCGCGATAAGAGGGGCGAAAACGGCAATCAGGGCGATGATGACCAGTAAAAAGAAGCTGGCAATCGCCATTTTGTTTTTCTTTAAACGGTTCCAGGCATCGCGATACAGGGTCGAGGCCTGCAGGTCACCTGCACGCAGGCCAAGCTCTTCCATGACGCGAGCTTTTTTTGTCTTGAATGCCATGTTACGCCGCCCCCTTTACAATGCGGATACGGGGGTCCAGGACCCCGTACAGCAGGTCAACAATCAAATTGATGATAACATAGACCGCCGCGGTATACAGAACGCAGCCCTGTACAATGGGAATGTCACGCGAGGTGACGGCCGAGAAGGCAATGCGGCCCAGGCCGTGCAACGAAAAAACCATTTCAATGACCATAGCACCGGCCAAAAGAGAGCGCAGCTGCATGCCAATAAGGGTGACAATGGGGATGGCGGCATTTTTTAAAACGTGCTTGCCGACAACAATCCATTCGGAAAGACCTTTGGCGCGGGCAGTACGCACATAATCCTGCCCCAGTGCATCGAGCATATTGGTGCGAATCAGACGCGAGGCTGACGCGCCATAAGAGATGCCGAGGCACAATACCGGCATGACGAGCCATCCCGCAGCTTTGGTGCCCGAAATAGGCAGCCAGCCCAGATTGAGGCCGAGCAGGATCTGTAAAAGCACGCCCAGCCAGAAAATTGGCATTGAAATGCCCAGCATGGCGATGAACATTAAAAAGTGATCAAGAAACCGGCCGCGGAACAGCGCGGCCAGCGTGCCTACCAGCAGACCGAATATAACGGAAAAAACCAATGAAAGCGCACCCAGCCGAAAGGTCAGGGCAAAGCCCTGATTGAGCATTTCGGTGACAGGGCGTTTTTGAAAGTATGATTCACCCAGGTCGCCTTGCACGGCATGAGCGACAAAATCAAAATATTGAATATGCAGGGGCCTGTCGAGGCCCAGTTCATGGCGTACACGCTCGACTGTTTCGGCATCTGCGCGCTTGTTGAGCATGACAAGCACCGGGTCGCCGGGAACGACATTGAGCAGAATAAAGGTGACGAGCGTGACGCCGACGAGCACGATGACAGATTGCCAGATACGGTTCAGCAGATATTTCAGCAAGCGTTCACACCCTCCTTTCGTTTTTTGTGTGCAGGGGGCCGCTCCGCCTTGTCGGCAGAGCGGCCCCGGCGTTGAAGCAGTATGCAGAAAGGGGGATGCTTATTCTTCGATATACCCTTCAGTAAAGCTCATGAGGAAGTCGCTCTTGCAGAAGACCTCATGGACACGGTCAGAAACCAGGGTATATCCGGCAGGTGCATACAGCGGCCACTCAGCGACGTGTTCGCGGCTGAGCCAATACTCAAGGTCGGCATAATACTCCTGCTTTTCGTCAAGGTCGGTAATCAGACGGCCGGCGTCCAGCTTGGCGTCCCATTCAGGGTCGTTCATGCCGTTTGAGAAGAAGGTGGCGACAGAGCTGTGGTACAGGCTGTACAGGAAGTTATCCGGGTCGACGAAATCGGCGTACCAGTTCATCATATAAAACTGGACATTGCCGGTGGAGCGCTTGTCGAGCCAGCCGGCGGAATCGACTTTTTCAATTTCCAGAGTGATATTGGCCAGCTTGTACTGTTCCTGCAGGACCTGATAAATTTTATCCCAGTCCGAACCTTCGGTCATGGTGGCGGTAATGGTAATGCCATCCGGGTATCCGGCATCGGCCAGAAGCTCTTTGGCGCGCTCGGGATCGTATTCGAGTTCGGGCAAACTGTCGTCATAGCCCAGGACGCCCTTGGGGATAAGGGACTTTGCCGGCTTGATATGCCCCTGGAAGTAGCCGTCGCACAGGCTCTGGATGTCGGTGGCAAGGCCGACGGCAAGGCGCACGCGCTGATCGTCAAAGGGCTCAAGGTCCTGGTTGAAGTTGAGGCAGTGGATGCCGATGTACTCGGTGAACTGGACATTGTCAGCATAGTCGGGGTTATCAAGATAGCCGTCAACCAGCGAGGTGCTGACGCTGCACACATCAATGGTGCCGGCTTCCCATTCGATAAGCGCAGTGTTGGCGTCCATATTGAGAATTTCGACGCCGTCAAGCTGCACGACTTCACCGTGGTAGTCGTCGTTGCGCACCAGCACGATTTCGTTGTTGGGATTAAAAGACTCGAGCTTGAAAGGACCGGTGCCAATCAGAGTATCAATGCCCCAGCGGTCGCCGGCGGCTTCGCAGGCGTCCATGGGAACGATATTGAGCGGAGCGACAGCAAGAACGGCCAGGAAAGCGGTATAGCCGTACTCCAGCTCAATCGAGAAATGATAGTCGTCAATGACAACGACTGACTCCAGCGTGTCGATCTGGCCGTTGGTTCCGCTGTCTATCATGTCCTGAGAGCCTTTGATCATGTTGGCCATCCAGCCATTGAGATTGCCGGAGTCAGGGTCAAAAAAGCGGGAGAAGGTGTACTGTACGTCTTTGGCAGTCAGCTCGGTGCCGTCGTGGAACTTGACGCCCTGCTTGAGCTCGAAGGTGAACAGGGTGCCGTCATTTGAAATCTCGGGGAAGTCGACAATCAGATTGGGTTCGAGCTCAAGGGTGTAGGGATTTTTGCGAATCAGCTGGTCAAAGACGCAGTCTGACACTTCGAAAATGCTGTTGTAGGTGGTCAGCAAAGAGTTCAGGTTGCCGACGCTGGCCATGTCGCGGCCCATGCGCACGACATTGTCGACCGGGGCAGCGTCGCTGTCATCGGGGGTATCGCCGGGAGGATCGTCGGGGTTCTGACTTGTGTCGTCTGGGGAAGTGGTCTCACCCCCGCCGCCGCAGGCAGCAAGGGCAAAAAGCATACAGAGAGCCAGTAGCAGTGCGAGCAGTCGTTTCACAATGTTTCCTCCTTTTCATGTGGGCATTCATGTCGCCTATATCATATATATGCCATAAAGGCAATATGATGTAAGCGCATTTCTATTGTACGCGTCTGTACACAAATAGTCAATAAATGGAGAAAATGTTTTTGAATTCTATTTAATAGAAACAAAACCGATTGTGCGCTGTGCACAAAAAACAACAAATCCGCATTTTTGCGCCCTTAAAGTGTTGATTTTGACGGCTGAACACTGTAATCTGTTAGATAAGAAAGGCTGGGCGCCAGGTCAAAGGGGGAATATACCATGACGTTTGCATATTTCTTTACACGCTCAGGGAAAAAAACAGCTGCTCTGGCGAGTGCTGCGCTGCTTCTGAGCATTCTGGCAGGATGCGGCAGCCAGGGAGGCGGGCTTGACCAGTTGGAAGACGAGCAGCTCGCCGCTCAAGCTGACGAGGCAGCGCGCGCTTTTTTTGAAGAAGAGGAACCCGTCGGCCTGTCAGTCGGCATACTGAGAGACGGACAGGCGGCCTTTTTCAACTACGGTGTCAAAAGTGAAGGCGGCGAGGCCATTACCGAAAATACGCAGTTTGAGATTGCTTCGGTTTCTAAAACCATGGCGGGTATTCTGTTGGGGACGCTGGATGCCGATTCTGATGCACCAATCGCCGCTGATGCTCCGGCGCAGCTGCCTGATGTCGACCTGCCCGATTATGAGGGCGAGCAGATTCAATGGTGGCATTTATCCGCCCATGTGTCGGGCCTGCCCCGTTTGCCCGATAACTTTGAGGATGGGCAGAATCCCTATGCCGATTATACGGCCGATGATTTGCAGTATTACCTGACCGAGCAGGCACATCTGTATACTTCGCCAGGAGAAAACTATTTGTATTCAAATCTCGGCGTCGGACTGCTGGGGTATGCCATGTCCTGTGCTATGGAAACACCCTATGAGCAATTGCTGCAAGAGCGTGTCTGGAATGTGCTTGGCATGGAGAACACCGCCATCAGCCTGACGGCAGAGCAGGAGGAAGCGCGCGCCATGCCGCATACGCGGCTGGGAACGCCGGTCAGTCAGTGGGATTTCGATGTATTGGCAGCCTGCGGCGGGGTTAAAAGCACAACGAGCGATTTGCTGATTTATCTTGCTGCCAATATGGGGCAGGTATCCGTCACAGACGAAACGCTTGCCCAGGGGATGGAAAAGGCACAGCAGGTGTGGTTTGACGATGGAACAACGCGCATCGGTCTCGGCTTTCTGCATGGAAGCGCGGGTGGAAAAGAAATGTTGTGGCACAACGGAGCAACGGGCGGGTACCGGAGCTTTATCGGCTTTGTGCCTGAAACGGGAACGGGCGTGGCCGTGCTGTGTAACAGTGCCATTGATGTCGATGATGTGGCAGTGCGCATTTTAGAGCTGCTGCAGCAGACATAAAAAAGGACGCCTCTTTTCGAGGCGTCCCGTATTATACGAATATATCAATTACTGGGCATTCATTTCTGCTTCAAAGAGCGCTTCCCATTCGGTCTGAAGAGCTTTGGCGCAATCGTCCGGCGTAATCTCACCATTATAGAGCTGGTTGATGTAAACATCATAGACGCTCATCATCTCATTCCAGCACAGTACCTGGCCCTGCAGGCTCTGGCCATAGGGAATGTTTTCAACGCGCAGAGAGTGGTGCTCAGGCGCGCCCGGAATATTGAGCGTTTCGTCGGCCAGAGCGGCGACCTTGTTGGCCGGGGTGAAAATGCCGGTGCTGGCCAGAATCATCTGTGCTTCATCGCTGGTCAGCCACAGAACAAACTCTTTGGCAAGCTCGGGATTTTCGGTCTGGCTGCTGACCGCGTATCCGGCGTACAGAACGGCCGTGTCGCCCTTGGTATTCATTGTGTTGGGCAGCGGCGCTATATCCCATTCAAAATCCTCGATACCGGTCATGTAAACAATATCGTACACACCGGAAATGTGGAAGGTGCACACTCCGCTGGCAAACCAGCCGGACATGTAGGAATTGTCAGTGCCGTCAGGCGCAAAATGATACTTGTTGGAAGAGTCCTGGATAAAGGTCAGGGCCTCGACAGTCTCAGGCGAGTAAAAGGTGACTTCGGTGGGGTTAATCATATCGTCAAAAACCGAGCCGCCATAGGCGTAAATGATGGGGAAGGCGTTGTAATAGCCATACGAGTGTGACAGGCCCATAACGCTGGGGATGCCGGCTTCGTCGCGCACCGTGGTCGCCTGGGCGATTTCGATGATTTCTTCCCATGTTGTGTTCTCGTCGGGGCACTCAAATCCGGCTTCTTCAATCAGAGTCTTGTTGTAGAATAGAACAAAGGTGTCGGCGCCGGCGACAGTGCCGAAATATTTGCCGTCGTGCATGAAGGCCTCGTAGGTATCAGTCAGGTAGTGGTCTTCGTCCCACAGAAAGTCGTTTTCTTCATAAATATCGCTGATGTCCATCAGCATCCCTTCCTGCATCCACTTGAGCAGGGTAGACGGGTGGCCGTAGATGACGTCCGGGGACTGGCCGCCGAGAAAACGGGTTTCAACGGCCGTGGCATAGTCGTCATTATAGGTCTCGAGCGTGACAGTTGTGCCGGGGTGCGACGCCATAAAAGCCTCGCTGAGCTGCTGATTGGCCTGAATTTCAGCGTCCGAGCCCCACGAGCACCAGGTGATGCTGCCGGTCGGACCGGTGTACTCGTCACCGGCGGCGGGGTCGGTGTTGGTATCGGCCTGGGTCTGACCATTGCCGCTTTCGGGGTCAGTGTTGGTGTCGGTTTCAGACGGATCATTGGCTGTGTTGCAGCCGGTCAGAAACAGACTGCAGACAAGGGTCAGGACCAGCGCCAGAAGCGCCGCGCGTTTGATGGACTTCACGTTTTCGTCTCCTTTGGGTTGAGGTTATGCAGACGTTTTTGGACTGCAAAAATAAATTATACCAAGCGTTCAGGTGAAGTCAATAATCTTAAAGAATTTATAAAAAATACGCATAGAGTTCACCAATACTTATTGAAAAACTGAATGTCTTTAGAAGAAAAACAGGTATTTTTAAGGTAGGATAGCGGTTGCAGTAAAAAAGCAGAGGGCTGTGCCCTCTGCTTTTTAATTTTCAACGAGTCTTCCCTGACCGTCATACAGATGACAGGCAGTAAAATGCCGGGGCGCGATTTCGCGCAGGGGCGGGACTTCCTGCCGGCACCGCTCGGTGCAGTTTTCGCAGCGGGTGTGGAACACGCACCCGGATGGCGGATTGATGGGGCTGGGAATATCTCCTTTCAGCGCGGCGCGCAGTTTGTGCTCTTCGCTGAAATCGAGCGAAGGGATGGATTTTAGCAGCGCGCGGGTGTACGGGTGGGCGGTATTTTGGTACAGATCGTCTTTGTCGGCCAGCTCGACCAGATTGCCCAGGTACATGACGGCGATGCGGTCGACCATGTGGTAAACAACCGACAGGTTGTGCGAAATGAAAAGATAGGTCAGCCCGAACTCCTGCTGCAAATCCATCAAAAGATTGATAATCTGCGACTGGATGGACACGTCGAGAGCCGATACCGGTTCGTCGCACACCAGAAACTTGGGCCGCAGGGCCAGAGCGCGGGCAATGCCGATGCGCTGGCGCTGGCCGCCTGAAAACTCGTGCGGATAGCGGCGGATGTACACCGGGTCGAGCCCGCAGATTTTCATGAGCTCGACGGCTTTTTCAATGCGCTCTTTTTTGGAGTACATTTTTTGAAAAACATAGGGCTCGGTGATGATGTCGCCGACTGTCATGCGGGGGTTGAGCGACCCGTAAGGGTCCTGGAACATAATCTGCAGGTCCTTGCGCGCAAGGCGCATTTCTTTTTCGTTGAGGGCGGTCAGGTCCCTGCCTTCAAAGACAATTTTGCCCGAGGTTGGCTCGAGCAGGCGGATCATGGTGCGCCCCAGCGTCGTCTTGCCGCAGCCCGACTCGCCGACGACGCCCAGCGTCTCGCCCCGGTGAATGTCAAAGGTGATGTCGTTGACCGCTTTGACTGACTGCTTTTCCCCGAAGATTTTAGAGCTTTTGACGGGGAACCACTTGCGCAGCTTGGTGACCGAGAGGATGATTTCGTCAGTCATGGCTTGTTTCCTCCCATTTATCGGTGTACTTGTGGCAGCGCACCTGCCGCCCGCCCGGCATGTCAGTCAGCTCAGGGCGGACGGTGCGGCACAGGTCGCATGCCTCGTCACAGCGGGGGTGGAACAGGCAGCCCTCAGGCCGCTTGCTCAGGCTGGGTACCATGCCGCGGATGACGTTGAGCCGCTCGGTCTTTTTGCCGATGACGGGGATGGAGCGCATGAGCGCCGCGGTATAGGGGTGCAGCGGGTCGGTGAAAATCTGCCGGACCGTGCCGTATTCCATCACCTTGCCGGCGTACATGATGATGACCTTGTCAGTCACCTGTGCCACAACGCCGAGGTCATGCGTGATGAGGATGACCGACGTTCCCAGCCGCTCACGGATGTCGCGGATGAGCTCGAGAATCTGCGCCTGAATGGTGACGTCAAGAGCAGTCGTCGGCTCATCGCAGATGAGAAGCTGCGGGTTGCAGCACAGGGCAATGGCAATCATGACGCGCTGGCGCATGCCACCGGACATCTGGTGTGGATAGTCGTCAATCCGCTTTTCCGGCGCCGGAATGCCGACGAGACGCAGCATCTCAATGGCCTGCTCGCGCGCTTCCTTTTTGGTTTTGTGCTGGTGAATCAAAATGCTCTCCATAATCTGGCGGCCAACGGTGAAGACGGGGTTCAAGGCCGTCATGGGCTCCTGAAAAATCATGGATACCTTTTCACCGCGGATATGCCGCATTTCGGCCTTGCTCTTTTTGAGCAGGTCCTCGCCGTCGAGCAGCACCTCGCCGGCGACGATTTTGCCCGGGGGCGACTGCACCAGACGGATGATGGACAGGGCGGTGACGCTTTTGCCGCTGCCCGACTCGCCGACAATGCCCAGCGCTTCGCCGCGGCCGAGGTCAAAGCTGACGTCGTCAAGCGCGTACACAATGCCCTCGTCGGTGTAGAAATAAGTGCTGAGGTTTTTGACCTGAAGCAGTTTTTCACCCATGTTCGCCCCTCCTTACAGGTTTTTCAGGCGCGGGTCCAGCGCATCGCGCAGCGCGTCACCCAGCAGGTTGAAAGCCAGCACGGTGATGATGAGCGCAACGCCGGGAAAAACGCTGTAGCCCGGGTTTTGGCGGATGAACTTGCGCGCCTCTGAAATCATCGATCCCCAGCTGGCCTGTGGCGGCTGGACCCCGAGCCCCAGAAAGGACAGGCTGGCTTCATACATGATATCGGAGGGGATGTTCATGGTCGCGACGACGATGATGGTCGACAGGCAGTTGGGAATGAGGTGGCGGAAGATAATCTGCATATTGCGCCCGCCGCTGGCCCGCGCCGCTTCGACATATTCCTTTTGCTTGAGCTGCATAATCTGCGAGCGGATGACACGGGCCAGTCCGGTCCAGCCGACGACGCCGACGGCGATGAACACGTTGATGATTCCCGTGCCCAAGACAAACATGACGACAATGGCAAACAGAATGTGCGGAAAGGACGCGAATATTTCGATAATGCGCGACAGGACCGCGTCGACCTTGCCACCGTAAAAGCCGGCCACGGCGCCGACAATCAGTCCGATGGCCACGGCGATGCTTTCAGCGACCAGCCCGACCATGAGGGATACGCGCGAGCCGTAAATGATGCGGGTGAAGACGTCGCGCCCAAACTCGTCAGTGCCCAGCCAGTGCTCGGCAGACGGACCGGCAAGCTCGTTGCCGATGTCCATGTAGTCCTCTTCATAGGGGGTGATGAGGGGGGCGAAAATGGCGGCCAGCACAATCAGGACGACCACGGCCAGACAGACCATGGCCACTTTGTCGCGGCGCAGACGCTTGAAGGCGTCGTGATAAAAACTGGTGTAGGAGACTCCCTCGGCCCCTTCTATCAGGGAGCTGAAAACATCGCTTTTTCGTTTGAAAAATCCCATATGCTATGCCTCCTGTCCAACACGGATTCGGGGGTCGAGCAGGCCGTACACCAGGTCGATGATGAGGTTGGCCACGACGAATACAACGGCAATATAAATGGTGCAGCCCTGGATCAGGCGGATGTCGCGCTGGGTGATGGAATCGACCATGGTCTTGCCCAGACCGGGAATGGAAAAGACCGTTTCTACCAGCACCGAGCCGCCCAGAATACTCTTAATCAGGATGCCGATGTAGGTGATGATGGGAATGGCGGCGTTTTTAAGCCCGTGCTGCATGACAATCTTAAATTCGCTGACGCCCTTGGCACGCGCCGTGCGCACGTAGTCCTGGTTGAGCGCGTCGAGCATGTTGGTGCGGCACAGACGTGCGATGGATGCGGCGTAAATCAGTCCGAGCGCCACTGTCGGCAGAATGTAGGATGACATGGAGTAAAGGCCGGAAATGGGCAGAATCTTCAGCTTCAGCCCAAAGACAATCTGCAGGATAATGGCAATCCAGAAAGAGGGCATGGCCATGCCGAGGGTGGAAAAAAAGATGATGAGCTTATCGCCCCAGCTGCCGCGCAGAACGGCCGCTGAAATGCCGAACAGAATGCCGAAGACAATGGAAAACAAAATGACCCATAACCCCAGCGAGGCTGTGATGCGAAAGGCGCCCGCCAGTATCTCGCTGACCGGCTTGTGCTGAAAGTACGAGTCGCCGAAGTCGCCGACAACAGCGCCCTTGATAAACTCGATGTACTGCTCGACATACGGCTTGTCAAGGCCCATTTCATGCCGCACGCGGTCAATGGTCTCCTGGTCGGCACGCTTGGCCAGCATAACGCCGACCGGGTCGCCGGGTGCGATATTGAGCATGACAAAGGTAATCAGGCTGACGCCGAACAGCACGATAAGCGTCTGCAAAAGGCGCTTGATGGTGTATTTAATCAAACGATCACTCCCTTACACAGGATGCCCTGCAGGTCTGCGGCGCACCAGCGTTCACGCTGGGCGCCGCCCCTGCGGGTACAGACAGGGCAGGGGACCGGTCAGCCCCCTGCCCCGGCGATCACAGCAGGTGTGCAGCTTCAGCGCGCGTCTCAGGATTTTGTGACGTAGAAAAGGTCGACCATGCTGTTGAGGAATTTGGCGCCTTCGACGTTTTCCTGCACCAGATAGAATTTGATGGGGTTGTAAAGCGGCACGTTGACAAAGTCGACGGTCACGGCCAGGGCTTCAGCCTCGAGGTACAGTTCTTCACGCTTGTCAGCGTCAGTGACAACGCGGGCTTCTTCCAAAAGTGCGTCAAACTCGGGATTGTTGTAATTGGAAGAGAAGAAGGGCGAAGATTCCGAATGCAGAATGGTGTACAAAAAGTTGTCCGGGTCGACAATGTCGGCATACCAGGTCGAGAAGGCGACCTGGACCTCGCCGTTGCTGCGCAGGTCGATGTAGGCGGCATCGTCGACTTTCTGGATTTCGAACTCAATGCCTGCTTCCTTCATCTGCTGCTGCAGAACGGTGGCAACGCCGACGGCGCTGCTCTTTTCCGAGATGGTCGTCACGATGTGAATGCCGTCGGGGTATCCGGCTTCGGCCAAAAGCTCTTTGGCCTTTTCGGGGTCATACTTGTCAATGGGCCGGTCTTCATCAAAGGCCATGCAGCCGCGCGGAATAAAGCAGCTGGTAGCGATGGCATTGCCCTTGAGGTAGTTGTCAACCATGGACTGACGGTCAACAGCATAACCGATAGCTTCGCGGACTTTGACATTATCCAGCGGCGCCATTTCGACATTGAGGTTCATGGAAATGGTGCCGATCAGGGGATTGATAACAAACTGGTCGGCAAAGGCCTCGTCGTTGCGGTAGGCGTCAGCCTGGTCCTGCTGCACGCCGACAATGTCCAGATTGCCGCTTTCGTACTCGAGCAGCATGGTGTTGGCATCCATGTTGTACATTTCAATCTGGTCAAGGTAGGGCTGTTCGCCGTGGTAATCCTCAAAGCGCTCGACGACCAGGCGGTCTTTGGGGGTGAATTCCTTGAGCTTGAAAGGGCCGGTGCCGACAAAGACGTCGACGCCCCAGCGGTCGCCGGCTTCCGTGCAGGCCTTTTCGGGGTAAATGGACAGCTGTTCACACGCCAGAACCGACAGGAAGGGGGCATAGGGGCCTTCAAGCGTGATGTCAAAGGTGTAGTCGCCGGTGACGGTAAAGCCGGCCAGCTCGGTTGTCTGTCCGTCGAGCATCTCTTTGGCGCCCAGAATCATATCGCACAAAAAGGTGTTGACACATGCTGTCTCGGGCAAAAACATGCGCTTAAAGGTAAACTCAACATCTGTGGCCTTGAGCTCGGTGCCGTCATGGAACAAAACCCCTTCTTTGAGCTCGCAGTGGAAGGTGACGCCGTCTTCTGATGTCGGCATTTCTTTGAGCAGCAGCGGAGTGACCGAAAAATCCTCTTCAAAGTCGAGCAGTGCTTCGCACACCATGCTGCCCGCCTGAATGGTGTCGGTGGTTGTCGACTTCATGACGTCGAGCACCTGCATATCCGGGTAGACGTTGGCGTACTTGAGCACCTTGAGCTCGTCATCGGCCGGGGAAGATTCGCTCGGCTCGTTGCCGGCAGGGTCTGTCGATGCACCCGGCGCAGGGGCCTCATTGCCGGTGGACTGCGTGGCGCAGCCGGCCAGGCTGAAAGTCAGTATACAGGCCAGCAGCAAAGCAATCATTTTTTTCATAGTCTCTGCCTCCTTTTTGATAATAAGGGGATAACGCATGTTTATTCCCATGTCGGACAGGATATGCCCCATCGCCACTACATGGGGGTTAGCCGCTGGAAAGATATAGATATATTAACACAAAATTCAAGAATAGAAAAGCATTTTTATAAAAATCGTAAGAATGTGATGAAATTAGAGAGAAAATATTGTTAAAACCACACAAAATATGCTTGACGAAAAGGAATACAAATTATAATAAAAAAGGCCGCCCAAGCGGCGGCCGTGAAACGGGGATTCAATTTGAAGGGTAGGTGTTTTTCAGAAAGTGGCAGGCGGCACGGTGTTCTATAAAGACTAAACGCTGGATGCTATTGCGCGAGTTTTTAAGTCTTGAAGGCCAGAAATTCAGAGCAGGTGCTGAAAACAGATAAAAGCGGGCAGAAAGCGTGGGCTCTCTGCCCGCTTTTTGTTGGCCATCACAGCCCTCAGCTCTGTAAACACAGTGAATATTCCAGAAAAAGGATATCTGGAACGCTGGGGGAACGCTGCCGGCTGACTTGAGGAACACCAAGCGGTGTATAATAAATCTGAAAAACGGGGTTCCCCGATTGAAAAAGTTGACTGGAGGCATTTGATTATGTATTTTGACGCGATCGCGAAGATCGTTTCCGAGCGCACAGGCTGCGACGTTTCGGCTGTCAAGCCCGAGAGCAAATTCAGCGAGCTGGGCATCGACTCTCTGGACACAGTAGAGCTGCTGATGAGCCTTGAAGACGAGATCGGCATTGAGATCGAGCTTGATCAGAAAGTCGAGACCATCGACGATCTGGACCGTTTCATCCAGAGCAAGCAGGGCTGAGAAATGATCCGGTCAGAGATTTGTGAGCTCATTGGCATCGAATACCCGGTGTTTCAGGGTGGCATGGCCTGGATCGCTGACGGCAAGCTGGCCGCCGCTGTTTCAAACGGCGGCGGCCTCGGCATCATTGCCGCTGGCAACGCGCCGGGGGAATATGTCCGCGAGCAGATTGCAATCGCCCGTTCATTGACCCAAAAGCCCATCGGCGTCAATGTCATGCTGCTCAGCCCCTGTGCCGACGAAGTGGCGCAGGTCGTTGCTGAAGAGAAAGTTGACGTCGTGACGACGGGCGCGGGCAATCCATCCAAATATATGGAAGTATGGAAAAACGCCGGGATCAAGGTCGTTCCTGTTGTGGCGTCGGTCGGCATGACCAAGCTGGTCACCCGCCTGGGCGCATCGGCCGTCATTGCCGAGGGCGGCGAGAGCGGCGGCCATGTGGGCGAGCTGACGACCATGGTGCTGGTGCCGCAGGTGTGCGATGCCACCGACCTGCCGGTTATTGCCGCCGGCGGCATTGCCGACGGCAGAGGCGCTGCCGCAGCGTTCATGCTGGGAGCGCAGGGCGTGCAGATGGGCACCCGCTTTCTGAGCGCCTGTGAGTGCAGCATCAATCCCGTATACAAGCAGAAAATTCTCAAGGCCAACGACCTGTGCACCATGGTGACGGGCAAGCGGCTGGGCCACCCGGTCCGCAGCCTGCGCACACCCTTTGCACGGGAGTATTTCAAGGCTGAGTACGGCGGTATGCCGGATGACGAGCTCGAGGCGCTGGGCACCGGCGCGCTTCGCCTTGCCGTAAAAGACGGCGACGCCGAGCACGGCTGCTTTCTGGCTGGTCAGGTCGCCGGAATGGTCAGCAGAGAGCAGCCTGCCGCCGAGATTGTGCGTGAAGTGATGGAAGGGGCTGAACAGGTCCTTCTGGGGGCGTCGAAATGGGTAAAATAGCCTTTGTGTTTTCCGGACAGGGCGACCAGCATCCCGGCATGGGCGCCGAACTGTATGAGCAGTATCCCGCGGCGGCCAGAGTCTTTGAGCTGTGTGACAGCATCCGCCCGGGGACGAAGCACACCTGCTTTTCCGGCACGGCTGAAGAGCTGATGGAGACGCGCGACACGCAGCCCTGCCTGTTCGCCATGGAGTTGGCCGCAGCGGCCGTGCTGCGCCAGCTCGGCGTTCAGCCGGAAGCCGAAGCAGGCTTTTCGCTGGGTGAGGTGGCCGCTGCGACAGACTGCGGATTTTTCAGCCTGGAAGATGGCTTCCGCCTGGTGTGCCGGCGGGGTGAGCTGATGCAGCGCGAAGCCGACCGCTGCGATGCGTCCATGGCCGCTGTGGTCAAGCTGCCGGCCGAGACGGTGCAGGAGCTTTGCCAAAAGATTGAGAATGTGTACCCGGTCAACTTTAACTGCCCGGGGCAGGTCACCGTTTCGGGGCTTTCTGCCCAGATGCCCGCGCTGACTGCGGCTGTCAAGGCGGCCGGGGGCAGAGCCATTCCGCTGCAGGTCAAAGGCGGATTCCATTCCCCCTTTATGGCGCAGGCGGCCCGCGACTTTGAACAGGAGCTGCGGAAGGCGAACATCGGCGCAGGCGCTGTCCCGCTGTACGCCAACCGGACGGGGCGGCCCTACACCGGCGACGTCGTCGGGCTGCTCTCTGAGCAGATCTGCAGTCCGGTGCGCTGGGAGGAGACCATCCGCAACATGATTGCAGACGGCGCAGATGACTTTATCGAGATTGGTCCGGGGCGGACGCTGACCAATATGATTAAAAAAATCAACCCCGCGGTCAAGGCGCGGACGGTATTTGAATATTTGGAGGACAGAAAATCATGCTGAAGGGAAAGACAGCGGTCGTCACCGGAGGCTCCCGCGGAATCGGCGAGGCCATTGTGTGCAAGCTGGCGTCGCTGGGCGCTGACGTCGCCGTCATTTACGCCGGGAGTGCAGAGCGCGCTGCAACGGTGTGCGAGCGCTGCCGGCAGGAGTTCGGCGTCAGGGCCGAGAGCTATTGCTGCGATGTTTCCGATTTTGACGCAGTCAAAGAGACTGTCGCTGCCATCAAGGCTGACTTTGGCACCATGCACATTCTGGTCAACAACGCCGGCGTCACCCGCGACGGATTGTGCGCCATGATGAAGGAAGAGGACTTTGACCGCGTGCTCGACGTCAATTTAAAAGGCGCTTTTCACATGATTCGCCATCTGGCGGGGACCTTTATCCGCAACCGCGAGGGCTGCATCATCAATATTTCGTCTGTGTCAGGCCTGACCGGCAATGCCGGACAGTGCAATTACGCCGCATCCAAGGCCGGGCTCATCGGCCTGACCAAAAGCGTGGCCAAAGAGCTGGCCGGCCGGGGTGTGCGCTGCAACGCCATTGCGCCGGGCTTTATTGCCACCGATATGACGAGCGGACAGGAAGACAATCCGCTGATGCAGATGATTCCCCTGGGCAGGATGGGCCAGCCCGAGGACGTAGCCGAGGCTGCGGCCTATCTGGCGACGGCCCGGTATGTGACCGGCGAGGTGCTGCGCGTCGACGGCGGCATCGCCATGTAAAAGGAGAGAGCGTATGAGTGAAAACAGAAGGGTTGTTGTGACCGGCCTCGGCGCGGTCACCCCCGTGGGGAACACCGTGCCTGACATGTGGCAGAGCATGACCAGCGGTAAAAACGGCATCGGCCCCATCACCCTTTTTGATACAGAGAAGTTTAAAGCCAGTCTGGCCGCCGAGGTGCGGGACTTTGACCCCAAACAGTACATGGACGTCAACGAGACGCTGCGCACCGACCGCTACGCCCAGTTTGCCGTGGCCGCAGCCCAGCAGGCCATGGAAGAAAGCGGCGCTGCCGGCACCGTCGCGCCCGAGCGTTTTGCCGTCTTGTTCGGCACGGGCATCGGCGGTATCGGCACCTTTGAACGCGAGTACGGCAAGCTGCTCGACAAAGGGCCGCGCCGCGTATCGCCCCTGTTTATCCCCATGATGATTGCCAACATGGCCGCCGGCATGATTGCCATTCGCTATGACTGCCGGGGTCCGGCCATGCCGGCCGTTACGGCGTGCGCGTCGGGCGCCAACGCCATTGGCGAAGCGCTGCGCCTGATCCGGCACGGCTATGCCGACGCCGTCATTGCAGGCGGCGCCGAAGCGGCGGTCAGCCCCAGCGCGGTCGCCGGATTTGTCAACATGCAGGCCCTTTCGGTTTCAAGCGAGCCCGATGCGGCCTCGCTGCCCTTTGACCGCCGGCGCGGCGGGTTTGTCATCGGCGAGGGGGCCGGCGCGCTGGTGCTCGAAGAATACGAGCACGCCCGCGCCCGCGGCGCTTTCATTTACGGTGAGGTCTGCGGCTACGGCTCGACCTGTGATGCCTACCACATCACAGCGCCCCGCCCCGACGGACGCGGCGGCGCACAGGCCATGATGGACGCCATGCGCGAGGCGGGATATACTGCCGGCGACCGGGTGTATATCAACGCCCACGGCACGGGAACGCCGCTCAATGACGCCGTCGAAACAGCGGTCATCAAAAAGGCACTGGGCGAGGATGCGGCCCGCCGCACCCTTGTCAGCTCGACCAAGTCCATGACCGGGCACATGCTGGGCGCTGCCGGCGCTGTCGAGGCCATTGCCTGTCTGCTGGCCCTGCGCGACGGAGTTGTGCCGCCCACCATCAACCTCAAAGAGCAGGACGAGGCCTGCGACCTCAACTGCGTGCCCAATACGGCTGTGCAGGCGGATATTGACCTGGCGCTGTCCAACTCGCTGGGCTTTGGCGGCCACAACGCCTGTCTTGCATTCAGGAAGGTGCAGCAATGAACGAAGCAGATATCAGAAAATACGCAGAGCTCATGCGCGAGCTTGAGCTGACCGGCCTTGAGATTACTGAGGGCGACCGTGTGGTGCGCCTGGAGCGCAGCGCGCCGGAAACCGTCCAGGTGCCCGTGGCCCCGGCCGCTCCGGCGGCCTCAGCAGCGGCCGAAATGCCCGCCCGCAGCGCGGCCGAAAGCCTTGTCAGCGTCACATCGCCTCTGGTCGGCGTATTCTACGCATCTCCGGCAGAAAACGCCGCGCCCTATGTGTCGGTCGGCGACCGTGTGACAAAGGGGCAGACCCTTTGCATTGTCGAGGCCATGAAGCTGATGAACGAAGTCACTGCCGAAGAGGACGGCGTCATTGCCGAAATCTGCGTCGTCAACGGCCAGGTCGTCGAGTACGGCACAGAGCTGTTCCGCATCAGGAGGTAGGGCCATGGACAGACAGCAACTGATGAATCTTCTGCCCCACAGGGACGCAATGCTGCTTTTGGATGATGCCGAAAACCAAAACGGCGAGGCGGTGGGACATTACACCGTCCGCGGGGACGAGTTTTTCCTGCAGGGGCACTTCCCGGGAAATCCCATCGTGCCGGGCGTGATTCTCTGCGAAATCCTGGCACAGTCGGCCTGCGTGCTGCTGAGTGACGTGCTAACCGAGGGCAAGCTGCCGGTCTACACCGGACTCAATGGCGTCAAGTTCCGCTCGCCTGTGCGGCCGGGAGACACCATCGAGACCCGCTGCCGGCTCAAACGTTCCAAGCCGCCTTTTTATTTTGCCGAAGGCACGGCCTCTGTGGGGGACCAGCTGTGCGTGACGGCGGAGTTTTCCTTTGCCGTCACAGGAGCGTGAGCCATGTTTTCAAAAATCCTGATCGCCAACCGCGGCGAGATCGCTGTGCGCATCATCCGTGCGTGCAAGGAAATGGGCGTCTCAACGGTGGCGGTTTATTCCAGAGCGGACAAAAACGCCCTGCACGTCGCCCTGGCTGACCAGAGCTACTGCATCGGCGAGGCCGAGGCGTCTGAAAGCTATCTGAACGAGAACCAGATTATCAGCACAGCCCTGCTGGCGGGTGCGCAGGCCATTCATCCCGGGTATGGGTTTTTATCGGAAAATGCCCGGTTTGCGCGGCTGTGCCGCAAAAACGGACTGGTATTTATCGGGCCGGAACCCGAAAGCATGGAGCGCCTGAGCGATAAGGCGTCGCTCAAGGAGCTGATGGCCGAGGCCGGCCTGACCGTCATCCCGGGGACGCAGGCCCTGCCCACGCTCGAGGCCGCGCGGCGCGCCGCAGGAGAGATTGGCTACCCTGTCATGCTCAAGGCCTGTGCCGGCGGCGGCGGACGGGGAATTCGCCTGATACACAGCGAAGAAGATTTGAGCGACGCTTATTTGCAGGCCAGGGCCGAGGCGCAGGCCGCCTTTGGCGACGGCAGCGTTTATCTTGAAAAATATATTTTCCCGGCTTGCCATGTCGAACTGCAGATGTTGGCCGACGAGCAGGGCCATGTGGTGTGCCTGGGCGACCGGGACTGCTCGTTGCAGCGGCGCAACCAGAAGCTGCTCGAAGAGACGCCGTCGCCCGCCGTTGGTTCTGAACAACGTGAGCGCATCATGGCGTCGGCTGTCGAAGCGGTCAAAAAGCTGGGATATGTGGGCGCCGGGACTCTGGAATTTCTGCTCGACCGCGAGGGGCGCTTCTGGTTCATGGAGATGAATGTGCGGCTGCAGGTCGAGCACTGCGTCACCGAGATGCTGACAGGCATTGATCTGGTCAAGTGGCAGATTCGCATTGCGGCGGGTATCCCCCTGGACTTTTCACAAAAGGATGTTCCGCTGTCCGGGTGCGCCATCGAGTGCCGCATCAACGCCCAGAGCTGCGGGACACTCAAAATGCTGCACACTCCCGGCGGGCCGTCGGTCCGTTTTGATTCCTGTCTGATTGCCGGCACTGCGGTATCGCCCTACTACGATTCACTGCTGGGCAAGCTCGTCGTGTACGCAAAGACCCGTGAGGAAGCGCTGCGCAAAATTCGGGCCGCTTTGTGTGAGCTGGTTATCGAGGATATTCCCACCAACATCGAAGAGCAGCTCAATATTGTGGGAGACGAGCGTTTTATCACGGGCAACTACGATTTGACCTTTATGGGAAACAGGTGATGTTATGGCACTGATCAACTTTTTGAAACCCAAAAACCAGCTTGAGCCGGGCGGCCGCACCAAAGCGCCGGTCCAGGAGGACGACGGCGAGCCGGAGCAGAAATGTCCCAACTGCCGCAAAGAAATTCCGGTCAGCCGCCTGTGGGCCAACGATCTGGTCTGCTCGTGCGGGCATCACTTCCGTATGAAGGCGCGCGCGAGGGTCAATCTGATTGCCGACAAAGGCAGCTTTCACGAGATGTACGGCGATATGCGGGCGAGCAACCCGCTGAACTTCCCCGGCTACGTTCAAAAGCTTGAGACTGCCCGCCTGGCTGGCGGCGAAGAGGAAGCCGTCATCTGCGGAACGGCTCGCATCGAAGGACAGCCCTGCTGCCTGTTTGTCATGGAGCCCAACTTTATGATGGGGTCCATGGGCACTGCAGTGGGGGAAAAAATCACACGGCTGTTTGAGTACGCTGCGGAGCAGCGCCTGCCTGTCGTCGGGTTTACGGTATCGGGCGGCGCGCGCATGCAGGAAGGCCTGCTCTCGCTCATGCAGATGGCCAAGACCAGCGCTGCCGTCAAGCGCCACAGCGACACGGGACTTTTGTATATCGCCGTGCTCACCGACCCGACGACAGGCGGCGTCACCGCCAGCTTTGCCATGGAAGCGGACATCATTTTGTCCGAGCCGGGCGCGGTGGTCGGGTTTGCGGGCGCGCGCGTTATCGAGCAGACCATAAGACGGTCGCTGCCGGCAGGATTCCAGAAATCAGAGTTTGTGATGGAGCACGGGTTTATCGACAGCATCGTCCCGCGCTCCGGCCAGAAAAGGATGCTCGCAGAGCTTCTCGCCCTGCACGACGGAGGCGGCAGATATGGAGAGTAAAGCGTACGAGCGGGTCAGGTTGGCCCGCGACAACAGCAGGCCCACGGGTCTCGACTATATCCACAATATTTTCGAAGGCTTTATCGAGCTGCACGGCGACCGCCGCTTTGGGGACGACCCGGCGGTTGTGGGCGGACTGGCCAGGCTGGGCGGCATGCCGGTCACCGTCATCGCCATTGAAAAGGGCCACACGGCCAAAGAGCGCAGCTACCGCAACTTCGGCGCGCCGCACCCCGAGGGCTACCGCAAGGCGCTGCGGCTGATGAAGCAGGCGGAAAAGTTCGGGCGGGCCGTCATCTGTCTGGTGGACACCTCGGGCGCTTACTGCGGCATCGGGGCCGAAGAACGGGGACAGGGGCAGGCCATTGCCGAAAACCTGATGGAAATGTCTGCGCTCTGCGTGCCCATCATCTCTATTTTTATCGGCGAGGGCGGCAGCGGCGGTGCGCTTGCGCTGGCTGTGGCCGACCGGGTCTGGATGCTGCAGAACGCCGTTTATTCGGTCATTTCGCCCGAGGGCTGCGCCAGCATCCTGTGGAAGGATGCGTCCAAGGCCGAAATGGCGGCCGAGTGCCTCAAGCTGACGGCCGAGGACGCCAAGAGCCTTGGCGTGACGGAGAAAGTTCTGTCAGAAAAAGATATTGGCAAAAAAGAGTTTTACGACCGCATCCGCGGTCTTCTGATTGAAGAGATTGGCGTGCTTTCCGCCGACCTTGATCTTGTGGGCAAGCGTTACGACCGCTTCCGCCGCATCGGCGCGGACGTGGTGACAAAGGAGAGATCATGAGCATCTATCAGCAGTTTTGTACCGAACAGTTCGACGAGCAGGGCCGCCTGCAAAGCCTTTCGCTCAATGTCCCCGATGATTTTAATTTCAGCTATGACGTTGTCGACGCCATAGCGCGCGAGACGCCGGAAAAACGCGCCATGGTCTGGTGCAACACCGAAAACGAAGAGCACATTTTTACTTTTGACGACATGATGCGGCAGAGCAGCCGGGTTGCCAATGTGCTCAAAAATGCGGGCATCGGCCGGGGAGACCGGGTCATGCTGGTTCTCAAGCGCCATTACGAGTACTGGTTTACCGTACTCGCTTTGCACAAGCTGGGAGCAGTTGCCATTCCGGCCACGCACATGCTGACGGAAAGCGATTTTGCCTACCGCATCCGCACCGCTGACATCAAGGGCGTTGTGTGCACCTGGCAGAACAATGTGCCGGAAAAAATCAAAGCCGCACTGACCATTACAGGTACTCAGGCCAGGCTGTGGTGCGTCCAGAGGGATGTCGAGGGCTTTGACAACATGACGCGCGCCATGGAGCAGGCGCCGGATGAGTTTTCCCGCGTGCCGACTCTGTCCGAGGACCCGATGCTGCTTTATTTTACCTCAGGTACCACGGGCGAGCCCAAGGGCGTCATTCACGATTACGCTTATCCGCTGGCGCACATTGTCACCGCGAAATACTGGCAGCAGGCTGAGGACGGCGGACTGCACTTCACCGTCGCCGAGACCGGCTGGGCCAAGGCGTCCTGGGGCAAGCTGTACGGTCAGTGGCTGGTAGGCAGTGCGATTATTGTATTTGATTTTGACAATTTTGATCCCAAACAACTGACGTCGATCATCAACCGCTATGGCGTGACTTCATTTTGCGCTCCGCCTACGGTTTACCGCTATCTGGTGCGCAAGGGCATTCCGCCCATGCCCACGCTTAAGCACGCTTCGACTGCTGGTGAGATGCTGGCGCCCGAAGTCTTTAAAAAGTTTACCGAGCAGACAGGTCTGCCGCTTTATGAGGGCTACGGACAGACCGAAACCACCCTTTTGATGGCCAACTTCCGCGGCTTTGAGCCGCGGGCGGGGTCGATGGGCACGATTTCACCCTTTTACAACATCGAGCTGCGCCGCAAAGACGGGCAGAAGGCCGCTGTGGGCGAGATCGGCGAAGTCGTTGTCATCCCGCCCGAGGGCGGCAGACAGCCCGGCGTTTTCTGCGGCTACCTGGATAATGAGGAGCAATACGCCCATGTATGGCGCGGTGGCGTATACCATACCGGGGACGCCGCATGGATGGATGAAGAAGGGCGGTTTTGGTTTCACGGCCGTTTTGACGACATTATCAAGACGGGCGGCTTCCGCGTCGGTCCCTACGAAGTGGAAAACGTGCTGATGGAGCATCCTGCGGTGGTGGAGTGCAGCGTCATTGGCGTGGCCGACGCTCTGCGCGGCCAGGCCATCAAGGCCATTGTCGTGCCGGGCCACGGCTACTCACCATCCCCCGCGCTTGCGCAGGAGATTCGTGAGTTCTGCAACAGCCGTCTGGCAGAATACAAGTGGGTCCGTATCGTCGAATTCACCGACGAGATGCCCAAGACCATTAGCGGAAAAATTCAAAAGCGGCTGCAGCGCGACTGCGGCTGAGGCGGGAAAGAGCCGGACAGGAGTCCGGCTCTTTTTGATGGCGCGAAAACCCCATTTTTCGCCCGGAAGGATTTGAAATTTCTCAGCGGCAGTGGTAAAATAGACCCACTTTCACCGCAGCCCGCCGGTTGGTCGGGGCCTTATAAACACAAGGAGCGTCTATGAAAAAATCACCTTTCAGTGCAGAAGACGTCCTGGGGCAATGCGTCCCGGGATTTCATCAATACATCCTGTCCGAGCCTGCGAGCCTGTGCGCTGTCAGCCCGAGCCTGTGCGAGATGACGGGGTGCACCCGGGCCGAGCTGCTGGGCCGCGGCGGCGACCGCTATGCGCGTCTGGTGCACCCGGCTGACCGGCAGCGCTACGCGGGCTTTCTGGACAGTCTGCGCAAACGCGAGCAGACCGTAACGGCGGAATACCGCCTGGTCAGAAAAAACGGCACGACGCTTTATGTGAGAGATACTGCCACGTCCAGACGGCAGGCAGATGGAACGCTTGTGGCTTTTTCGGTGCTGACCGATATTACGGACCTGAAAAAGGAAAATGAAGAGCTGCAGTTTTTGAACAGCACCATCCCCTGCGGATTTCTCAAATACACCTGTGAAAAGCAGCCGCGGGTCACTTATATCAACCAGCAGATGATCGAGTTCCTGCGCTTTCCGCCGCAGCGGGACGGCGAGCTCGACTACCTTGAAATGTATAAAAGCAATATTTTTTTGATGGTACCCATGGATGAGCGCCGGGCGCTTTCCCGCTATCTGCGGCAGGTGGATACGAATGGTACGTCTCTGGCGGGTGAGATAACTCTGCTGCGCTGTGACGGCACCAGAATGCGTGTTTTCGGATGGGTCACCCGGTGTGTCAACGAGCACGGAGAGCCGGAATATCAGAGTGTATGCATCGACATTTCAGAGCGGCATCGCGCCAGGCGGGCGACAACGGCTAAAAGCTACCTGCAGGCGCTGGCCGATGTGTACGATATGGTCTTTGAGTTTGACCGCGAGGCCAATACGGTTCGCTGTCTGCTCGGCGGCAGCTCGCCGACCTTTAAATCTCTCGAAAATATTCCCATGCAGATGGACGAAGCGACAGAAAGGTGGATTGCTGAAACAGCGGCTGAGCAGGATAAGGAAAAGCTGCGGTCCTTTTTCCGCGCATTTTCCCAAAACACGCTGTCCCCGCCCGATCAAAAGCCGGCCCAGGTGACCTATCACGCGCGGACATCGAGCGGAGCAATGAAGCTGTACAGCGGTATTTTCCTGAGCATCGACTCTTCGGTCAGCTTTTACTGCTGCCGTGCAGTGCCGGATGCTGAAGAAGCCGATTCGCTCAAAAGTGAAAACGCTGCACTCAGGGAAAACCTGCAAAAGCTTGCTCTGCGCTTTACAGATGGTATCGCTGCGTTTGAAGTGCGGGGTGATCTGGCCACACCGCTGTATGTCAGTGACAATGTGCTTGAGTTTTTCGGGATGAAGCGCGAAGACTGGCTTCCCCTGATGCAGAAGGCGACGCCTATCCACGAGCTGATTGCCCGCAGCCGGATTTCGATGGAGCAGATCGAAGAGCTGCTCAAAAACGGCGAAGCTGAGTTCAATTATCACGACCTCAAATCGGGAACCGAGCGGCGCATCAAGGCTATTTGCTCGTCCAAATCGCCCAATGCCGGCGTGCCGCGGTACATCATGCTCTATAATGTCGATGTATCCGGCAGTGCGCAGAACTTGGATGAGTTGAGCGTCTCGATTCGCACATTCGGGTATTTTGACGTCTTTGTGGATGGAAAGCCCATTGCTTTCCGCAATAAAAAATCCAAGGAGCTGTTTGCGCTGCTGGTCGACCGCAAGGGCGGCTTTGTCTCGTCAGAAGAGGCCATCGGCTTTTTGTGGGAAGACGAGCCGGTCAATCCGGTCACCCTGGCACGGTATCGCAAGGTCGCGCTGCGACTGAAGAATATTCTTGAGGAATACGGCATTTCTGACGTCGTTGAGACAGTGGACGGAAAGCGCCGCATCGTGTTTGAGCGCGTACAGTGTGACCTGTACGACTACCTTACCGGCAAGCCGGAGTTTTCTCATCTTTTCAAGGGCAGCTATCTGACCAACTACAGCTGGGGCGAAAGTACGCTGGCCGAGCTGACGGCAACCAACCAGCTGCACGCCGGCTTGACATGAGCGCATATCCGCGGTATATCTTAAACAGGTACGGTCCTGGCAAATTGCTCGGGACCGTCAGTGATAAACAGGACAGGAGAGATCATCATGGAGCAAAGCATTAAAGACCTGGCTGTGAAATACGACTTTGTATGGGACCGCCTGAGCGAGAATGAGCGCGCCGCCGTCATGGAGATGGGCGAGGATTACAAGCGCTTTATCGACGCGGGCAAGACCGAGCGCCTGTGCACGCGCGAGATTGTTCGGTGTGCCCGCGAGCAGGGATTTGCAGACCTTAACGACGTCGACAGTCTGCGGCCGGGGGACAAGGTCTACAGCGTCAATCGTGGCAAGGGGGTTGTGCTGGCCGTTATCGGCAGCGACGAGGTGGCGCAGGGCGTCAGCATCGTCGGCAGCCACATCGACTCGCCCCGTCTGGACATCAAGCAGAATCCGCTGTACGAAGAGGGCGGCATGGCTCTTTTCAAGACCCACTATTACGGCGGTGTGCGCAAATACCAGTGGGTCGCGCGTCCGCTGGCACTGTGCGGCGTTGTCGTGCGCCGCGACGGCAGCGTGCTTGACATCTGCATCGGCGACGGGCCTGAGGACCCAGTCTTTTACATCAGCGACCTTTTGCCGCACCTGGCTGCCGACCAGAATAAAAAGACGCTGGCCGACGGCGTGGCAGGCGAGGACCTCAACGCCGTGGCCGGTACGATTCCGGTCGGCGAGCGTGAGGACAAACATCGCTTTAAGCTGGCGGTGCTCAAACTGCTGCACGACAAATACGGCATGACCGAAGAGGACTTTGTGTCCGCCGAGCTCGAGCTGGTGCCGGCCGGAAATGCGCGGGATGTGGGGTTTGACCGCGCGTCCATCGCCGCGTATGGCCACGACGACCGCGTCTGCGCCTATACATCGATGCGCGCGCTGTTTGACATCACGTCTTGCAAAAAAACGGCGGTCGCACTGTTCGTCGACAAGGAGGAAGTGGGCAGCAACGGCAGCACGGGAATGCACTCGCGCAACTTTGCCAACGTACTCGGCCGCATGATTGAGCTGCAGCGCGGCGCGTGCAGCGGCTTTGATGTCGACCGCGCGCTGGCGCGCAGCGCCCTGCTCTCGTCCGACGTGGCGGCGGCCTTTGACCCCAACTATCCGTCGGTGGCCGATGTGCGCAACACAGCTTACCTCGGCAAGGGCGTCACGCTGGTCAAATACACCGGGTCGCGCGGGAAAAGCGGTTCCAACGACGCCAGCGCCGAGTTCCTCGGCGAGGTCCGCAAGTGCTTAAATGACGCCGGTGTGGTGTGGCAGACCAGCGAGCTGGGTAAGGTCGACCAGGGCGGCGGCGGAACCATCGCCTATATTCTGGCTAACTGCGACATGGACGTCGTCGATATCGGCGTGCCTGTTTTGTCCATGCACGCGCCGTTTGAAGTGGTGTCCAAGGCTGACGTCTATATGACCGTCAGGGCTTATCTCGCATTTTATCACAGCAGATAAATCCGGCAGACAAAAGAAAGGCATCCGGTTCCCCACAGGGGCCGGATGCCTGCTTTTTTATGCCGCCGCAGCGCTAAGCCTGGCTTTTTGCCTTGTACTGCTCGCCCCAGTTCCACATGGCGTCCAAAATAGGCTTGAGGCTGTATCCCAGCTCGGTAAGGGTGTATTCCACCCGCGGCGGAACCTCGGGATAAACGGTGCGCGTCAGCAGGCCGCTTTGCTCCATCTCACGCAGCTGCGCTGTCAGGACTTTTTGGCTGACATTGCCGACAGAGCGCTTCAGCTCGCCGAACCGTTTGCTGCCGGGCATCAAATCGCGGAGAATCAATACCTTCCATTTATCGCTGATCAGGGTCAGCGTCGTTTCCACCGGACAGGCCGGAAGCTCTTTTGCCGTATCAGCCATGCCGCAGCCTCCTTGCGTTGTGTTATATGCCAGTTAGCATACACTTATTGTACGGTAAGGCGTAGGCCTGTGTCAAGAGATGGGCAGACAAAAAATTTTCGCAGCCGCACAAAGCCTGCAAAGCCCTGCAATCATGCAAAGGTTTCTTTCAGGTAACTGCCTAAAAGTTACTGAAAAGTGCCTATACCACAATAAAGTGCGTACTTTTCAAGCGGTTTTGTTGGGTGTATGATGCAGTCACAAGGACGGGGAAAACCCCCGGAACAATCAACGAGGAGGCACAGAACAATGAAGCGTGCAGGAAAAATCGGGGTGTTGTCCCTGGCGGCGGCTTTGACGCTGGGACTTAGCGCTCCGGCGGCAGCGGCCGATTACACAGTCCAAAGGGGCGACTCACTTTGGAAGATAGCCCGGGAGCATCTGGGCAGCGGCTACAGATGGACAGAGCTCTATGAGGCCAACAGAAGCACAATCGCAGACCCGAACCTGATTTACACCGGACAAATCATCAGCATTCCCGAGAGTGTAAACGCCAATAAGGAGGAAACGAACATGACCAACATTCAAAAAGCGCTCGCGCTTATCAATACCTTTGCCACAGGAGACACAGAAGCGGCTGCCGCGCTGTTGGACGAAAATTACATCCAGCACAATCTGGCGTATGGAACCGGAGAGGCAGCCTTCCTCGGGTCAGTGGAATACCTGGCTGCAGCCCCAGTCAGGACAACGGTCAACAATATCCGCGCCTTTGAAGACGGCGAATATGTGTTTTTGCAGACGGTGTACAATTTTGCCGGCGCAGGCGAACAGGTGGCCTTTGACATTTTCCGCTTTGACGAGGACGGCGA
>DVMR01000011.1 GCA_018714845.1 Candidatus Ventrousia excrementavium
AGGTTCTTCCCCCTTTCACTGACTGTCACAAGTGTAAGCAAGAAACCTTACAGCCGTACCGACGGATTTCTTACAAAAAACTGTCTATTTTCCCTGTTCTGAAAAACGCCGGCAGCGCATAGCTTTAACCGAGGTGATACAATGGTCATTTTTACAGCAAAGCTCAATAAAAAGCGGCTGTTCGCCGTTGCCGCCGTCATCGTCATCGCTGCGGCGGCTTTCCTGCTCTCGCGTCCGCACGGCCAGCCCTATGACGCTGACGATGTACTGGGCAGCTCGTCGGCCGAAGTCGGCGGCATCAAAACCAACGAGGACCGTCTGGCCTATATCAGCTCGCTGGGCTACAGCGTTGCCGCCGAGCCCCTGAGCGAAAAAGAGGTCGTCATTCCCGAGACCTTTGACGAGACCTATACCCAGTACAACGCTCTGCAGCAGCAGTGCGGCTTTGACCTGACCCGCTACATGGGCGAGACTGTGACGCAGTATGTCTACAGCATCCTCGAGTACGAGGGGGCGGAAGATGTGCAGCTCGAGCTTTTGGTGTGTGACAATAAAGTGATTGGGGGCAGTGTGTACACCGTAGCGGTCGACGGATTCATGCGGGGGCTGAGCTCCTGACTTTGAGGCGCAGTGCAAAAGGCCCGATGAATCGGGTCTTTTTACTTGTGTTTGGCAGCCGGTCACGCTATAATAGACTTGATAACTCAGTGCTGCAGAAATGAGGATGCAACTGTGAAAGCAAAGACACCCCGTCTGCTCGTCTTGCTGTGCCTGCTGCTCGCCGCTTTATGCTCCTGTGCACCCATTGCGGACGAGCCTCCCGCACCCGATACGCCAGATGAACCGGCCGAGCTCCCTGCTGCCCAGGAAATCTACTTTATTATCCATCATATCTTTGTGGGCAGTCTGACCCCGGAAGGAAAATGGCGGAGTGTTTCCGACACGTCGCTCAGCTTTGAGGCCGGCGAAGAGTTTTCCATGGGCGAGCTGTTTGGCCAAAGCTGCTATACCTGGTACACACAGGACGGTGCGTCCCACACGGCTGACAGTTTTGTATCCCCTGTCGGCAACGTGCCAGGTGGATTCTTCCCATCCCTTGCCGAAGAATTCGATCCCTATGCCCTCGAAGCTGATGGCTATGGCCACGACCGCTTTGCCGTTCCCACCGAACTTCCGTCGGAGCTGGCCGATGTTACCGTGCCCTCTTACAGCTTTTATATGAACATTGACGGAGATGCCGTCCTGGCTGCATCGACAGAACGCGACCTGTGCCCTGCCGGGCTGGTCTGGCGCGGTGACGGGTACAATGTACCTGCCTCGCAGGATGAAACGGATGCCGTGCAGGCGATTTTACAGCAAAACGGCATTTCTTCCGAAGCTTTTTTGCAGGTCGTCGATGTGGATTACGACAGCGACGGTCAGGAAGAATCCTTTGTTTTTGCCTCGACGCCGCGCGATGAGGATGGCTACCAGATTGTATCTGAGGAAAACGGCGGAACCTTTTCACTTGTCCTGCTGATGGACAATGGCGGTGCAGAAATGGTTTACAGCAAATTCGCCCCTTATACCGACGACGTCACCGCCGTGTTCGTTCAGCGGCTTGCCGGCCCCTTTGACCTTGACGGCGACGGCGTTTATGAAGTGTGCATGACCGAAGGGTACTGGGAAAGCGCGGCTCACTTTGTGCTGCAGCGCCAGTCCGACGGCACCTGGAAAATTGTCCTGACCGGCGTATCCGGCACCTGACAGTTCAAAAAAGACGGCAGCAAAAGCGCTGCCGTCTTTTCTGTTTTGAACCTGTGATGCCTTTACTGCCCGGACGCGCTCTCCCTCGCGTTCCAGATTTGGGCCAGGATATCTTTTAGGACCAGGAAGGCGTCTTCTTCGCTGTAGCCGTACTCCCGCCCAAGCCGCGCCAGCATTTCCCTGAGCTGCGGCGTATAATCGTCGGTCCGGACCACCTGCTGATAGGACGCAAGCACGGGATATTTCTGGCTCCATACTTTTGTCCAGTCAACCTTTTTCTGGGTCTCTTCGCTTGTTTTTTCAATCATTTCTTCAATTTCTCTGACCTCGACATCAAAGTCTATCAGCTCGTCCAGGGTGACGCGGTAAAGGGCTGACAGTTTTTTTGCCTGCCGGATATCCGGCAGCGTCTCATCAAGTTCCCACTTTGAGATGGTCTGCCTGCTCACTCCCAGCTTTTCTGCGACCTTTTCCTGCGACAGCCCACATTTTTTGCGGGCATTCATCAGGCTGCTTCCCAAACTCATCAGATACTCCTCCTGCGTTTTTCTTCAGTATACCGAAAACCCGGAGGAAAATCCAGCGACTACGGCTTGCATTTGTGCGCGTTTTTTTACCATTCAGCATTGAAACTGGTCAAAACGTAAAACTTTTTCTTAAGTTTTTCATAATCTGCTTGTTCACCCCGGGTGAACGCGCTATAATATGGGGCAATCATGCGGTTCTGCATGAAATCTTCGAAAGCCCGGAAATTTCCATGAAAAGAAAAATGTTTTTTGTCATCTTATGGGCCGCCGGCGGACTGGTTTTTCTGGCTGTCCTGACGGCCGTCATCTGCAATCTGTATGTATCGTCCATAGCAAGTCCCTATGTGCTGACAGACCACAGCAGCGCACCGGTCTGTGACGCCATTCTGGTACTGGGCGCCCGTGTCTATGCCAGCGGCCAGCCCTCGCCCTCGCTTTCCGACCGGCTCGACACGGCGGTCGATCTGTACAATGCGGGCAAAGCCCCCAAAATATTGGTCAGCGGCGACAGCACAGCCGCTGAATACGATGAAACAGCAGGGATGCTCGACTATCTTTTGCAGCGCGGTATTCCCCGCGGCGACATCCTGGTCGATCAGGCCGGCTACAGCACCTATGACTCTATCTACCGCACACGCGAGCAGTTTGGCATTCGGTCGGTGCTCATCGCCACGCAGGATTTTCATATCGAGCGCTCTGTGTACATTGCCCGCCGGCTCGGGCTGGACGCCTGGGGTGTTCCTTCGCCGGACCGCCAGGCATACTGGCTGTACAATCGGGCTCGCGAAAGCCTGGCGCGTGTCAAAGCTGTACTCGAGACCGATATCCTGCACCGCATTCCAACTGCATGAAGCAAAAAAAGCCCTCTGCGCTTAAACGCGCAGAGGGCTTTTGTTATGCAGCAGGCGGATTCGCTGTCTGCTGAGTATCGTCCGTAGTCGACGGATCTGTTTGCTCGTTCGGATCTGTCGGCTCGACCGGTTCGACCGGCGGGTCAGTCGGATCAGTCGTATCCGGCGGATCGGTGGGATCCGTCGGCGGGAACTCCGGCCAGTAGGGAATGTCCGGAGCCGTAGGCTCGTCTGGGTCAGTCGGCTCGACCGGCTCCACCGGCTCTTCGGGCGCGTTGCCATCGTTCTGTACGCTGTGCACTGTACAGGTCGGGTAATACGACATACCGCTGACCGTCGGCGTGTACATTCCTGCAGCCGGGGTATAGGGCACGACATATCGCTGATCTCCGACAACGACACCGCTGGTGGGATATTCTCGTTCAAGGCTAAGCAGCGCCACTGTCTCCAGCCCGTCGAGGGGGCACCAGTCGTTTGCAATACAGCGCGTTTCCGAATCGATCTCAACCGGGACATGCATGGTGCAGCGGCCGGTGGGAACGTCCTCCGCTGCCAGCCGCGCCGTCATGACGCGGCTGCCGCGCACATCCTGTGAACACCATTCGCCGGCCAACATACCGCTGTCGGCACAGATGCTGACCGACTGAAGCTCGGTCGACAAATCAAAGGAACGTGCCTCGAGGTCTTCGTGAACAGCGCCCATGACCTCCCGCCACAGATAAAGCGCCGGGTTGACCGAAAAATATCCAACGTCCTGCGGCTTATCGTAGCCGAACCACACCACACCAGTGTAGTACGGTGTGATGCCAGCGAACCAGCGGTCAAAGCTGTCGTCGGTGGTGCCCGTCTTGCCGCCGACCTCGATGCCGTTGTCAAGGGCGGCTCTGCGGCCGGTGCCCTGTGAGCCAGTGACAACGTTTTTGAGGACTTCGACCATATAAGTCGCGGTTTTGGCGGACATCGAAACGGTCTGGACCGGCTCGGCTTCCAAAATGACAGCGCCGTTGGAATCGTATACCTTGGTGTACAGCGTGGGCTCGGTGTAGGTGCCGTTGTTGGTAAAGGCGCTGTAGGCGGCCGTCATCTCAAGCACCGTGACGCCGTCGGTGACGCCGCCAAGCGCCAACGGGCTGAGGGCCACGTCGGTCTTGACCTCCTGATTGCCCTGCTTGTCAGTCTCAGTGCGGCTTTCGACCAACGACGTCATTCCCAGGTTGGTGTGCGCAAAGTTAAAGGCCCTTTCAACGCCAACCTGCTGCAGAACATCGACAGCAATGGTATTGAGCGACCGCTCGACCGCTTTCATGACTGTGGTGCGGCCGCCGTAAGAGCCGCCCTCGTTCTTGGGCCAGCCGCTTGAACGCACAGTAAAGTCCTTGGGCGCATCATCCAGCACCGTGTACGGAGTGATGACACCGTATTCAATGCCCGGTGCATAAACGGTGAGCGGCTTGATAGACGAACCGGGTGAACGGTGCGCCTGGGTTGCGCGGTTGAAAACGCGGTCGCCCGTCTTTTCACCACGTCCACCGTACAACGCTTTGACCTCTCCGGTATAGGGGTCCATGATGACCATAGCGGCCTGCGGCATGGTGCCGTCGTTGCCCAGTTCACCGGGGAAGTTTTCAACGTCCTGGAACACCGCGTCCATTTTTGCCTGAATATCGACGTCAATGGTGGTGACAATGCGCAGGCCGCCTGTGTACAGAAGGGTCTTGGCCATGCTTTCGCTGTAGCCCATCTTTTCCTGCAGGTCAGCCAGCACCTGCTCAATAACCGCGTCGACAAAGTACGACTGGTACTGTTCATTGTCCCCGCTGCTGTTGCGGTCAGCAATGACCAGTTCTTCAGCCACCGCGGCGTCGTGCTCAGCCTGGGTGATGATGCCCTGCTCGAGCATCAGGCTGAGCACCAGCTCCTGCCGCTCCTTGTTGTTTTCAGGGAAGCGAATCAGGTCATACTGATAGGGATTTTTGGTGATGCCGGCAATGGCTGCACACTCGGCCAGCGACAGCTCGCTGACATCCTTGCCGAAATAGGTCTGGGCCGCCGACTGCACGCCGTAAGCACTCTGACCAAAATAAATGGTGTTGAGATACAGCTCGAGAATGTCGTCCTTTTCGTATTTCTTCTCAAGCTCAAGCGCGCGCATGACTTCCTGAATCTTGCGCTTAACCGACGTCTCGTTGTCACCGGTGATGTTTTTAATGAGCTGCTGGGTGATGGTCGACCCGCCGCCGTAATTGTCCCTGAACTTGACAACGTAATTGAGAGCCGCGCCGATGGTGCGTTTCCAGTCAACGCCGTTGTGGGAATAAAACCGCTCATCTTCAACGGCGATAAAGGCCTTCTGCATCATTTCAGGAATGTTGTCAATGTCAACCCAGACGCGGTTCTGGTCGCCGTACAGGGTTTCAAGCTCTTTTTCTTCGCCGGTTTCCGGGTCCACATAGTAAATGAAGCTGGTCAGGTTGAGCCGTACCGAATCAAGGTCAACATCGATTTCCGGACTGACATACCGGTTGATGTAAACGGCAAACGCCATGCCGCAGATGGCGGCTGTCGTCATGCCAATCAGCATCAGGGTGACGAGCACAAAGCCGGTATACCGCAGTGCCGTGCGGATTCGCTTGCCCAGCGGCCGTTTATGTTTTCTTTCCTTATTCGTCTGTTCTGCCAAATTGATCTCTCCTTTCCGCGGAGCTGCCGGGCGCGCCACAGCACGTCCCGTTTTGGGCCTGTATGCGGCAATGTCTTTGGCGGCCGCCGGCTGATTCCCGCATCCCGCAGGCGGTCCGCTGGTCGACTGTATGCCGCGGGGAATACATCCCCATTTTTGTATTATACCACAGGCAAACGATTTTTCCAGTAAAAGTTTGATTTTTGTATAGTTTGCCATCAAAAAGTTAAAACTAGATGTATTCAGGCCAAGGTCTTTGCACGTCTTCCGCGAAAGGGGTTTCGTATGATGAAAGGGAAAACAAGACTTGTCATATTGTCCGTTGCAGTGCTGACAGCGGCGCTTTGCGTCGGAGCTGCGCTGGCTGCGCCCGAACCGGTCGGCAAAGCGCCCCAGCCGCAGCAGAGCAGTCTGAGCGCGGAAAACCGGCAGGAACAGCCGGACGAGACGCCCTCAAGCGACGCCAAGTACACCGTCACCACATATCAGGGGCATCTTGCTGTTTACCTGACCACTCACATGGATACTCCTCAGTATATCACCGATGTCGAGGTCTCGACTCTGCCCCGCGCCGACCGCGAGGCGCTGGACGCAGGTATTCCCATTTACACCGAGCAGCAGCTGACATCCATTCTGGAAGACTACAGCAGCTGAAAAAAGACGCCGCCCGGCGTCTTTTTGATTGCTCTGCCTACTCGATGATTTTTGCGCGATCCGCCCTGCGCGGCTTGGCGGCCGGATAGTCTCCCCTGCAATAACCCAGCAGGACGAAGCAGCGCGCCACATAGTTTTCAGGAATCTGCCACTGCCGAAGCAAATCGGCGCCGGCCTCGTTGTCAAAGGTCTCTTCACCTCTGGCGACAATGCAGGACGCCAGCCCCAGCTCAGTTGCAGCCAGCACCATATTGGCCGCGCAGCAGAATGCGTCGGGCACACTGTACAGAAAGTTTCTGGGACCAAAAAGCACGCAGACCGTCGGCGCGCCGTAAAAGCCGTTTTTGATGGTCGGGTCATCGATTGTGCTCGGCTGCTCTTTGGACACAAAATTTCCTTCCAGTCTGCTGCGGTCAAAGCGCAGCAGGTTGAGATGCCCCACCTTTTCGCACAGCTCTTTATTGTGCATTGCAACGATTCTGGTCCGCTGTCCCCCGCCTGCGTTGGGCGCAAACAACCCGGCTTCCATGACTTTTTCCAGCTCTTCGCGCGGAATCTGGCGATCCTCGTACTTGCGGATAGAGCGGCGGTATTTTATCAGGTCAAAGACATCCATTTTTCAAATCTCCTTCCAGCACTGGGGGTCAGGGGCGTAAAAGCTGCCGCCTGTTCCGCGGGCCACAGCCGGACAGCCCCGGCACCACGCCAAAAGCTCGCATTTCGAGCATTTTTCAAACTTCTGATAGTCCCTGTACGCTTCCATCTGGCAGACCCAAACGTCGGCGATCCTGTCCTCAAACACATTGCCCACCCAGCTGTCCTGCACGCGGCGGCAGGCATACAGGTCGCCGTTGGGCAAAATGGTCATATGGCAGTTTCCGCAGTTGCAGCCGCCGTAAATGACGCCGTCGTGCGCATCTTCAGGGATTTTAAAAAGCCCCTTTTCATACTCGTAAAGCGTCCACAGGTGATCTTTTTTGCTGAAGTACGTCTGACACCCGGATTGCTCATACTGTCTGAACTTCTGCCAGCAAACATCGAGCAGACTGCGGTACTCCTGCGGTGTCATGCCCGTATCCTTGTCCCCGGCAGTCGGGCAGTAGCGGGCAAAGGCGAAAACATCGGCTCCGTATGCGACGACCGTGTCAATGAGCTCGGGGACTTCGCCAATATTCACGCCGGATACCGTCGTCATGATGACCGAACGAAGCCCGGCGTTTTTGATGCAGGCAATTTTTTCAAGCGTGCAGTCAAATGACCCCGGCCGGCGCATCCAATCGTGGGTCTGGCGCATCCCGTCAAGGGAAAGCTGATATTTCTGGCAGCCATATTCTTTGAGCCGTCGGCACACTTCGTCATTTAAATGAAAAGGGTTGCCCAAAATGGCAAAGGGAATATTTTTATGCGAAAGCAGCTCGAGCAGCTTCCAAAAATCCTTGTGCAGAATGGGGTCGCCGCCTGTAATGTAAAAGTAAGGCAGGCGGTCATAGACCGCGCAGAAATCCAGGCAGTTGTAAAGTGTGTCCCGTATCTGCTTCCACGTCATTGCTTCTGTTTTTCTGCACGCATCCTCGGCAAAGATATAGCAATGTTTGCAGCGCTGATCACATTCATCGGTGATATGCCACTGAAACGCAAAATACTCTTTCATCACAGTTCCTTCTTTTCACCATTGTTTTGTTTCCCCGGCGGACACCACCCGCCGGGGAAACATTGCCGGCACCTCAGCGGTCTGCGGCACCGCACGCCGTCGGTTTTTCCTTCGGCTTATCGGCCGGTCCACAGGACGCCGGCACTTCCTTCGGCTTGTCAGCCGGTCCGCAGGACGTCGGCACTTCCCTGGCGCCCCACCCGAAAAGATTTGCAAGTGACATCATCAATTCCTCCGTTCTTTGTTTGTCGGTGTTTTCCGCATCTTTATTGTAAAATGCCGCGCCCCGAAAAAAAGTACGCACAATTCTATTACCTGGTCACCTTTTTATAACCTGTTGTCTTTGCTGCAGAGCTGCGCTATAATGAAAACATCTTAAACACCGGAGGTCATTCTGCCATGCTGACCAAAGATGAAATGCCCGCCTGCCCTGTGGCAACTACCGTCCAGCTGATTGGAAGCAAGTGGAAGCTTCTGATTCTGCGCAATCTGCTCCATCGCCCCTGGCGCTTTAACGAATTGAAAAAGGACTTGGCGGGAATCAGCCAAAAAGTTCTGACTGACAGCCTCCGCTCTATGGAGGCAGACGGCCTGATCGTCCGAACCGTCTATCCCGAGGTCCCGCTTCGCGTGGAATACGGACTATCAGAGCTTGGCGAGGCCATGCGCCCCATCATTGCATCTATGGAAGCATGGGAAAAACGTATAAAGAATGGCGCCAGGACAATAAAACGCCGCCGCAATGACAGGCATTGCAGCGGCGTTTCTCATTTCAGCGAAAAATCGGGAATAAAGTACCGTCTACCGCAGCGCAGGATAAAGGCCCTGCGCCAGCATTTTTTCAAAAGCGGCGCGCACCTGGTCGCGGTCCTCGCGATAGGTGACGCCGTGCCACTGGTCAGGCGTCGTCAGCACCCGCACGGTACCGCGTCCCTCGCGCACCTGGTCGTCGACAAAGCCCGGCAGATAGTACTCCCGCTTGAGCGCGTCGCCGTCGCGGCGGCGCAGAAAGGCGCAGAATCCTACTTCCAGTCCATCAAAGACCTCTGCCGGCATTCCCCATGCGTTCATCGACACAACGGTGTCGGGCGGCAGAACAACGGCGCGTTCGCCATCCCGCGCCTCAATACGGCCATCGGTTGTGCGCGCAATGGCCGTATGCTCGGTCACTGACTGCAAAAACCCATTTTCAATGGTACAGACGCCGCGTGAGACGCTGCCGTTTTCTGTCAGCGTGCGCTCGAGCCGGTACCCCACCATGCACATCGCCAGCGGCTTTTGGGGACGCTCTTCCGTCAAAAACCGGTACAACAGGGCAAAACAGCTGCGGCCGTAGTAGTCGTCTGCGTTGATGACGGCAAACGGACTGTCCACAACATCCCGTGCGCATAAAACGGCGTGCCCCGTGCCCCACGGCTTGACACGGCCTTCCGGCACGGAAAAGCCCTGCGGCAGCCGGTCAAGGGTCTGGTAGGCGTAGGCGACCTGCATGGTCTGCCGCGCTCTGCGGCCGATGGCCTCTTCAAAAGCCTGCTCGAGCTCGGGCTTGATGACAAACACCACCCGGCGGAATCCGGCCAGATGTGCGTCATATAATGAATAGTCCAAAATAATCTCCCCAGCCGGACCGACAGGGTCAATCTGCTTGAGCCCGCCATAGCGGCTGCCCATGCCTGCGGCCAGCACCAGCAGGGTCGGCTCTTTCATTTTTTCATCACCCTTCCTTTGATAATTTCATTATACACAGCCGCTGTACACGCCGCAAGAGGGGTTTGACACTGCTCATCCCCTGATGATAAAATGATTAAAAATCTTTCGGAGGAAACTGCCGATGCCGCATCGTGAAAAAAGACTCCGCCCCGCATACACGCTCGGCGAAGAAATTGTCAATTCTGTCTCGCACGGACTGGGCGCCGCCCTGGCCGCGGCGGGCACCGCCATTTTAATCGTTTATGCCGCGTGGCACCACAATGTATGGGCCATTGTCAGCTGCGCGATTTACGGCGCCAGCCTGTTTCTTTTATATATGTCGTCGACCCTGTACCATTCCTTTCAGCAGCCGCGCGTCAAGGCGCTGTTCCGCATTTTTGACCACTGCACCATTTTTCTGCTCATCGCCGGAACCTACACCCCTATTACACTGGTGACGCTGCGCGGCTCTAACCCTGCCCTGGGGTGGACCCTGTTCGGCGTCGTATGGGCGGCCGCTGTCGTCGGCATTGTGCTCACGGCCATTGACCTCGAGCGCTTCAAGCTTTTTTCCATGATCTGCTATGTCGCAATGGGCTGGGTCATCGTCGTCGCCATTCGGCCGCTCATGGCCGTCCTGCCCGTCGGCGGGCTGTGGCTGCTGGTATCTGGCGGACTGGCATACACCGTCGGCATTACCTTTTTTGTCATCCATGTGCGTTACATGCACTCAATCTGGCACTTTTTTGTTCTCGCCGGCAGTGTTCTGCACTTTCTGGCCATTTTGCTCTATGTCATTTGAGGGGGCACATGACATGTTTTGTTCACTGCACACGCATTCCCTGTTCTGCGACGGGACCTGCTCCCTTGAAGAGATGGCCCGCGCCGCTGCCGATGCCGGTCTGGTTTCGTTCGGCTTTTCAGGGCATGCACCGGCTGTCTATGACTACGCCGCCATGTCTGATGCTGATGCTGAAAACTATCTCGTGGAAATCGCGCGGCTGAAAAAGAAGTTTGCCGGCCGCCTCGAACTGTATACCGGCATGGAAAACGACGCTCTGCACCCATTTGACCGGTCACGGCTTGACTACTGCATTGGCTCGGTCCATTTCATTCGCGACGATGCAGGCGTCATCCACTGCATCGAAGGCCGTCCCGAGGCCTTTGCCGGCGCCGTACAGGCCATGGGCAGCGTGCAGGCAGTGGTTGACCGCTACTGCGAAACCGTGCAGCAGCATCTTTTGACCTGCAAGCCCGATATCGCCGGACACCTTGATATCATCGCCCGCCCCAACGCCGACGGCAGTCTGTTTGACGTGCAGTCCGACTGGTACCGCCGGGCCGAGGAGCGCCTGGCTGAAGCCGCCGCACAAAGCGGCTGTATCGTCGAGGTCAACACATCCGGCCTGCGCACGGCACGGCAAGAGCCCTTTCCTTCCCGCCGCGTCCTGTCTCTGCTGCGGCAGGCCGACATACCTGTCATCATCACGGCCGACGCCCACCGCGCATCTGACGTTGCCGCCGGCTTTGACCAGGCTGCCGCTCTTTTACGCTCTTTGGGTTTTCAAAGCGCCATGATCCTGCAGCACGGCCGCTACATTCCCGAAGGGCTGTAATTTTTATGTTTTTCTCCCAGTTTGACCGGATTTTTTCCGGTCTTTTCTTTTTGACACTATACTTTTTAGACAATTACTAACAGCTTATTTTATGCACATCTCACAGTCTTTTGCTTTTTCCTGTTTTTCGCTTGATAAAACCTTGACATTCCTGTTTGATTTGCTACAATAAAGCTGTCGACAGTAGACCGTAGACGTTCGACTGTACTCTGTTTGATTGGAGTATCGCTTATGGATAGAATTATTCGTTTCCGGTACGGCGATAGCGCCTCATATGGACTGCTTGAGGGTGACACAGTACGCCGGCTCGTGGGTGTGTGTCCGGAACAGCTGGTAAAGACCGATGAGCTGCTCTCCCTTGACGGGCTGGAGCGGCTCGTCCCTTGTGTGCCCAGCAAGATCATCGGCACGGGGCTCAATTACCGCGACGTCATTCTGGCGCCGGGTGAGAGCCTGCCGGACAGGCCCAAGATTTTTCTTAAGGCACCGACTGCCCTTATTCTTTCCGGGCAAAACGTTGTTCAGCCGCCCATGGTCAAAGAGCTTTCGTGTGAAGTTGAACTGGGCGTAGTTGTCGGAAAAACTGCCAAATGTGTGCCGCAGGACGAGGCCTTTGATTACATATGGGGCTATCTGGTGGCCAATGACATGACGGCCAGCGATCTGCAGCGTGAGGATACGTTGTGGGCCCGCGCCAAATCCTTTGACACCTTTTTGCCTGTTTCGGGCGAGATTGTCACCGACATCGACCCGTCTGCGCTGACGCTGCGCAGCACCATCAACGGCCAGCCCGCCCAGAGCGGCAGCACGGCCGACCTGATCTGCAATATTCCCTGGCTTATTTCCTACATTTCACATGTTATGACGCTGCTGCCCGGCGACCTGATTATCACCGGCACGCCCAGCGGATATGGCAAGCGCGTCCACGCCGGCGACCGTATGGTCATGGAAATCGACGGCGTCGGCCGCTTGGAAAACCAGGTCGTCCCCTTTGAGGGCGCCTGGCTGTTTTGACCGGTTACGGCCGGTTTTCACATCTGGCTTTAAATCATCCGAAGCCGTTTGCGGCAGCATGGCGGCTTGGGGGGATGGGTTAAGGTATATGACGAGACAAAAGGAGTGTCTGCTATGAAAATCTTGGTTGCAAATCCCAACAGCAGCGAAATTTGCACCGATGTCATCAAAAAGTCGGCCCGCAGAAAGGTGACAGACCCCAGCACCGAACTGGTCTTTCTCACCAATCCCAAGGGAACGAAGAACATCGACTGCGGTTTTGCTGACTACCAGTCTGTATGGAGCTTTATCCGTGCTATTTTGAAAAAGGTGGACGAAATCCACCCGGATGCCGTCGTTCTGGCCGGGTTTGGCAACGTAGGCGTTTTCGCGCTGAAGGAGGCGTTGGACATCCCGGTGCTCAGTATTTCCGAGACTACCCAGACCCTTGCCTGCCTGATGGGCCACAAATACACCGTTCTCACCATGCTCAAGCAGTTCATCCCGTACCAGGAAGACCTTGTCCGCCTGTACCGTTTGCAGGACAAGTGCGCCTCGGTTCGCGGCATCAACATGAATGTAGAGCGTGCGTGCAGTGAACGCGAAGAAACTCTCAACCAGCTCAAGGAAGAAATCCTCAAGATCGTCGAAGAAGACGGCGCCGAGGTTGTTGTGCTGGGCTGTGCCGGTCTGTGCGGCTATGACGAAGAACTGCAGGCCCTGGTCGGCTTGCCGGTGCTCGACCCTGTGACTGTCACTGTCAAAGTGGCTGAAATGTATGTACAAACCGGCCTGTGCCACAGCAAAAAGCGCAAGTTCGCCGCTCCCCCGCAGCCGCTTGAGGCTTATTTCTGGGACGGCGACAAATAAAGACCCAGTCATCCAAATAAAATGACAAGGAGCTTTTTGGTATGAAAAAGAGTTTCAACATTATTAAGACCGTCGAAAAATTCCCCGGCGGTATGATGGTCATTCCCCTGCTTCTCGGCTGCATCCTCAACACCTTTATTCCTGAAGTGCTCAACCTGGGCGGCTTTACATCCGGTATCTTCTCCAAAGCCGGCACCCAGACTATCGTAGGTCTGTTCCTGTTCGTTTCCGGTGCATCCATCAACATCAAGCAGGTTGGCATTCCTGTCGCCAAAGGCGCTGTACTGACCGTTTCCAAGGTCGGCTTCGGTATTCTTATCGGCCTTTCGATTGGCTGGATCTTTGGCGCAGACGGCTTCCTCGGCATCACGCCGCTGGCTGCCATTGCTGCTCTGGCCAACTGCAACAGCGTTATGTATGCTGTCCTGGCCAATCAGATCGGCGATTCGACCGACGTCGGCGCTGTCTCTGTCCTCGGCCTGGACGACGGCCCCTTCTTCACCATGATTGCTCTGGGCGCCTCAGGTATGGCCACCATTCCCTTTAAGGATATCATCTGCGTCATCATCCCGCTGCTGCTCGGCCTGATCCTGGGCAACCTGGACGAAGACATCCGTGATCTGTGCGAAAAAGGCACTCCGCTCATCATCCCCTTCAACGGCTTTATTCTCGGTACCGGCATGAGCCTCAAGGACGTTGTCCAGGCTGGCCTGCCCGGCATTCTCCTCGGCTTCATTTCGCTCATCTTCACCGGCTTCTTCTGCTACTTTGTCTACAACCTGATCTTTGGCAGAAGGCAGAAAAAGGCCGTCGGCTTCGGTGTCGGCAACACAGCTGGTAACGCTGTCGTCACCCCGGGCGCCATCGGCGAGTCCGACCCGGCCTGGGCTCCCTATGCCCCCGGCGCGACCGCTCAATGCGCCGCTGCCTGCGTCGTTACATCTATTCTCTGCCCGCTGGTTACCATGTACCTGCATAAGCGTCTGCAGAAAAAGCAGGCGGCTCAGTCTGCGCAGAAAGCCTGATTTTGCAATCAATACCGCAAAAGCCTGTCGATCGTATCGACAGGCTTTTGCAAATCATATCACTCTACCCTGAAAGGATGATACTCTTATGCTCGACACCTTGATCCGCAATGCTATGATTGTCACCCATACCGGCCGGTTTGCCGGCAGCATTGGTATTTCTAACGGCAAAATCTCTGTCATCGCCGGACCGGACACCGATCTGCAGGCTTCTCAGGTCATCGACGCGGGCGGGCGCCCCCTCATCCCCGGCGCCATCGATGCGCATGTACATTTTCAGGACCCCGGCCAGACCGCGCGTGAAGACTTGCCCTGCGGAACTATGGCCGCTGCCGTCGGCGGTGTAACGACGGCCATTTCTCATCCCCTCAACGTCCCGCCTGCGGTCGATATTGAAAGCTATCACTTTACCATGCAGGCCTACGAAGGCCGCAGCTACATCGATTACGGCATCCACGGCGGCGGCACGGCACAAAATATCGACCAGATCGAGGCCTTGTGGAAGCAGACCGGCGCCACGTCGGTCAAAATGTTCATGTGCTTCTCAGTTGCAGACTTCCCCTTTGTCCGCGACGATTCCATGTTTGAAATTTTGACCCATCTGGCCCATGTCGGTGGTCTGGCCCTGATTCATGCTGAAAACAACGAGCTCATCTCGCTGGAAGAGAACCGGCTCAAGGCCTCGGGCCGCAAGGACCCCATGTGCCACATCGAGTCACACCCCGCAGTCGGCGAGCTTGAGGCCGTACGCCGTGCCCTTTATTATCTCGAAGCCACAGGCGCCAGCGCCGTTATTCTGCATACCTGCATGGCCGAGGCGCTCGAAGAAATCCATGCCGCACAGCAGCGCGGCGTCAAGGTCTATGCCGAAACCTGCCCGCATCTGCTCAACTTCGTCGACACTGACATGAAGACTCATGGCCCGTACCTGAAGTTCACGCCCGTCATGCGCGGCGAAGAAAATCGCCAAAAGCTGTGGGAGCTTCTGGAAAAAGGCTATGTCAGCACCATTGGCTCAGATCACAGCCCCTATACCATTGAGGAAAAGCAGGCTGGTGAGCAGGACATCTGGAAAGCTCCCAACGGCATTCCCGGCATCCAGACCATGCTGCCCGTTCTTTTGAAAGGCGTCAACGAAGGTAAGCTTTCGCTTGAACGCATGGTCGAAGTGACCAGCTTCAACCCTGCGCGCATTTACGGTCTGGATTACTGCAAGGGCCGGCTCGAGGTCGGTTATGACGCCGACCTGGTCCTGCTTGACATGGACGTGAAAAAGACCTATACTAAAACGGATATTTTATCCAAAGCAAAGTGGTCGCCCTATGAAGGCATGGAATTTCACGGGATGCCGGTGCTGACCATGGTGCGCGGCACCGTTGTCGCCCGCGACGGCAAGGTTGTCGGCTCGCAGGGCTACGGCCATTACATCCCCCGCAAAAAATAATCTCTCCCAAAGGAGCAGCCATGGAACGCGTCGTCAAAAAAACAGTTTATCATCATCAGGTCTATGAGATCGTCAAGCGCCAAATCCTGTCCGGCCAGCTGCCCAGCGGCCAGCGTCTGAGCGAAAGCGGGCTTGCACAGTCGCTTGGCGTCAGCCGCAGCCCCGTGCGTGAAGCCATGCGAATGCTCGAACAGGATCAGCTTCTGGTGTCGACCCCGGGCGGTCTTATCGTCAATCCCCTTGATCCCGAGACCATTCTCGAGATCTATGAATGCCGCATCCTGCTTGAATCCTATGCGGCCCGCCGCGGCGTCAGTATGCTGTCCGACGATGATATCCGCCTGCTCGAGCAGTATGTACAGCAGTCAATGCAGTCGCACGACCGCCAGGATTTTGAGCAGGTCATTGCCTATAATACCCGCTTCCACGAAATGCTCAACAGCTGCTGTGACAACAAGCTTCTTCGACGCACCATGGAAAACAACCACCATCTATCTCTGTTGGCGCGCGCGCAGGAATTCGCCTGCTATAAGCGCGACCCATCCTATCTGCAGGAGCATATGGCGGTTGTCGAAGCGCTCAAGCTGCGCAATCCTGAGCTGGTCGAAGCACGTATGCGCGAGCATATCAATAATGACCGCCGGTTTTATCTCGAGCGGTCACATCCGTCTGACGCTCCGGGGCCTGATCCCCGGCAGACAGCGGGTTTTTAAGCAAACAAATGCAGACGCACGCAGGTCATACGGCCAGCGGCGTCTGCATTTTTATATTGCATATATCTTTCAGCCTGTATACCCCAGGTCAAGCGAGGCCCTGCGGGCAATATCAAGAAAAGCGGGCAGCTTTTCCTGTACCACCGCGTCAGTGATGCGGGCTGTCGGGCCGCTGACGCTCAGCCCCGCGACGATTTTACCCGTATAATTGCGCACCGGCACCGCCAGACAGCGCACCCCGATCTCGCATTCCTCGTTGTCAAAGGCATAGCCCTGGGCACGAACCTGCTCAAGCTCGGCGCGCAGCGCCTGTGCGGTCGTCAGAGTGTGCTCGGTATAGCGCGGCAGGCCCAGCTCGCTGATGAGCGCGTCGAGCTGACTGTCCGTGTACTCGAGCAGTAAAAGCTTTCCTACGCCTGTACAGTGCATGGGGGCCGTTTTTCCGATATGCTGCCGGATGACCAGCATCTGCGAAGCGCCGGCTGCGTTGTCTACATATACGATGTGCCGGTTTTCCTCCTGCGCCAGATGGGCGGCTTCCTGAAACAGTTCGCCCACTTCAACGACCGCCGGGTGCAGAATGCTGGCAATGCTTGAGCTTTTTTTGACCTGCTCGGCCAGGTAGCAAAGCTTGAGGTTGAGGGCGTACTTGCTCGACTCTTCCTGCCGGGCAATGTATCCCTGATTCTGCAGCGCTGCCAAAAAGCGGTACAGCGTGCTGGTGTTCATCCCCAGTTCGCGCGCCAGATCAATCAGCTTGACCGGCCGGCTCTGGCGCGCCAGTGCCTCCAGCACCTGCAAAAGCTTCTCAGCCGTCTGGTTAGCTGACGCAGCATAGGCTTCATTCGACATATCATCGCGCTCCTTTTCCTATCTATTATAGCGAAACCATCCCGCGATTTCAATATGCAAAACGTCAAATCAAATCGTAAAATATTTTTCTGTCAAGCTCTTGACAATCAGCCCTATACGCGTTATAATAAGTTCGAAAAATAAAACAGTATTTCAAATAACAAAATTATATGGAAGGAAGACGGTTTTATGGAAAAGAACGTTCTGGTTATGATCCCCGGCCCGACTCCTGTCGTCGAGTCCATTCGCGAGCAGATGGCTCGCCCCATCCAGGCCTTTGGCGACCCCCGTTTTGTCGCTGATTACAAAGAGCTCATCACCGAGCTGGGCAGCCTGCTCAACTGCAGCGGCATGACTTTCCCGCTCGCCGGTACCGGTACGCTGGCCATGGAAATGGCCATTGCCAACACCACCAAGCGCGGCGACAATGTTCTGATTGTCAGCAACGGCTTTTTCGGCGATCGCTTCATCGAAATTTGCGAGCGCAAGGGCCTGAATGTCGATGTGCTGAGCGCTGAGTGGGGCACCATCGTCACCCCCGAGCAGATTGACAAGAAGCTGAGCGAAAAGGACTACGCTGTTGTCACTGTCTCGCATGTTGACACCTCGACCGCTGTCGTCGCTCCTCTGGCTGACATCGGCAAGGTGATGGCCAAGCACCCCAACACCCTGTACATTGTTGACGGCGTCGCTGCCACGGCCGGCGAGTATGAGAATGTCGACGAAATGGGCATCGACGTGCTGTTCACCGGCTCGCAGAAGGCCTTTGGTGTCTGCTCGGGCATGTTCGTTGTGTGGGCCAGCAAAAAGGCTCTGCAGCGCCGCAAGGATCTGGGCACCATTCCCGAGTACTATGTCGACTTTGAAAAGTGGATTCCCATTATGGAGAACCCGGCCAAGTACTTTGCCACCCCGGCCGTCAACCTGGTCTGGGCCATGCTCGAAGCCACCAAGATTATCAAGGAAGAAGGCCTGAAAGCCCGCGCCGAGCGTCACACCAAGAACGCCGCCGCCATGCACAAGGCTCTTGAGAGCATCGGCCTGCGCATCCTGGCTGATGCCGGCTGCCGCGCCAGCACTCTGAGCTGCGTTATCTATCCCGAAGGTGTGGACGATGCCAAGTTCCGCGCTGCCATGCTGGACGAGGGCGTTGTCATTGCCGGTGCTCTGGGCGCTTATGCTGGCAAGGCTTTCCGTATCGGCCACATGGGCAATGCCACCGAAAACGACATGATTGTCGCCCTGTCGGCTGTTGAGCGTTCGCTCAAGGCCTGCGGCGCCAATGTCGAGCTGGGCAAGGCTGTCGGCACCTATATCGCCGAAATGAAGAAGTAAGTCCCCCTCTCCTTTTGAAAAGACGGTATGCCTCTGCCGGGCATACCGTCTTTTTTGCGCATCAAAAAGGACAGGCCGACGGGCCTGTCCTCTGTCTTTAATAGACGTATTCAAACTGACAGCCGCAGACGTCGACTGTATCACCTTCCTGAACGCCGGCTTTTTCCAGCATGTCAAACACCCCTGCCCGGCGCAGAACGCGCTCAAAATACATGCGGGACTCGTAGTCGTCAAAATTGACCGACTGAATGACCTTTTCCGGCCAGGCGCCTGAAACATAGTAGACGCCGTCCTGCACCTCGATGTTAATCTCGCGCTCTGTCAGGACCGGGGTCTCGTCTACGGTGAGCTCGTCCTCATAAACCGTGACGGGCGGCAGCCCGGAAAGCGTCTGCCACACGGCGCGCACCAGCGCATCCACTCCCTGCTGTGTCGCCGCCGAAATCTCATAAAGCGGGAAGCTCAGCTCATCACAGCGGGCGCGCAGACGCTCAAGGTTGTCGCTGTCCGGCGGCAGAATGTCGCTCTTATTGGCGGCCACAATCTGCGGCCGGCCGGCCAGCGTCTCGCTGTATCCGCGCAGCTCTTCGTTAATGGCATCCAGGTCAGCGACCGGGTCGCGCATTTCGCTGCCCGCCACATCAACAACGTGCACCAGCAGGCGGCAGCGGTCGATGTGCCGCAAAAAGTCATGTCCCAGCCCGGCTCCCTCAGCCGCGCCCTCGATGATGCCGGGGATGTCCGCCGCAACAAAGGACGCCCCCTCATCCACATAGACAACGCCGAGATTGGGCGTCAGCGTCGTGAAGTGATAATTGGCGATTTTGGGCCGCGCCCTCGAAATAACCGACAGCAGCGTGCTTTTGCCCACATTGGGAAAGCCAATAAGCCCCACGTCTGCAATCAGCTTGAGCTCGAGCACCACCTTGCGCGCATCGCCGTCCTGTCCCGGCTTTGCAAAACGCGGCGCCTGCCGCGTCGGTGTGGCAAACCGTGCATTGCCCCAGCCCCCGCGGCCTCCGCGCGCCGCAATGTACGGCTGGTCATCTGACATGTCGTGCATCAGGGCGCCGGTCTCGGCGTCACGAATCAGGGTGCCGCGCGGCACGCGGATGACAATGTCCTGTCCGTCCTTTCCCGTGCATCGCTTGGTTCCGCCCATTTCGCCGCCTGCGGCCTCGTACTTGCGCTTCATGCGGAAGTCGAGCAGCGTGGCCATATGGTCGTCCACAACAAAGACGACATTGCCGCCGCGCCCGCCGTCGCCGCCGTCCGGGCCGCCGGCTGCAATATACTTTTCGCGGTGAAAGGACACGCGGCCGTCGCCGCCGCGCCCTGCTTTGATAAAGATGGTCACAAGATCGACGAACACGCTCTCACCTCGTTTCCTTAGTATAAGACAAAGAAAGCAGAAAAAACGGCTGCTCGCGCAGCCGTTTCAAATGCAATTACTGGACAGGATAGACCGAAACCTTTTTGCGGTCGCGGCCCAGGCGCTCAAAAGCGACCTTGCCTTCGACCAGTGCAAACAGGGTGTCGTCACTGCCGCGGCCCACGTTGGTGCCGGGATGGATCTTGGTGCCGCGCTGCTTGACCAGGATGTTGCCGGCCAGCACATGCTGTCCGTCGGCGCGCTTGACGCCCAGGCGCTTGGACTCAGAATCACGACCGTTTTTGGTCGAGCCCATACCTTTTTTATGTGCCATGTGGTTTACACCTCCGTTATGACAAACTCACTTGTTGAAAACTCAGGCCTCAATCTTGTCGATGGTGACCTTTGTATAGGGCTGACGGTGGCCCTGACGGCGGCGGTAGTTCTTTTTCGCCTTGTACTTGAAGACCATGATCTTCTTCTGCTTGCCGGTCTTGACAGCCGTGCCCTGCACCTTGACGCCTGCTGCGGCGCTGCCAGTCAGAACGCTTCCGTCCTTTTCAACGAACAGAACATTGTCAAAGGTGACCTTGGCGCCATCCTCCACGCCGAGCTTTTCGACATAGATGGTGTCGCCCTCAGCGACCTTGAACTGCTTGCCGCCGGTAACGATAACTGCGTACATGAACCCATATCCTCCTTTTTTCAGAGTCGCGCTCTGGGGGCCGGGCATAAAGCCCCGTTTCAACCCTTTCAATGCGGCTTTAGCATTATATCACGCAAACCGGGGATTGTCAAGGACTTTGGGCAGGCAACGCTCGGCAAAGGCGCACAGTGCCTCGTAAATCACGCGATGGCCTGCCTCGTTGGGGTGAATGCCGTCGCTGCAAATCAGACTGGGGGCATCATGCCGCTGCAAAAAGCTGGGCCTTACATCGGCGAGCAGCGCCCCGGTCTCGGCCGCCACACGGCTGACCAGACCGGAATACATTTCCTGAAACCGGTAAATAATCTGCACGTCGCCCAGCCAGCGAAGAATCGAGCGGCGGTCTGCTTCGTCAGGCGCGACCCAGCGCAGGTAGCGCTCGGCGTCAATGGGCGGCAGCGTCATCAAAACAACTGCAGCGCCGGTGCTTTGCAGCTTTCGCACCATATCCGCATACAGCGCACAAAACTCGTCAGGCGGGACGTTGGGCTGATGGTCGCCCTGCGGGGCCTTCGCGACCGCTTTCCAGTCAAAATCACAGTCATTTCCGCCGTATTCAAGCACTACAACGCCGCTTGTCCGTCCGCGCGATAAGGCGCGCTGCAAAAGCACTGCGCCCTTGCGCACTGTATATCCAAAGTGTGAGCAGTTGTTGATTGTGACCTGAAACCGCTCGGCAAACCGGTCAAAATAAGTCCTTTCCATGGGGTGATACCGCCCATCTGCAAGCACGATTCCTTTCATGATGGAATCTCCGAAAATATCTATGCAGCGTGACATAGGTTTCTTCTCCCTTTTATCTAGTTTTTAATACTATATTACACAGAACATATCTCTTTGTCAAGTATTTCTCTTTGCTTGACAGTTCATTCATCAAGTGGTTATAATCAATAAAAAGGGGGGATGATTTGTGCAGCAGCTCACGCTGCCATCCTGGGATGCGCTGCCTGAAATCGAGCTTTATATGGACCAGGTGGTCAGCATTGTCGAGCGGGCGCTGGCGCCCCTGCCGGATGGCGAGGGAAAAGCCGTTACGCCCGCCATGGTCAATAATTATGTCAAGCAAAAGGCGCTGCCGCCGCCGGAAAAAAAGCGGTATGGGCGCGGGCATGTTGCTGCGGTTTTCATGATTTGCACCCTCAAGCGGGTGCTGAGCATGGGCGAAATCCGCACGCTGCGCCAGCTTTTGCTGCAATCCCGCGACGAAAAAGAGTGCTACACCCTGTTTTGCAGCGAACTGCACGCCGCGCTGGCACGGGTGACGGGCGTGCAGGGCGCTCCGGCAGACGGCCGCGACGCTGCGCGCGATGTGCTGGCCCTGCGCGCCTGCTGCGGGGCACTGGCTGAAAAACTGCGCGCACAGGAGCTTTTGTCCGATTCCTGACCGCCAAGTGAAAAACGCCTCACAGCGATATGCTGTGAGGCGTTTTGCCTGTCAGTCGAGTTCGAGGACTCCGGTATAAAGCTGGTAGTAAGTGCCCTTGAGAGCCAAAAGCTCTTCGTGTGTGCCGCGCTCGATAATGCGGCCGTGGTCAAGCACCATGATGGCATTAGAGTTCTGCACTGTGCTCAGGCGGTGCGCAATGACAAAAACTGTGCGCCCTGTCATCAGGGCGTCCATGCCCTGCTGCACAATGGCCTCGGTGCGGGTGTCGATTGAGCTGGTCGCCTCGTCGAGAATCATGACCGGCGGATCGGCAACAGCGGCGCGCGCAATGGCGAGCAGCTGGCGCTGGCCCTGACTCAGGCTGGCACCGTTGCCGCTGAGCTCAGTCTGATACCCCTGCGGCAGGCGGGTGATAAAGTCGTGCGCACCGGCCAGCTGCGCCGCGGCAATGCATTCTTCGTCGCAGGCATCAAGCCGCCCATAGCGGATGTTGTCCATGACCGTGCCGGTAAACAGGTTGGTGTCCTGCAAAACAATGCCCAGGCTGCGCCGCAAATCGGCTTTCTTTATCTTGTTAATATTGATGCCGTCATAGCGTATCTTGCCGTCGGCAATGTCATAAAACCGGTTGATGAGGTTGGTGATGGTCGTTTTGCCGGCACCCGTCGAACCGACAAAGGCAATCTTCTGCCCCGGTTTGGCGTAAAGAGAAATGTCGTGCAGGACCGTCTTGCCCTCTTCATAGGCGAAGTCGACGTCAAAGAAGCGGACGTCGCCGGCCAGGCGGGTGTAGGTCAGGGTGCCGTCACTGTGCGGATGCTTCCATGCCCAGACATTGGTGCGTTCCTCGCATTCGATGAGCTCGCCGTTGGCACCCTCTTTGACGTTGACCAGCGTGACATAGCCGTCGTCGGTCTCAGGCTTTTCATCAATGAGGTCAAAGATGCGCTTTGTGCCGGCCAGGCCCATGATGATGGCGTTGAGCTGGTTTGAAACCTGGCTGATATTGCCGGTAAACTGTTTGGTCATGTTGAGGAAGGATACGACAATGCTGATGCCAAAGGCTTGGCCCGAAAGGCTAAGATTGGGAGCGCCGCTCAAAAGCAGCCAGCCGCCCACCAGAGCGACAACAACATACAGCACATAGCCGACGTTGTTGAGAATGGGCATCAGGGTATTGGCATAGCGGTGCGCCTTTTCCGAGTCAGCGAACAGCGCATCGTTGATTTTGTCAAAGTCGCGTTCCGCTGCTTCCTCATGGCAGAAGACCTTGACGACCTTCTGGCCGTTCATCATCTCTTCAATATAGCCTTCGGTCTTGCCCAGCGCTTCCTGTTGACGCACAAAGTACTTGGCCGAGCCGCCGCCGACCTTTCTGACGATGAAGGTCATGCACACAACGCCGAGCAGTACGATCAGTGTCATCCAGATGCTGTAATACATCATGATGCTGAAGACAGTCAGGATAATGATGCCTGAGGACAGCATCTGCGGCAGGCTCTGCGAAATCATCTGGCGCAGAGTATCAATGTCGTTGGTGTAATAGCTCATGACGTCGCCGTGATTATGCGTATCAAAGTACTTGATGGGCAGCTTCTGCATGCCATTGAACATTTTCTTACGCATCTTGGCCAGCGAGCCCTGGGTGATGATGGCCATGAGCTGCTGGAAGGCAACGCCGGCCGCCAGGCTGATGATATAAAAGATGACCAGCAGCCCGACCAGGCGGAACACATCGGCCGAGGCGGCAGCCCAGTCGCCTGACTGCCAATGTTCTTCTACAACGAGGATGATGTTCTGCATGAAAATTGAGGGAATGCTGCTGACAACGGCGTTGATCAGAATACACACCAGCGCGATGGGCAGCATGACGGGATAGAACTGGAAAATGGTGCGGATGAGCCGCCCCAAAACGCCTTTGGGCGCTCTGCGTTTCTGTCTATTGCTCATTGCCTTCACCTATCCTGTTCTGCGATGTATAAACCTCGCGGTAAATTGCATTGCGCTCAAGCAGCTCCTGGTGCGTACCGATATCCTCGATTTTTCCGCTGTTCATCACAATGATGCGATCGGCATCCTGCACCGACGAGATACGCTGGGCAATGATAATTTTCGTCGTTTCGGGGATAAACTCTCTGAAGCCCTTGCGAATCAGCGCGTCTGTGCGCGTGTCGACGGCGCTGGTCGAGTCGTCCAGAATGAGGATTTTAGGCTTTTTCAGCAGCGCGCGCGCAATGCACAGGCGCTGCTTCTGGCCACCCGAGACATTGGTTCCACCCTGCTCGATCCAGGTGTCATACCCGTCGGGGAACTGACGGATGAACTCGTCCGCCTGAGCCAAACGGCAGGCCTCTTCCATCTCGGCATCCGTGGCATTCGGGTTGCCCCAGCGCAGGTTGTCCTTGATGGTGCCGGAAAACAGCACGTTTTTCTGCAGTACCACCGCGACCTGGTCGCGCAGCGTCTCGAGGTCATAATCGCGAACGTCGACGCCGCCGACGCGCACCGTGCCTTCGGTCGCGTCATACAGTCGCGGAATGAGCTGCACCAGCGACGACTTGGACGAGCCGGTACCGCCGATGACGCCTATGACCTCGCCCGAACGGATGTGCAAATCCACATTGGACAGCGACATCAGCTCGGCTGTTCTGGAGTATTTGAAGCTGACGTTATCAAAATCAACCGAGCCGTCCTTGACGGTCTTGAGGGCGTTCTTTTCCGGGCTGTGCAGCGTGCTTTCCTCACCCAGCACCTCGACAATACGCTCGGCCGACTCGCCCGCCATGGTAATCATGACAAAGACCATGGACAGCATCATCAGGCTGCTCAGAATCTGGAAGCTGTAGGTCAAAAGGGCCGACATCTGGCCGACGTCCAAATCCAGGCCGTGCGAAGTGATGACGGTGTACGAACCGAAGGAGAGCGTAAAAATCATGACCGTGTACATGCAAAACTGCATGAGCGGGCCGTTAAAGGCCAGAATGCGTTCAGCCCGGGTGAAGTCGGCGCACACGTTGTCCGCCGCCTTGCCGAACTTCTGCTGCTCGTAATCTTCACGCACATAGGACTTGACGACACGCATACCGCGGATATTTTCCTGAATGGAGTTGTTGAGCGCATCGTACTTTTTAAAGACGCGGCGGAAAATGGGAATGGTCTTGCGGATGACCAGCGCCAGGCCAACGCCCAGAATGGGAATGACGACAACAAAAATCCAGGCCATTTTCCCGCCCATGATAAAGGCCATGGCGAACGAGAAAATAAGCATCAACGGACTGCGGATAGCGGTACGGATAATCATCATGTAGGCCTGCTGCACGTTGGTAACGTCAGTGGTCAGACGGGTCACCAGGCTGGGCACCGAAAACCGGTCGATGTTTTCAAACGAGTATTCCTGTATTTTATAGAACATGTCGCGGCGCAGGTTGCGGGCAAAGCCGCAGCTGGCCGTGGCGCAGGCCGAGCCGGCACGCTCGCCGAAAAAGAGCGAAAGCCCTGCCAGAATGACGAGCACCACACCATAGCGCACGATGACCTGCATTTCGCATCCGGCCTTGATTTCGTTGACCAGATTTGCGATAAGAAACGGGATGATGCACTCGAGCACCACCTCGAAAGAGACCAAAATAGGCGTGAGTATGGACGGCTTTTTAAACTCACGGATACTTTTGGCCAGGGTTTTAACCATGGGAAACCATCCTTTCCTGTCGGGTAAAAATAAATGTTTCGCTGCAAACGATTAAGGGGCAGGTTCTTGGTCAAGGTTAGCCGACATTTGACGGGCTGTTTCCAAAAACAGCTGGATTTGTCCCGGCGACAGCCCCCTTGTCATCAGCGCTTCATTATCACGAATCCGCTCCTGCACGCGCACATCTATCTGGCGCGCCTTGGCCGTCGGCACCAGCTTTTTCAGCCGGGCATCTTCAGGCACGCTTTCGCGGACAATGACATCACTTTTCTCCAAAAGCTGTAATATCCCCGTGGTCGTCGAGCGGCTGAACTCAAACGCACGCTCCACATCGCGCTGGTAGACCGGTCCATTTTTGCTGCTCTCTATAATAAAGCTCAGGACACGCCCCTGCACGCCTGTGATACCAAAGTCAATCAGCATTGCATTCATGCGTTTTTTCAGCTTATGCGACAGCACATTGACCCATAGCCCGCAGTCGTCCTTTGACATGTTTTCACCCCTTTTATTTTGTTAGGCTGCGAACAATATAATACCGCTGATTTTATTTCCTGTCAACCAGCAATTCCGATAAAAACATACAAATCCCCCTGGCTGACTTCTATCGGTTTTGCCCTTGACATTCAAAATCTTTTGCTTTTTTCGGGGAAGACTAAGCTGTAACCTGTCATTGTTAAAGGAGCCTTACTATGAAGCTTGTTTCTGACAAAATCGCACTTGTCACATCATCGACCCGCGGCATCGGCCGTGCCTGTGCTGAGACCCTGGCGCACGAAGGTGCCAAAGTTTATCTGGCCGTGCGCAGACCCGAGGCCGGCCATGCGCTGGCCCGCGAAATTGCCGAGCGCGGCGGAGACGCAGATGTCGTGCTGTTTGACGCCGATAAGCCCGAGACCTTTTCCGGCATGATTGATGAGGTCGCCTCGCGCGAGGGGCGGCTCGACATTCTGGTCAACAACTTCGGCACCACCGACGTCCGCCGGGACCTCGATGTTGTCGGCACCAAATGGGATGACTTTTCGGATATTTTGTCAAAAAATATCCGTTCTGTTTTCGAGTCAGTACAGCGCGCTGTACCGCTCATGGCCAAAAACGGCGGCGGTTCCATCATCAACATCTCATCCATCGGCGGGCTCGAGCCCGACATGCAGCGCACGGCCTATGGCGTCTCCAAAGCAGCCATCAACTTTCTGACCCGCGACATTGCCGTGCAATACGCCCGGCGCGGCGTGCGCTGCAATGCCGTACTGCCCGGCTACACCCAGACTGACGCCGCGGCCGGCAATATGTCGCCTGAATTTTTAAGCGCTTTTCTGCTCAATGTGCCGCTTGGCCGCGCCGGTCAGGTGCAGGACATCGCTGACGCTGTGCTCTACTTTGCCAGCGACCACTCTGCCTATGTCACAGGCCAGCTTTTGCCGGTGGCCGGCGGCTTTGGCCTGCCTACACCGCTGTATGGCATGTATATGAGCAGCGGAAAACGGGGTTAGTCTGTCCTTATTCCCCAAATTGTGATATACTGGTGTCAAATTGCATTTGGGGGCATGAACATGAAGATGAAACGTCTGGGCCGTACCGGCCTGATGGTCACTGAAAACTCCTTCGGCGCCCTGCCCATCCAGCGGCTGCCGCGCGATGAGGCGGTCAGTCTGGTGCGAAACGCCTATGAAGCGGGCATCAATTATTTTGACACCGCCCGCGCCTACAGCGACAGCGAGGAAAAGCTGGGCCTGGCCCTGAGCGATGTACGCAAAAATGTCGTCATCTCGACCAAGAGTATGGGCAAGACCCGCGACGCCGTGCTCCGCGATCTTGACGTCAGCCTGCAGAATCTGAAGACCGACTACGTCGATATTCTGCAGCTGCACAATATTCCGGCCCTGCCTGACCCCGAGGACCCGGAAGGCCTTTACACCGCGCTGGTACAGGCCCGTCAGGCCGGCAAGTGCCGCTTTATCGGCATCACAGCGCACAGACTCGATGTGGCGCTGGCCGCCGCCCGATCAGGGCTGTACGATACCGTGCAGTTTCCCATCAGCTATCTGTCGAGCGACGAGGACCTGCAGCTTATTGATGTCTGCCGCGAGCACGATGTCGGCCTCATCGCCATGAAAGCGCTGGCCGGCGGACTGGTCAGCTCTGGCACAGCGGCCTTTGCCTTTTTTGCCGGTCTGCCCAACGCCGTGCCCATCTGGGGGATTCAGCGCGAGTCCGAGCTGCGCGAATTCCTTGACGCCGCCGACAAGCAAATTGCCTTGACACCTGAGCTGCAAAGCATCATTGACCGTGACAAGCAGGAGCTGACCGGCAATTTCTGCCGCGGCTGCGGCTACTGCAAGCCCTGTCCTGTCGGCATCGACATGCCGACCGTCGGCCGCATGAGCCTGCTTCTGCGCCGTTCTCCGTGGCAGACCTATGCCACACCCGAATGGCGTGAAAAAATGTCACTGGCTGAAAAGTGCATCGGCTGCGGCGCCTGTCAGAGCCGGTGTCCCTATGGTATCGACGGCAGCCAGCTCGCCCGCGCCAACTGGGAGGACTACAAGGTCTTTATGCACGAAAAAGGTATTTTCTAATCGCATGCGCACAAAAGGAAGTCCGGCCGCTGGCCGGACTTCCTTTTTACATATAGTATTATTTT
>DVMR01000012.1 GCA_018714845.1 Candidatus Ventrousia excrementavium
CTCAGCCATGTCGATATGAGGGTACTGCTTGATGCCGAACAGGCCGTTGGACAGCCGGACCATGTCCTCGGAAATATTGCCGTGCAGGTCGAGCGAAACCGTGATAGGCATGTCGTTTCCCACGACTTCGCGCACTTTTTGCAGGGTGTACGCCTCAAGGTCGTCGGCCCCCTCAGCGGCGCCGGCGCCGTGCAGGCCCAGACAGACGCCGTCAGTCCCTTCGAGATTGGCGGCAATCATGTCGCACATGGTGCCCATGGCAAAATCAAGGGCCTCTTTGGTGATGAGCGGACCGGCGCTGTGCAGCGCAACCGTGGGCACCAGCTCGACGCCCTCCTCTTCGGCCGCCTGAATCATGCCGCCTGCGTATTCCGGCGAACCGCGGTAGCGCGAAATGACCTCGGGGCCGGTGGTCCAGCCGTTGGGCGCCCAGCGCTCAAAGGTCCCGATGTCCGACGAGAAGGTGTTTGTCTCGTTGCCGAGAATGCCAAAGATAATCTTCATGCCATTCCTTCCTTTCAGCGTTTATGATGCAGAATGAGCTGGCCCGGCGCGGCGCCGGTCAGCTGTTTGTCCTTATAAACGACCTGTCCCGCGACAATGACCATTTCAATGCCCTCGGTCAGCGCGTTGGAATCGGTATATGTCGCCTTATCCTCAAGCTTCTGGTAGTCCATCAGCACAAGGTCGGCGTCATACCCGTCAGCAATGACACCCTTGTTCTCCAGCATGGCGCGCTGTGCAGGCAGCTGCGTCATCTTGTGAATCATCTGCTCAAGCGTCAAAACGCCCTTTTGCTTGACATAAAAGCAGATGGCGTGGGGGAAGGTGCCCCAGGCTCGCGGATGGGTCGTTTCGTTAAAGCCGCGGCAGATGCCGTCGCTGCCGACCACGGTGTCAGGCCCTGTGATGATGTCGCACAGGTCCTCTTCGCACATGGAGTAATAAATGCCGTTGCCAATGGTCTTATTCATGACCATCAGGTCAAAATACGCCTCAAAGGGGTCTTTGCCCATTTTCTGCGCCGCTTCACTGACAAACATGCCCGCATACTGCGGCGTGTCCGGCAGAGATGAGATAAAGATATGCTCAAATCCGCCGCAGTTTAAGTACCAGTTTTCAAAGGGCGACGCCGGGTCTTCAATCTCGGCACGCATGGCGGCGCGGTTTGCGCTGTCGCGAAGAAACTCTGTCAGCCCCTCGGCGCCCATGGCAAAATATTGGGGCGGAATGCACATTTTCAGGTGCGTCATTGACGCCGTATACGGGTACTGGTCGGCTGTCACCGTCATGCCCGACGCATTGGCGTCGGCAATAAGCTGCAGCGTCTTTTTGGGCAGGCCCCAGTTGGGTCGGCCACACGCCTTGTGGTGCGAAATGAGCACCGGGACCCCCGCTTCACGGCCGATGCGCAGCGCCTCTTCCACCGCCTCGACAACGCCGCTCGACTCGTTGCGCATGTGGGTCGCGTAAATGCCGCCGTATTCGGCGACTACTCTGGCCAGCTCAATGAGCTCTTCGGTGTCGGCGTAGCAGCTCGGGGTGTAAATCAGGCCCGAGCTCATACCCATCGCCCCCTGCTCCATGCTCTCGCGCAGCAGGTCCTTCATTGTCTGCATTTCCTGCTGTGTGGGGCGTCGGTTTTCCAGCCCCATGGCCGCCAGGCGCAGCATGCTGTGACCCACCAGCAGCTTGATGTTGGCGCTCAGCTTGAGCGTTGCGACATATTCCTTGTATTTTGCAAACGAGGTCCAGTTTTTCATCTCGGGCGGGAAGTCGGCGCGGCAGACTGAAAGCACGGTCTGGGCGTCTTCAAGCCGGGCCGAGTCGATGGGGAACATTGTCGAGCCGCACTGGCCGGCGACCTCGGTCGTCACGCCCTGCGACACCTTGCACAGCCGGCCGTAGTCCTCACCGAGCACGATGTCGCCGTGCGAATGGATGTCGACAAAGCCGGGCGTCAGGTGCAGCCCTTCAGCATCAATGACCTGCGCCGCCTCGGCGTCAGGGCGGGTCAGTTTGATTTTTCCATTTTCAATGCCCACGCTCCCCCGAACCGCCGGCGCGCCGGTGCCGTCAACGATGGTCGCGTTTTTGATCAGCAGATCAAACAAAGTAAAACACCTCGTTCCTTTCACATGGATTCTCTTTAAGTTTAGCACAATAAATCGATTACGTCTAATCATTTTTTTGTATGCTGCCTATAATTGCAGCGCATAGACCGATTTATTTCTCACAATTTCCCTCAGGCTTTTTCGGGCAGCCTGCACAAAGCCCGTCTCCTTCCGGGTTCGTGCCGTCGGGTTTGCACGTATTCACTTTCATCGCACGGCAGTTCTGATGAGGGCGTATAATATATCGATAAACAATAAATAATTCTTGACAAACAGTATATCTCGTTTTATAATCGCCCTGTAAAGGAGCTGATTCCCATGGAAAAAACCAGGCAGCTGGCAGCGGTTCTGTCCATTCTTCTCACCGTGCTGCTGGTACTCAACATTCTGGTGCTGCCGTTCATCCCCGGACTTGTGGTCATGGGCCGCGCCTCGAGCCGGCCTCTGTCCGAGCAGCTGTCGTCCTTGTTTTTCACCCAACCCGAGGACTCGTTTTTTTACATGTCGCCCGCTTTCTTTTTCGGGCTGGCCCTGGTCGGCGTGTGGGGTGAAGATCCTGCCACCGTCGTGCTGACCGTCTTCCTGCTGGCATGCGCGCTGTGCTCAGCCGTCATCCTGCGGCAGGGCCTGCGGGTCCTGCGCACCGTGCGCGCGGGTCAGCCCTTTCAGCACGCCAACGCCCGCAGCCTGCGTATTGCGGCGATCTGCTGCTTTTTGGTCTGCTGTATGGCCCTCGTCCGGTGTATTTGGTCGTGTATGTATTTCCATTCGCTGTCCCCGCTCTTCACCTATAACGCCCTGTTCATTCCCGTTTTCCTGATGGCGGGGCTGTTGTGTCTGGTCATGGCGTCGCTCTTTGGGCAGGCCGCCGTCCTGCGCGAAGAAAACGACCTGACCATTTAGGGGGACGGAACCATGCCCATTGTCGTCAACCTGGATGTTTTGATGGCCCGGCGCAAAATCAGCCTGGGCGAGCTGGCCGCGCGCATTGACCTGACCCCGGCCAACCTGTCTGTCCTGAAAAACAACCACGCCCGCGCCGTGCGCTTTTCGACGCTGGACGCGCTGTGCCGCGAGCTTGACTGTCAGCCTGGTGAAATCCTGGAGTATATCCCTGATAAGGAGGAAGACGTATGACCATTCGTGTTTTATTCGGACTGGGACTGTTTGCCGTTTTGGAGCTTTTGAGCCTGCTCGTTCCGGCGCAGCTTCTGCCGCTGGAGCAGGCTGCCGGCTTTTTTGACGAACAGCTCAGCGCTTCCCTGCACGACTTTGACCCTGACGCGCCGCGGGCGGAACCGGGCAGCATTGTGCTGTGGAACCAGGACGGCGCGCCTGTTTTGCAGGCCAGTATCGCATGGCCGGACGGTGGCCAGGGGTGCATGAACGCCGACAGCACGCCGCTTGCGCAGTATGACAGCTTTGTCATTGAACCCGGCCTGACCGGCGTGCAGACCGTCGATGTTTCGGTCCTGCTCCCCGGCGAAGAGGTAAACAGGTCGTTTACCCTTGACTTTTCCGCCGGGGCCCTTATCGTCGCCGTGCGCGGCAGCGAGCAGGGCAGCTGGCAGCTCGAGCTGTTTGAAGGGGGCTTTTGATGCTTTTCTTCCTGCTGTTTCTGGCCGCGTGCAGCGCCGTGTTCGGGTGTCTGTTTTTGCTGCTGCGCCGCCATGAAAACGGCCGCACCGGCGCGCTGGCAGCGCTTGCAGCGGTCGACGCGCTGTGCCTGCTCGCCGTTTGGGTGTACCGCGAGCACGATTCCTTTCTGGGCCTGGTCTTTCGCCACAACCGCGGCCTGCTGGGCGGATACCTCTGCATTCTGGCCGCCGTGCTGGCCCATGTCATCTGGCTGGCCGCCGCGCTTGCGCGCACGCGCCGGCACTCATAAAAAAGCCGTCCCGACGGGACGGCTTTTCCGTTTCTTATTCGGCTTTCCATTGCATATCGATGTGCAGAATACCGGTCAGGTCATAGGGCTCAGTGACGGCGCGGAAGCCGAGGCTTTCGTAAAAGCGCTGCAGATGGGCCTGCGCTGAAATGGCGACTTTGTCTTCTCCCAGCGCATCATGCGCCGCTTCCAGCCCGCGGCGGACCAGCTCGCGGCCGAGGCCGCTGCCCCGGCAGTCGGGGCGGACGACGACGCGCCCCAGGTGCATGGGCTCGCTTTCGCTGCGCGGAATTGCGCGCAGGCAGGCACAAAGTATCCCCCGCCCGTCGCGGGCCAGCAGATGCCACGCTGTGCGGTCCAGACCGTCGACGTCGTCATAAACGCAGTCCTGCTCGACAATAAAGACCTGGCACCGCAGGCGCAGGATTTCGTAAAGCTCGTCGCGGGTCAGCTCATCGTAGTGCTTGAGCGTCCAGTGCATGACTTAAAGGTCCATCCAGCCCGCGTCCGACGGATTTTTGCGGAAGGCGTGCAGCTTTTTGACGTCGCTTTCGCGGATGTAGCCCGACTCGAGCGCCGCTTCGACAAGAGCGTCGTAGTTGCTCAGAGAGACGTTTTTGACGCTGGCTTCTGCCAGGCGGTCCAGTCCCTTTTGCAGGCCATAGGTGAAGATGGACGCAATGCCCAGCACCTCGGCCCCGGCGTCGCGCAGCACATTGACGACGTCGATGACGCTGCCTCCTGTCGAGATGAGATCCTCGACGACAACGACCTTCTGTCCTGCATCGACCTTGCCCTCAATCTGGTTGTTGCGGCCGTGGTCCTTGGCGCTGCCGCGGACATAGGCCATGGGCAGGTTCAGAATCTCTGCGACCAGCGCGGCGTGGGCGATACCGGCCGTCGACGTGCCGGCCACCAGCTCGACATCGGGATAGTGCTTTTTGATATTGTCGGCAATTCCCTGTTCGACGACGCGGCGCGCTTCGGGATAGGACAGAATCAGGCGGTTGTCGCAGTAAATGGGCGAGAGGATGCCGCTGGCCCAGGTAAAGGGCTCGTCGGGGCGCAGAAACACAGCCTTGATATCAAGCAGAATACCTGCAATCTTTTTTTCCATGTCCATTGATTTATTCTCCCTTCAAAAAATCGCGGCAGACGCGCTCATACGCGGCCACGGGGTCAGCGGCCGCCGTGATGGGCCGGCCGACGACAATGAAGTCCGAGCCAATCTCGCGCGCTTTCTGCGGCGTGGTGACGCGGGACTGGTCGCCCAGCTCGCCGTCGGGATAGCGGATGCCCGGCGTGACGGTCAGGAAGTCCGCGCCGCAGGCCGTTTTGACCAGCCCAGCCTCGAGCGGCGAGCAGACGACGCCGTCCAGCCCGGCCTCGCGGGCGTTGCGGGCGTAATGGGCCACCGTGTTTTCAATGGTCTCTGCAATGAGCAGCTCGCGCTGCATCCGCTCCTGCGACGTGCTGGTCAGCTGCGTGACGGCAATCAGCAGCGGCCGCGGGCCGTTTGAGCCCAGCTCAAGCCCCTCGACGGCGGCGCGCATCATGTCGATGGTGCCGGCGGCGTGCACGTTGGTCATGGAAACGCCCAGCCGGGCCAGGTTGGCCATGGCCTTTTTGACGGTGTTGGGGATATCGTGCAGCTTGAGGTCGAGGAAGATTTCGTGCCCGCGCGCGCGAATCTCGCGCACGATGTCGGGGCCTTCGCCGTAAAACAGCTCCATGCCGATTTTGACATAGGGCTTTTTGCCCTCGAACCGGTCGAGGAAGGCCAGGGTGTCGGCTTTGTTTTTAAAATCGCAGGCAATGATGACGTCGTTTTTCAAAAGGTCCCCTCCTTTTTGTCAGCGGGCCGGCGTCACGCGCGGTGCGCGCGGCCGACAATGTCAGACAGCGCCGCAATGCCGTACTTCTGCATTTTGTGCGGCAGCTCTTCAATGATTTTTTTGCACGCCCACGGGTCGACAAGATTCTGCGCCCCGACCTGCACGGCTGACGCGCCGACCGACATCATTTCAATGACATCATCGGCCGTGGCGACGCCGCCGACGCCGATGACGGGCAGGCCGGTGGCCGCATAGACCTGGTAGACCATGCGCACGGCGACCGGCTTGACGGCCGGGCCGGAAAACCCGGCGGCTCCCGTCGACACGACGGGACGGCCGGTGCGCGGATCGATGACCATGCCCAAAAGGGTGTTGATGAGCACCAGCCCGTCGGCCCCGCCCTTCTGACAGGCGCGGGCGATGGCCACAATGTCAGTGACATTGGGCGACAGCTTCATATACACCGGCTTTTTGCAGGCCTTTTTGACGGCCTCGGTCACCTCGCGTGCCGCTTCGGGCTGGGTGCCGAAGGCCATGCCCCCGTGCTTGACGTTGGGGCACGAAATATTGATTTCAAGGATGTCAACCTCGCTGCAGGCGTCGAACAGCGCGGCCGTCTCGACATACTCCTCAAGCGCAAAGCCCGAGATGTTGGCGATAACGGGGCCGTGGTAAACCTCGCGCAGGCGGGGGATTTCGCGGTCAATGACAGCGTGCACGCCGGGATTCTGCAGGCCAATGGCGTTCAAAAGGCCCTCGCGGCATTCGGCGATGCGCGGCGTCGGGTTGCCGTAGCGCTCGTGCAGCGTCGTGCCCTTGAGCGAGATGGCGCCCAAAAGGTCAAGGTCATAAAACCGCGCCATTTCATAGCCAAAGCCAAAGGTCCCGCTGGCCGGGATGACGGGGTTTTTGAGCGCAAGCTCCCCCAGCCGGACAGACAAATCAGCCATCAAAGGACACCTCCCCGGACAAAAGAACCGGACCGTCGACGCAGATGCGCTTATAGCCGGTCAGCGTTTTGCAGGTACAGCCCATGCACGCCCCAAAGCCGCAGCCCATGCGCTCTTCAAATGAAAGCTGGCCGGTCTTTCCCGCGGCGTGAACGGCGCGCAGCATGGGCTGCGGACCGCAGGCAAAGTAGTAATCGTAGTCAAGGCCCTTTAAAACATCGGTGACAAAGCCGCGCGCGCCATAGCTGCCGTCGTCAGTGACGACGTGCACATCGCAGCCCAGGGCCTGAAACTCGCGCTCGTAAAAGACGTCGCCGCGCGAGCGGAAGCCGAGCACACACTGCACCGCTTCCCCCTGACTGCGCAGAACACGCGCCAGGCCGTAAAGGGGCGGTACGCCGACCCCGCCGCCGACCAGAGCGATCTTCTTCCCGTGCGCCGGCGCGGCGTCAAAGCCGTTGCCCAGGCCGGTCAGAACATCGAGCGTCTCTCCGGGCGCCATGCGCGACATCTGCTCTGTGCCGCTGCCCACCACTTTATAAATCAGGATCAGCGAATCCTGCGTCCAGTCGCAGACGCTGATGGGCCGGCGCAGGTATTTGCCGGCCAGGGCGATGTTGACAAACTGCCCCGGCCGCTGCACCCAGCTGCCATCCCCGCTGAGGCGCAGGCGAAAGACATCCTGCGCCAGCGGAGCGTTTTCTGCGATGGTATAAATGACATTCTGCTCCATACGCCGCCTCACGCGTCGATGGTCGAAATGCCGACCGTAATCTCTTCAAGCACATCGAGCAGCACCGCAACGGTGTCGAGCGACGTAAAGGTCGTGATGTTGTTCTCGACCGCGCAGCGCCGAATCAAAAATCCGTCGCGCGTTGTGTCCTGCTCGCCCGGCGTCAGGGTGTTGATGACATAGGTGACGTGGCCCTGGCGCAGCGACTGCAGAATCTCGTCGCTGCCCTCGCTGATTTTGCGGCGCGAGCGCGTGCGGATGCCGTTTTTGCGCAAAAAGTCGGCCGTGCCCGCCGTGCCCTCGATGTTGAAGCCGAGGTCGTAGAACCGCCGCACGAGCGGCAGTGCGCGCGGCTTGTCCGCGTCGGCAATGGTGACAAACACCGTGCCGTAGTTTTCGACGCGCAGGCCCGACGCCTTGAGCGCCTTGTAAAGCGCGCGGGTCAGGGTGTCGTCGTAGCCGATGGCCTCGCCGGTCGATTTCATTTCAGGCGACAGGTAGGCGTCAGCGCCGCGAATCTTGGAGAACGAGAAGACCGGCGCTTTGACGTACCAGCGCTTTTTCTCCGGCGCAACGCCGGTGCCGTATCCCTGGTCCGCCAGCGACTGCCCCAGCGCGATGCGGGTGGCGATGTCCGCCAGCGGCACGCCGGTTGTCTTGGAGATAAAGGGCACTGTGCGGCTCGAGCGCGGATTGACCTCGATGACATAGACCTTTTCATTTTCATCGACAATGAACTGAATGTTGAAGGGGCCCTCGATGCCAATGCCCAAACCCAGCTTGACGGTGTAGTCGGCAATGGTGTCCTTGACCTTCTGGCTGACCGAGAAGGGCGGGTAAACGCTGATCGAGTCGCCCGAGTGCACGCCCGTGTGCTCGACGTGCTCCATGATGCCGGCGATAAAGACGTCCTTTCCGTCGCAGACAGCGTCAATCTCGAGCTCCTTGCCCGAAATGTAGCGGTCAACAAGCACCGGCTGGTCTTCGCTGACCAGAACGGCGCCCCTGAGGTAGCGGCGCAGCTCATCGTCGTTGTGGACAATCTGCATGGCGCGGCCGCCCAGCACATAGGACGGGCGGACAAGCACCGGGTATCCGATGCGGTTGGCCACGCGGATGCCGGCTTCGATGTCTGTGACAGCCTCGCCCTCGGGCTGCGGAATGGCAAGCCGCTCCATGGTCTTTTCAAAGCTGTCGCGGTTTTCGGCGCGCTCAATGGCCTCGACACCGGTGCCGATGATGGGCACGCCCAGTTTGTGCAGGCGGTTGGCCAGGTTGATGGCCGTCTGGCCGCCCAGCGAGACGATGACGCCGTCGGGCTTTTCCAGCTCGATGACGTTCATGACGTCCTCAACGCACAGCGGCTCAAAGTACAGCTTGTCCGAAACCGTGTAGTCCGTCGACACGGTCTCGGGGTTGTTGTTGATGATGATGGCCTCGTACCCCGCCTCGCGGATGGCCCAGATGGCGTGGACCGTCGAGTAGTCAAACTCAACGCCCTGGCCGATGCGGATGGGTCCGGCGCCCAGCACGATGATCTTTTTGCGGTCCGAGACCACCGACTCGTTCTGCTGCTCGTAGGTCGAATAGAAGTACGGCACATACGAGTCAAATTCACTGGCGCAGGTATCAATCATTTTGTAGACCGGCAGAATGCCGTTGTCGCGGCGCAGCACAAAGACCTCGTCCGCCTTCATACCCCACAGCCGGCCGATGGCCGCGTCGGAAAAGCCCATGCGCTTGGCGCGGTACAACAGCTCGGTGTCGCCCGGGACGGCGGCCTTGAGCTCTTCTTCCATGCGCACGATATTGCGAATCTTGTCAATGAAGAAAAAGTCGATTTTGGTCTTTTCGCAGATGAGAATCGGGTCAATACCGCGGCGCAGCAGCTCTGCAATGGCGTAAATGCGCTCGTCAGTCGGGTGGGCAATGCTCTGCAGCATGTCCTCGACCGGCATGTCGTCAAACTTTTTCATGTGCACATGGTTGACGCCGGCCTCGAGCGAGCGGACCGCCTTGAGCAGGCTCTCTTCCATGGTGCGGCCGATGGCCATGACCTCGCCCGTGGCCTTCATCTGGGTGGACAGCTCTTTGGACGCGGTGTCGAACTTGTCAAACGGGAAGCGCGCCACTTTGGTGACAACGTAGTCGAGCGCCGGCTCAAAGCTGGCCGGCGTGTTGGCCAGACGGATCTCGTCAAGCGTCAGGCCCACGGCGATGAGCGCGGACACGCGCGCAATGGGATAGCCGCTCGCCTTGGACGCCAGCGCCGAGGAACGCGAAACACGGGGGTTGACCTCGATGACATAATAGTCAAACGAGCTGGGGTCAAGGGCAAACTGCACGTTGCACCCGCCCTCGATGCCCAGGGCGCGAATCAGGCGCAGCGCGGCGTCGCGCAGCATGTGGAACTCTTTGTTGGTCAGGGTCTGCGACGGCGCGACGACGATGGAGTCGCCGGTGTGGATGCCGACCGGATCGACGTTTTCCATGCAGCAGATGGCGACGGCGGTGTCGTTTTTGTCGCGCATGACCTCGAACTCAATCTCTTTATAGCCCTTAATGGACTTTTCGACCAGGACCTGCCCGACCGGCGACAGGCTGAGGGCGTTTTTGACGATGGTGCATAGCTCGTCATCGTTTTCGGCAAAGCCGCCGCCCGTGCCGCCCAGCGTAAACGCGGGGCGCAGCACAACCGGATAACCGATGGCGTGGGCCTCGTCCAGAGCGTCTTCAATGCTGTGTGCAATGGCAGACGGCGGGCAGGGCTCGCCGATTTCCTCGCACAGCTTTTTGAACATCTCGCGGTCCTCGGCCTTTTCGATGGACTCAAAGCTGGTGCCCAGAATCTCGCACTGGCATTCGCGCAGAATGCCTTTCTGCGCCAGCTGCATGGCCATGTTCAGGCCGGTCTGACCGCCCAGAGTCGGCACAATGGCGTCGGGACGCTCTTTGCGGATAATTTTTGCCACATATTCCAGCGTCAGCGGCTCCATATAGACTTTGTCGGCAATATGGGTGTCCGTCATGATGGTCGCGGGGTTGGAATTGACCAGAATGACCTTGTAGCCCTGTTCCTTCAAAGCCATGCACGCCTGCGTGCCCGAGTAGTCAAACTCAGCGGCCTGGCCGATGATGATGGGGCCCGAGCCGATGACCAGAATCTTTTTCAAATCCTCTCTTTTAGGCATGAGCGGCGCCTCCCTGTTCTTTGAATGACTGCATGGTATCGATAAAGGACCCGAACAGATACCCGCTGTCCTGCGGGCCGGGGCAGCTTTCGGGGTGATACTGCACGGCGAGCAGGTTCTGCTCCTTGCAGCGAATCCCCTCGGCCGTGTTGTCGAGCAGGTTGATGTGGGTCAGCTCGAGCGGCGTTCCCTTCAGGCTGTCCACGTCGATTGCATAGGAGTGGTTCTGCGCCGTCACCTCGATTTTGCCGGTCAGCAGGTTCTTGACCGGGTGGTTGCCGCCGCGGTGGCCGAACTTCATTTTATAGGCCCTGGCGCCGTTGGCCAGCGAAATGCACTGATAGCCCAGGCAGATGCCGAAAATGGGCAGCTTGCCCTGCAGCGCGCGCACCAGCTCGATGACCTCAGGCACATCCTCGGGGTTGCCGGGGCCGTTGGACAGGAACAATCCATCGGGACGCAGGGCCAGAATGGTCTCGGCCGGCGTGTTGTACGGCACGATGGTGACGTTGCACTTGCAGTTGTTGAGGCTGCGGATGATGCTGTGCTTGATGCCGCAGTCGACGGCCACGACATTATAGCGCGGGTTGGACGTGCGGCTGTACCAGATTTTTTTGCACGACACGCGCCTGACATGGTCGCGCATGGGCGGCTCGGCGCGCAGGCGGGCCAGCGCCTCTTCAACAGGCAGGTCGGCGTCGGTGATGATGGCGCGCATGGCGCCCTCGTCGCGAACCATACGGGTAATCATGCGGGTGTCCACACCCGCGATGCCGGGAATGCCGTCCTCTTCCATCTCTTCGCTCAGCGTCTTGGTGTAGCGGTAGTTGGACGGGTTGTCGTTGTACTCGCGGACAATGAAGCCGCCGATGTTGGGCGCTTTGGTCTCAAAGTCCTCGTCAGCCAGACCGTAATTGCCGATGAGAGGATAGGTCATGCACACCATCTGCCCGCAGCAGGACAGGTCGGACAAAATCTCCTGATACCCGACCATGGCGGTGCTGAAGACCAGCTCGGCCACCCGCTCGACGTCAGCGCCAAAGCCCTGGCCGACAAACCGGGCGCCGTTTTCGCAGACAAGCTGCTTTTTCATTTGCTTCATATTCTTCCCGTTCCTTTCAGCAGAGCCCGTCATAAATGACGATGCCCCCGCGTATTGTCATGACAACGCGCCCCTGCAGCGCCATGCCGGCAAAGGGCGTGCTTTTTCCCATGGAGAAAAACGCCTGCGGGTCCACGGTGACCGGCGCATCCCAGTCGAGCAGCACCCAGTCGTTTTCCGGCACCGGACGTCCAAGCACCCGGCGCGGATTTTCGCCCAGCATGGCGAGCAGATGCTCGGGCGTAATTTTGCCGCCCAGCGCCGTGCGCGACACGGCAAAGGCCGTCTCAAGCCCGACAATTCCCATGGCGCTTTTCAAAAGGCCGCGCGCCTTTTCCTCTGCCGTGTGGGGCGCGTGGTCTGTGGCAATGCACTCGATGGTCCCGTCACAGACCCCGTCCCACAGCGCCTGCCGGTCGATTGCCGAGCGCAGAGGCGGGTTCATTTTATACTTTCCGTCATCAGATTTGATGTCGTCCTCACACAAAAGCAGGTGGTGCGGCGTCACCTCGCAGGTGACGGGCAGGCCGCGCTTTTTGGCCCTGCGCACCAGCTCAACACTTTCGGCCGTCGAAATATGGCAGACGTGATAGCGGCAGCCCGTCTGCTCGACCAGCCGGATATCGCGCTCAATCTGCCGCCATTCTGACTCGTTTGAAATGGCGGGCAGTCCGAAACGCTCGCCGCAGCCCGTGCTGACGCACCCGCCGGGCACCAGCAGGCTGTCGTCCTCGCAGTGGGCGGCAATCATCGACCCCGCCGCGCGGACGCGCTGCATGGCGCACAGCATGACCTCGTCGGGCTGCACGCCGTTGCCGTCATCTGAAAACCCGGCGATGCGCGAAAGGTCTGCGGGAATCTCAATGGCCCGGCCGCCCGAGCGCCCCTCGGTGATGCTCATATAGGGCAGCACCTCGACGCAGGCGTCGCGGTCGATGATATCGAGCTGCGCGCGCACATGCTCTGCGCTGTCGGGCGCAGGGCTGAGGTTGGGCATGGCGCACACTGTGGTAAAGCCGCCGCGCGCCGCGGCCCGCGTGCCTGTCTTGATGGTCTCTTTATGGGCAAAGCCCGGCTCGCGCAGATGAACGTGCAGGTCGCAGAAGGCCGGGGCCAGCACAAGCCCGCGCCCGTCGATGACGCGCTCGGGGCCGGGGCTGTCCAGAAAAACGTCCTCATTGACAAAGGTCCCGCCGCGCAAAACGCGGGCGCCGCGAATGCTTAGTGCCATAAATCCCCCTCCAGGCTGCGGCGGATGGCCGCCATGCGGGCGTAAACGCCGTTTTCCATCTGCTTGAAGATGCGGGAGCGCGGGTGCTCGACCAGCTCGGTCGCAATCTCGACGCCGCGGTTGACCGGCGCGGGATGCATGATGATGGCGCCCGGCTTCATGCACTCGATGCGCGCGGCCGTCAGGCCGTACTGCTCATGGTACTGCTCATCGGTCATGCCCTTGTGCCCGTCATGCCGCTCGTGCTGGATGCGCAGAAGCATGATGATATCACATTCGCGCAACGCCTTTTCAAACTCCATAAAGCGCAGGCCTGGCTCCATGTATTCCTCAGGCCCCGAAACATAAACGTCCATGCCCATGCGCTGCATGACCCCGTAATTGGTGTGCGCCACGCGTGAATGGCGGATGTCGCCGCAGATGGCGATGCGCACGCCGTCAAAGCCGCCGAACTCCTGCCGGATGGTCAGAAGATCCAGCAGCGACTGGGTCGGGTGGTCGCCGGTGCCGTCGCCGCCGCTGACCACCGGCGTGCGGACAAAGCCGTTCAGCTCGTCATAATACCGGGTGTGCGCGCGGATGACGAGCAGGTCGGGGTTAAAGCTGTCAAAGGTTTTGACCGTATCATAAAAGGATTCGTTTTTGGTCAGGGACGAAAGCCCCGGATCAAAAGAAACGACCCGCAACCCCAGTCTTTCTTCCGCTACCTGAAAGCTGTACTGTGTGCGAGTCGATGGCTCAAAAAATAAATTACAGGCAATTTTACCGGTAAAATTGGGAACAGCTGCCCCATCCCGGAACGCCTGCGCGTCGTCCAGGAGTCTGATAATCTCGTGAACTTCGAGCTCTTTGAGACTGAACAGATTTTTAAACGCCATGCCTGATTTTCCCCCATTCTGTATATTTTCCTGCCTGGCATGGGCCGATTTTTGAAAGCCGGCGGGCAATGCCCGCAGCCCGGCTGATTGCAAAGACCGGCAAAAACCGTCTTCTGCCGCGGCCAGCCCAAATTTTTTTTATTATACCATGCCGGCAGAATCATTTCAATGGGATTTTTCAAAACAAATGCGACAAACTTTTTCCGGCGCCCGTTGACAGATTTTGTCGCAATTCCCCTGTACGGCGGGATTTCCTTGCAATCAATGCTCTGCCCGTTTATAATAATAGTATCATACACCATCAAACAATCAGAGGAGGTCTGTTTCCATGCTACTTGGCCATGAAAAGGTATCCTTTCTTCACCTGCCCACGCCGCTTGAATACCTTCCCACGCTTTCGCGCCGGCTCGGCGTTGAGTTTTATATCAAGCGCGACGACCTGACCGGCCTTGGAATGGGCGGCAATAAACTGCGCAAGCTCGAATATCTGCTGTATGACGCCCGGCAGCAGGGGGCGACCATGCTGCTGACCCTGGGCGGCGCCCAGACCAACCACGGCCGGCTGACAGCCGCCGTCGCGGCCAAATACGGCATGCGCTGCGCCATTTTGTGCATTGACGACTACCCCGGCGAGGTCAGCGCCAACATTCTGCTCGACCGCATCATGGGCGCAGAGGTTGTTTTGAAAAAAAGCGACGGCCGTCCCGAAAGCGAGCAGCAGGACGAACTTGTGGCCCAGATGGTCAAAAAGTACACCGCCGAGGGTGAAAAGGTCTACGTCATTCCGGTCGGCGGGTCCAACCGCCTCGGCATGCTCGGCTACTATGAATGTGCGCGCGAAATCACGGCCCAGGCCTTTGAAATGGGCATTTCACACGCGCGACTGCTGTGCGGCGTCGGCAGCCTGGGCACCTATATGGGCCTGTTCTGCGGCCTGCGCAACGAGGGCTCGCCCCTGCGCCTGACCGGCGTCGCCATCTCGCCCTTTGGCGCGGGCAAGGAAGCGCGCATTGTCGAATACTTTGAAGAAGTCCGGCAGTCCCTTGGCCTTTCCATCACCGCATCGCGCGCTGACTTTGACATCGAAACCGGTTATGCGCGCGAAGGCTACAACATCCCCAACCCCATTGTGCGCGACGCCATTTACGAAATGGCCCGCACCGAAGCCATCATTCTCGACCCGTGCTATACGGGCAAAGCCTTTGCCGGCATCCGCGACATGGTCGCCGAAGGCAAGATTGCTCAGGGCGAGACCATCATCTTCCTGCACACCGGCGGCGCCCCTGCCATCAATACGCCCTGCCACCGCGTTGAGTTCGAGCGCGAGCTTCTCGACGGCGTCACCATCCTGTAAGGTGCGGCGCCGTACCCGGCCCGACAGGATTCCAAAGGAGGTTTTAAAATGAAACGCAAGCATTTGTGGACGGCAGCGGCTGCGCTGGCCGGCATTGCCGCGCCCTTTGCCATCGAGGCGGCACAGCGGGGCATTGACCGCCTGCGCTATGCGCCCCCGGGCGAAATGGTGATCGTGCGCGGCCGACGGATGCACGTTTATTCTGAGGGTGAAGGCCCCAAAACCATTGTCTTTCTCCCCGGGCTGGGCACGCCCTGTCCGGCTATTGACTTCATGCCGCTCGTCACCCGGCTGCGCAGGCAGTTCCGCTGCGTCATTCCCGAGCCGTTCGGCTATGGCTATTCTGACGCCGCCCGCCGGCCCCGCACCAGCGAAAACATCGTCGAAGAGCTGCGCGAGGGTCTGCGCGCAGCCGGTTTCCGTCCGCCCTATGTGCTGCTCGGACATTCCATCGCCGGCATTTACATGCTCACCTGGGCTGCCCGCTATCCGTCTGAGGTAGAAGCTGTCATCGGCGATGACACGTCGCTGCCCACGCAGTTTGATGACCCCGAGCTGAAGCAGGCCCACGCCCAGGTCCGGTACTGGCCCTATCCGCTGCTCAACCGCCTGGGCCTGATGCGCCTGTACGGACGACTGCCCCTGGCCGCGTCGCGCAAGCGCCTCAGCGACCTGTCCGGCGGCGACCCGTCCCGCATTCCCCGGGTGCGCAGCCTCTCGGCGCGCAACACTCTCAGCCGCACCATTGTTGACGAGGCCCGCCGCGTTCCGCAAAACTGCCGCGCAGCACAGCGTCTGCGCTTCCCCAAAGCCTGCCGACTTTTGCATTTTGTGGCGCAGGGCTCCATCGATTCCCTGCCCACGGCTGGTTTTGACTGGCTGGCTGAACACCAGAAGCAGGCCCTTTCAGTCAGCGACGGCCGCTGTGTGCTGCTGCCCGGCGACCATTATCTGCACCATACCGAAGCTGACGCCATGGCCAGAGAAATCCGGGAGTTTCTGAGCCAGCCGCAGCCAGCGCCCGCTGCCCCGGTCAGGCCGGTCTCGCCCATCCGCCGTTTTGCCCCGGGGCGCAAAAGCTGAGCGGCATGGGGCAAACGGCAGAACCCGGCGGTACGCTCATCCGCAAAATGACCGAGGCCGACTATCCGGCGGCTGACCGCCTTCTGATGCAGCTGCACCAGCTTCATGTTGACGGCCGTCCTGATTTGTATACGCCGCTGGAACATCTGTATTCCTTTGAAGAGTTCCGGCAGCTTGTCTGTGATGAACGATCGATTTGCCTTCTGGCCGCAGCCGGTGACACGGTGCTCGGGCTCTGCATCGCTGTCCTGAAAGAGAAAAGCGGCATGTGCAATATCCCCATCGCCTACGTTGAAGCCATGATTGTCGATGAGCCTTTTCGCAAAGCAGGCGTTGCCGCCCGCCTGTTTCATGCCGCCGAGGCTGAGGCCAGAGCGCATGGAGCCCGGCGGCTGGACCTGATGGTCTGGGCTTTTAATCAAAATGCGATCGACTTTTACCAGTCGCTCGGCATGACCATGCAGAGAATGATTCTGGAAAAGCCCATTGAATAGCATCAAAAAAGAGAGGCCGTTTGAGCCTCTCTTTTCTATCGCTTTTCATTTTTCAGCGCACGCTGCCACTGCCAGCAGACAAAGGCCAGAATGAGCAGCGCTGACGCCCAGACCTCAGCCCGCGCGCTGCCTTCTTCACGCGCCAGCACATAGCCGGCGACCGCTCCTGCGGCACAAAGCACCGTCAAAACGGTCATAACCGCCTTTTTCGCTTTCATGGCTCGGGGGTCAGCTCCATGACAGTGTACCAGACGCCGCAATCCTCGGTCGGCTCCCCTACAGGCACAAACCCCTGCTTGCCAAAAAAGCCTACCGCTGTGTCGGGCGCCTCGACAATGAGCCGCGGAAGTGTGTCATCATGGCGCTTGCTGTCAAAAACTGCGCGCTTTAACAGACGCGTGGCCACTCCCTGCCCCTGAGCGCGCGGGTCGACATACAAAAGATAAACGCGGTTCAGGCCCAAAAAGGCACAGACGCCAATCAGCTTTTCTCCGCTGAATGCGCCCCACAGGCGCAGCTGGCCATCGCCGACGCGCACAGCACAGTATTCAAAATCAATTTTGCTCAGAAAGTCCTGGACTGCTTCGTCGTCGCGGGCGTGCGCCTCGGTCCGGGCGTAGACCTCCCAGACAAACTGCAGCGCCTGTTCAAGGTCGTCCATTCCCAGCGCGCGGATCGCAACCGTCCGTTCATGCTCGCTCATGCCAGCGCCTCCTGTTTTGTGAAATAAGCAAAGAACCGATGGTTTCCCATCGGTTCTTTGTGTAGGCGTTACCTATCTTCCCAGGCCGTCGCCAGCCAAGTATTGTCGGCACAAACGAGCTTAACTTCCGTGTTCGAGATGGGAACGGGTGGACCCTCGCTGTAATCAACACCTACTATATGCAATTATCGCTTACGCGGTAAAGCCTTTGGTGACCCGTACGGGAATCGAACCCATGTTTGCGGCGTGAGAGGCCGCCGTCTTAACCGCTTGACCAACGGGCCACGTTGAACGTCTTGGCGGCAAGCGCCAGGGCGCCCGACGTAAATGGTGCGCCTTCAGGGACTCGAACCCGGGACCCGCTGATTAAGAGTCAGCTGCTCTACCAACTGAGCTAAAGGCGCAAATCTTTCATCAGCACATAAAAAACTGAACAAAGGGAAGAAAGAGAGGACAGAGTAAAGGTTACCTTGTAATCCGATGGGAACTACAAAGGTCAAGCCCTCGGCCTATTAGTACCGGTCGACTCAATGCATTACTGCACTTACATCTCCGGCCTATCAACCACGTAGTCTTCGTGGGGCCTTACTCGCTTGCGCGATGGGAAGTCTCATCTTAGAGTTGGTTTCACGCTTAGATGCCTTCAGCGTTTATCCAGTCCGTA
>DVMR01000013.1 GCA_018714845.1 Candidatus Ventrousia excrementavium
CGCTTGTAGCGGCTGTCAGGAAAAAGCTCGGCAAAATACGGAATCATGGCGACCGGCATGTTGTCAATACAGTAAAATCCGACGTCTTCCAGCACATCGACGGTCAGGCTCTTGCCCGCGCCGGACATTCCCGAAATAATCAGACATTCCATTTTATGCTCCGCCTTTCCTCTGCCCTGGTCATGCCAGAATACGCACTTCGCGCTCGAGCCGCACGCCCGTCCGGTCGAGCACTGTCTTTTCAATATGCTCCATCAGGCGCAGCACGTCAGCTGACGTGGCGCCGCCCATGTTGACGATAAAGCCGGCGTGCTTGTCAGACACCCGCGCGCCGCCAATCTGAAAGCCCTTGAGTCCGCACTGCTCGATGAGCTGGCCGGCAAAGTGCCCCTCGGGGCGCTTATAGGCGCTGCCTGCGCTGGGAAGGCTGAGCGGCTGCTTGTCGCGGCGTCGCGCGGCAAAGTCCGCCATTTTGGCCTCAATGTCCGCCCGGTTGCCCGCTTTGAGCGCAAAAGTCGTGGACAAAACGACCATGCCGGGCGTTTCTTTCATCCGGCTTGTGCGATACCCGAACGCATGCTGCGGCAGCGTCAGCTCACAAACCTCGCCCTGCGGCGTCAGCACCTGCGAGCACTGAACGACAAAGGCCATCTCGCCGTCATAGGCGCCGGCGTTCATGACCACCGCACCGCCCACCGAGCCCGGAATGCCCTGGGTAAACTCCAGCCCTGCAAGCCCCAGTCCTGCGGCCCGGGACGCAAGCTGCGACAACCTGAGGCCACAGCCGGCCTCGAGCACTGTTTCGCCGAGCTGCCGGCAGCCGTCCAGCCGCACTGTTGACACGACCAGCCCGCGAAAGCCCTGGTCTGAAACAAGCAGGTTGGAGCCCATGCCGATGACAGCCGTCTTCACGCCCTGTTCACGGGCAAACGCAAGCAGACCGCGCAGCTTTTCCACCGTGTCGGGCAGGGCGAACCAGTCGGCCGGGCCGCCGATTTTAAAGGTGGTGTGGCTGTGCAGCGGCTCGTGTTCCCGCAGCTCGATATGATTTTCCCGGCAATACGCCTGCAAAAGCGACGCCCCCCTGTCGATTGATATGCTTCATTGTACGCTTATACAGCTTTATCATACCACAAAATCCATAAAAATGGTAGCAAAAAAGCTCTCTGCCGAGAGCTTTTTGAAATGTCTGTTTACTTTTGCAGAAGCTCCGCTGCCAAAGCCGCATCCAACGCACCGGCACCGCCCAGCTGCTCGTACAGAGCGTCGCCCGTCTTGGTCCGGGCTGACAGCGTTTTGACGCTGAGAAAGGCCATCATGCCCCGGTCAAAGGTCCTGCCCTGGACATAGGCAGCTTCGTCCTGCGTCAAAATTCCCAGCTCGACGGCCTTTGAAAGCGCGTCACTCCAGACAAAGTCACCCTGTGCGTCGCTGTAGCCCAAGCCGCGCAGCATAAACGTCATGTACTGCTGCGCCGTCACGGCCAACGCAGGCTCGTAAGTGCGCGCCGCGGCGCTGGTGCCCGTTGTCAGGCCCCGCTCGTACAGCAGGGCGATGTAAGGCTGGTAATAGGCGCTGACGTCGTCAAATGGCGCCTGCTCGCCCGTCCACGACAGAGCCTGGCTTTCAAGCCCCAGAAACCGCGTGAGCATGACCGCCGCCTCGTCGCGGCGCGGCTGGCGCTCGAGCTCAAAGCCCTTTTCGCTGCCGCGCAGCAGGCCCAGCTGATACAAAATGCGGGCAGCGCCATAGTTTTCAGGCCAGATGGCCGCCGTCAGGCGGTCGCACAGCGAGGTGTCCCAGCCCGCGTGCGTAGCAAGGAACTCTTCCTTCGTTTTCAGAAAATGGTCGGCGTTGACGATGCCGGCCGGGTCGTCGTTATCATCGTAGGTGACGTCGACAAACAGCACCTGCCCACCGGTAAAGACAGCGTTCCACGAGTGGTTGAGCTCGCTGCTGCTGACATAGATACAGGGGATGTCAGCGGCGCGGCACAGCATGGCGAAAGCCGAGCTGTACCCGTCGCACACCGCTTTACCGCCCAGCAGGGCGCCATAAGCCGTAAAGGGCTCGGGCTGCGAGATCGACAGATTGAGAAACGTGTTGTAGTCGTATTCGCAGCAGCGGATGATATAATCGTGAAAAGCGCGCAAAAGCTCTGTCTCGCTGGAATACATCCCCTGCAGGCCCGCCGCGACGCGCTGCGCTTCCTGCCAGGCCAGTTCGTACTTTTCCGGCTCTGCCAGCGTGATGGTAATGGTGGCCGTCTGCCGGTGCACGTCCTGTGTCCAGCGCATGCCATAATATTCCGGGTACAGCATGTGCGTGTACTCAAGGCACAGCTCATAGTCAAAGCCATCCGTCACGCTGATGGTGAGACTGGTCTCCCCCTGCTCCAGCGCAGACGCAAGCAGGCGCGCGGCTCCAATTTCATCGACGGGCTGGGCATCCTGCGCGGCCACTGGCACCGCCAGCAGCACGGCAAATAAAATAAGCAGACAGGACAGACGTTTTGCGGTTTTCATGGGGAAATCCTTTCGCGGTCAGCGCCGGGTTCAGGCGGCGCTTTTACAGCATGCGGACAGTGTAATAAACAGCGGCCACGGCAATAAAGGCCAGATCGGCATACAAAACGTAAAAGGCAAAGGGCGCGCCCAGCAGCAGAGCAGCGACGAGCAGCACCAACGTCGCGGCGTACAAAATGGTCACATAGCGGATGTTGGTGGTTTTGTTGAACACCGCAATCTGGCGTGAACCCAAAGTGAGCACACCGCCCGTGCTCCGCGTCTTATAGGCCAGCGCCAGCGCAGCCGCGCAGACCAGAACCGCCAGGACAAAGGACCCATAGCGAATCACCGGGTCGCCGCCGGCGTCTGAAGTCTTGGCCAGCGCCCACATCAGAAAGGCCAGGGACGCATGGGTCAGGCAGACAGTGAAGAACTCGCGCGGGTACACATAATAAATCAGGTACAGCACGGCCGAGACGGGCATCAGCACATACAAAAGCCGCATGGCGAGGGTGTAGCTGTAAAACATCATCATGGCGCACGACAAAGCCAGCACCAGTCCGAACCACACCACGACATAGCCGCTCAACGCGGCATCCTGCGCTTTGCCGCTGCGCACGCGCGCGCGCTGCCAGACCAGGCCGGCGACCACGGCCGCAGCGCCGACGACCATCATGATGACGGCAGCGACATTGGCAGCCTGAAAGCTGGACGGATAGTCAAATGCGCGGTTTAAATAGGAAATCACCCATAAAAAGATGGCCGTGAAGCCGAAAAAAATCAAAACGCGGTTGGTAATAATGTCCTGTGCCTTTTGTACTTTCTGTGCCTTGGCCTCTTTCTTCTCTTTCAAAACAGTCACACTCCGATGTCGTAGTTGCCGGTATGATACATAATGGCGCATACCGCCGCCACTGGCGCCGTTTCACAGCGCAGAATGCGAGGGCCGAGCGAAGCCGGCTCAAGGCCGCTGTGCACGGCCAGCTGCACTTCGCGCTCACTGAAGCCGCCCTCAGGGCCTGTCATGACGGCGTAGCGGGTACAGTCCCCGCTGCCGCGCAGAATCTGGCTGAAGCTGCGGCGGTTTTCCCGCTCGTACAGCAAAATGGCCGTCTCGTACGAGGCCGCCTGCTGCAGGGCCTGCTCAAAGCTCTGAATGGCAGACACCTGCACCGGGCGCGAACGCAGCGCCTGCTTGGACGCTTCCAGTGCGATGCGCGCATAGCGCGCCTGCTTGCGCTCGTAGTCGCGTTCGTCAGGGCGCGCCACGCAGTGCTCTGATATAAAGGGCACAATGGCTGACGCGCCGACCTCAACGCATTTCTGAATGAGAAAATCAAACCGTTCGCCCTTTGACAAGGCGGCAAACACGGTGACGCCGACGCTGGGCTCAGTGCTGTAGGGCCTGCTCTGCACGATGCGTGCCAGCACGCGGTCCTTGCTGACCGACACGAGCACACAGTCGTGCTCAAATCCAACATCGTCGCAGATGACGACGGCGTCTCCCGCCTTCATCCGCAGCACACGGGATATGTGCACCGCATCCGGCGCCAGCAGCGCAATTTCGTCGCCCGAGCGATTGGCGTCTGAACTAAAAAATCTCATGGCAGACCTCCGCGTTTTTTCTGCCCGGCGAATGCCTGTTTTAACAGTATAACAAAACTGTCCGCCGTTGTCCATAGATTTTAGACGCAGAATATCCGGCTTTTGTTTCACCTTTTCATGGAAAACATGGTCCAGCCGTCCCGGTTTTTTTCACATTCCAGGTGCAGGCCGGCTTTCTCGTAGGTTTCCAGGACTTCATCGCGGCGGCTGTCGATGATACCGGACAGCAGAATGACACCGCCCGGACGCAGCACAGAAATCAGCCCAGTGCACATGGCAATGAGCACATCGGCGACAATGTTGGCACAGATAACGTCATACGGCCCCTGGCCGGCGATCTGCGCGGCCAGCCCGGCGTTTTCCAGCCAGTTGCCGCACGCGGCCCGACACACGGCGCCCGTTCCCGCCTCGGCGGCGGCCTGCCCGACATTTTCAGCCGCCGTTTTGACGGCCGCTGGCTCGATATCACACAAAAACGCGCTCTGCGCGCCCAAAAGCACAGCCGTGGCCGCCAGAATACCGCTGCCGCACCCCATGTCCAGCACATTGGCGCCGCACAGCTCCATGCCATCCAGCGTCTCCATGCACAGCCGCGTCGTCGCGTGGCTGCCCGTGCCAAAGCTGGACGACGGGTCGATGGTCAGCACCTTTCTCCCCTGTGCATCCTGCGGCACCGGCTCCCACGACGGATGGACCAAAAGCCGGCTGCCGACGGCAAAGGGCTTATAATACTGCTTCCAGTTGTTTTCCCAGTCCTCGCTTTTCACCTCGTCGACGCGCATCTTCAGGCTGCCGTAAAAGCCCTGACTGTCATTTTGCGCCAGGGCACGCACCGCGGCCTCAGTTTCGCGCAGCAAAAGCGCCCCCTGCTCGCCCCGCTCAAAATAAAAGGTAACCGTAGGGGTACGGCCGCTGTTTTCAAACAGCTCCTCACCCAGATAGTCCCATCGCGGGGACGGCGCCTGCGTCAGCTCGCGCACGTTATCAGGGTCGTCGATTTCACAGAATGGACTGATGTGCGATAAAGCAGCGGCCAGAACCTCTGCTGCCGCGCTCGTCGTTTCAATGACCAGCCGGTAATAATCCAAAATATATACACTTCCTTTGAAGACCGTCTGCCACCCATCATTTTACACCCTGCCAGTATAGCAGAAAAGAGACGATTTGTAAAAGGTTTGTAAAATAGATCTGGATGTGCTATAATAGAGAAAATTGTAGTTTTGAAAGGGGGAGTCCTTATGCTCGCAGCATTTGAACGAATGTTCGATCCCGCACGATTACTGCGCAGCACACAGTACAAATCTTCCACCGACCTTCCGACCGCCTCTGAGACCGTCGGACGACTCGCCAGAGTCGCCTGGCCTTCTATTCTGGAGTCTTTTCTGGTCAGTCTGGTGTCGATGGCAGATACTGTTATGGTCGGCACATTGGGGCATGAAGCAATCGCTTCGGTCGGGCTTGTCAATCAGCCCAGGCTCATTGTGCTGGCTTTATTCATGTCCTTAAACGTCGGTGTCACCGCCGTCGTGTCCCGCCGCCGCGGCGAGGGCGACCGCGAAGGCGCCAATCACACCCTGCGTCAGGTGCTGCTCATTGCGGCTGTCATGTCTATTGTTCTGTCTTCTCTCGCTGTCGTCTTTGCCGAGCCCATTCTGGTCTTTGCCGGCGCACAGCCCGATACCCTTGCCGATGCCGTCACCTATATGCGCATCGTCATCGGCGGCATCTTCTTCAACGTCATTACGCTGACCATCAACGCTGCTCAGAAAGGCTGCGGCAACACCCGCATGTCCATGTACACCAACGTGACGGCCAACATCGTCAACATCATTTTCAACTACCTGCTCATCAACGGCAATTTCGGATTCCCCAAACTGGGCGTCATGGGTGCGGCCATCGCCACAGTGCTGGGCTATGTCGTTGCTTCCCTTATGGCCCTGATTTCCGTCCGCAGGTCCGAAGGGTTTTTGTACTTATCCTTTAAAGAAAGCTTTCTGCCTGACCGCAAAAACTTCAGCTCGGTCATCAACGTCGGTTCCTCGGCGGCTGTCGAGCAGGTCTTTATGCGCATCGGCTTTTTTATCTTTGCCAAAATCGTCGCCAGCCTGGGCACCATGAATTTTTCGACACACCAGATTTGTTCCAACATTCTGATGCTGTCCTTTGCCTTTGGCGATGGTCTGGCTGTTGCTGCGTCTTCGCTGCTGGGCCAGAGCCTGGGGCAGAAACGGCCGGATATCGCCATTGTCTACGGCAAAACGGCACAGCGGTTTGGACTGATGATAGGCGCGCTGCTGTGTCTGGGCTTTATCCTGCTGCGCAGAGTGATTATTCTGCCCTTCTCCAGCGAGCCTGAAATTATCGCGCTCGGCTCGCAGATCATGTACATTATCGCCGTCATGTGCCCGGCACAGATTTCGCAGGTTATCTTTTCCAACTGCCTGCGCGTCGCCGGCGATACCCGCTACGTCGCCATTGTTTCGCTGGTCGGTATCGGCCTGGGCCGCACGGTGGTCGCCTATTTCTTCACCTTCACCCTGGGCCTCGGCCTGATCGGCGCCTGGATCAGCTTCCTGGTCGACCAGGGCTGCCGTCTGATTCTGTGCGGTCTGCGCTTCAGCAAGGGACGCTGGACAACGATCAAGCTGTAGTCGCCTGTCCAGGTGTTTCCATCCATCTTTATATCAAAGCGGTGGGGTCTTCCCCACCGCTTTTTTGCTGTGGGTGACAATTTAATATTGCATCTGACAATAGAATATGATATAGTTAGATATATAAACATTTAGTTTCCCTAAATATGAAGCGGAGGTGAGCATGTGCAGGTCCCCGACGAGATCCGAGAATTTTTATCTGCTTTCACCATACGGATCGCTCGCATGGAAGAAACCGCCATTTCGGCCGGACTTGACGTCCATATCACGCCTCCGGAAATCCGAATCATCGATAAAATCGGACCAGAAGGGTCTGAAAAAATGGGCAGCGTCGCCCGGGCACTCGGCATCACACTGGCCACGCTGACCGTTGCGTGCGACAAGCTTGAGCGGAAAGAGCTGATCGTGCGTCAGCGTGACCCGCAGGACAAGCGCACTGTACGCATCAGCCTGACCCCCAGCGGCCTTGTGGCATACCACTATCACGACGCTTTTCAGCGTGAGCTGATCGACGTGATGCTTGGCGGGCTTTCAGACGACGAACAGCAGGCGCTGCTGCACGGCATTCGCAACCTGACAAAGTACCTGGTTGAAATACCAGATGGACAGAAGGAGTAAACTATGGGCATCAAAATCCTGGCTGACAGCTGCTGCGACCTTCCCGGGTTTGAAAAAAACGACTGGGGTGTCTCGCTGATCCCCCTGAAAATCACCGTGGGCGATACCACCTATGTCGATGACGGCAGCATCCACATTCCCGAGCTGATCGACGCCATGCAGAACTGTCCGACCCCCCCCTCGACGGCCTGCCCGTCGCCCGCCGACTATGCCGACGCCATGAGCGGCAGCGACGACGTCATCGTCGTCACGCTTTCATCCAAGCTGAGCGGCTCTTACCAGAGCGCCAAAGCAGGCGCCGAACTCAAGCGCGGCACAGGCCGGGTCCATGTGCTCGACTCACAGAGCGCCAGCGCCGGTGAGGTCCTGCTGGTACATAACCTTCTGCGGCTGATCCGGGGCGGCATGGGTTTTTCTGAGCTCGTTGTGCGCGCTGAAAAGCTCGCGACAGACATGAAAACTTTTTTTGTTTTGCAGTCGCTCGATAACCTGGTCAAAACCGGACGGATCAACCGGCTGGTCGGGCAGCTGGCGTCTATTTTACACATGCGGCCCATCATGGGCGAGGACGGTGCGGGCAGCATCGTGCTGCTTGAAAAGGTACGCGGCACGCAGAACGCCATGCGCCGGCTGGGCGAGCTGGTCGTTGAAACGGCCCGCCACGCGGCGGTCTCCACGCCGGAGCGCGACACCGTGGTCATCGCCCACTGCAACTGTCCCGACCGCGCGCAAGAGCTGAAAAAAGCCATTCTTCGCGGCTCTAAGGTCATCCGCGACGTTTTAGTCGTGGCCACCGGCGGACTGAGCACGGTATATGCCAACGACGGGGGCATCGTCATCGGATACTGACCTGCCCATTCCCCGGCGCTGACAGGGTGTTTGCCCTGCCGGAATCAACCACTCAGGCGTGCCGGACGAGCGGTATGTCTAACGAAAGGAGACAGAATGAATCATCAGCTGAAAGAAAAATTAAGCGAATCCGTATCATCTGTTCTGCCCATCACCGCAATCGTCCTGCTGCTCAGTATATCTTTTGCGCCCCTCGACGCCGGCGTCATGGTGCTTTTCGTCTTTGGCGCCATTATGCTTATCTTTGGCATGGGACTTTTCACCCTGGGGGCTGACATGTCCATGATTCCTTTGGGCGAGGGCATTGGCGTGCAGATGAGCAAAACGCGGCGCCATCTTATCTGGCCGCTTCTGACCTGCCTGATTGTCGGCGTGCTCATCACCGTGGCCGAACCTGATCTGCAGGTGCTGGCCACGCAAATCCCCGGCATTCCCAACCCTGTCATTATTCTGGCGGTTGCCGTGGGCGTCGGCATTTTCCTCGTCATCGCCATGCTGCGCATTTTGTTCCGCATCCCGCTCAACCGTCTGCTCATCATTTTTTATGCCCTTGTGTTCATATTGGCCTATTTTTCACCCAATGACTTTATCCCGGCCGCCTTTGACTCGGGCGGCGTCACCACAGGTCCCATGACTGTTCCGTTCATCATGGCACTCGGCATCGGTCTTGCCTCGCTGCGAAGCGACAAAAACTCGGGTGACGACAGTTTCGGCCTGGTTGCTTTGTGCAGCATCGGCCCAATTTTGTCCGTGCTGCTGCTCGGATTGTTCTACACCCCCGATGTCGACGCTACGCAAAGCGTCATCTCCATGCCCGCCAATACGCGCGACGCCGTCCGCATCTTTGCCGAGGCGTTGCCTGACTACGCTTACGAAATTGCGGTGTCGCTTCTGCCTATTTTTGCGGTGTTTGTGGTTTTTCAGCTGCTGACCCGCCGCTACCACGGCCGGCAAATCCTGCGCATCATCAGCGGTTTTGTTTTTACCTACCTGGGCCTGGTCCTTTTTCTGGTCGGCGCCAATGTCGGCTTTATGCCGGCCGGCAGCCTGATTGGGCAGTCCATGGCAACGCAGAGCTTCAGCTGGCTTCTGATTCCCGTCGGCATGGTGGTCGGTTATTTCATCGTTGCCGCCGAGCCCGCTGTCCACGTTTTGAAAAAGCAGGTTGAAGAAGTATCCAACGGCGCCATTACGCAAAAAACCATCGGCCACGGCCTGTCCATTGGCGTTGCTGTTTCGGTCGGCATCGCCATGCTGCGTATTCTGACCGGCATTTCAATCATCTGGTTCCTCATTCCGGGCTACGCCATTTCACTGCTGCTCAGCTTCCACGTCCCGCCGATTTACACCGGCATTGCCTTTGACTCGGGCGGCGTGGCCAGCGGCCCCATGACAGCCACCTTTCTCCTTCCCCTGGCCATGGGCGCCTGTACGGCAATCGGCGGCAACCTGATGACCGACGCTTTCGGCATTGTGGCCATGGTCGCCATGACGCCGCTCATCACCATTCAGCTGATCGGCTTTCATTCCGAGGTTAAAAAGCGCATTGCCAAGCGCACGATGGTCCAGAAGCTTTCGCAGCTCGAGGACTGCATTCTGTACTTTGACGAGGAAGGAGAGGCTGCTTCATGAGTGAACGCACTGTGCGCCCTATGAAGATGATTGTTTCAATTTTGGGCCGCGGCCAGGGCAATGCCTTTGTGCGGCTTTTGACGGGCAAGCACATTTTTTTCCATCACCAGTGCGTCGGTCTGGGCACCGCCACGTCTGATATGATGGATATGCTGGGCCTGGGCACGGCGGAAAAAGACGTGCTGCTCAGCATCGGCCCCAGCGACATCGTCGACCGCGCGCTTTACGAGCTCAGCGACTCGCTGGGCAGCGGCGGCCGCGGCAAGGGTCGCGGACTGGTCTTTTCCCTGCCTCTGACCGGCATCAGTTCGCTGGCCGCAGCCGGAATTCTGGCCTCGGCCGCCCCCGAAGAAAGGATGGATGACACGATGAAACCCGAAAGCAAGAGCAGCCTGATCCTTGTTTCTGTCAACCAGGGTTATACCGACGCCGTCATGGACACTGCCAAGAAAAAAGGCGCCTCGGGCGGCACGGTAATCCGCGCCCGCTGGGCCAGCAACGAGCAGTTTGAACAGTTTTACGGCATTACGCTGCAGGCGGAAAAAGAGGTGGTCGCCATTCTGGTGCCCAACGACCTGCGCAATCAGATGATGGAAGCCATCAACCTCAATCACGGCCTCAAAACCGACGCGCATGGTGTCGTGTGCTCGCTGGCCGTCGACAAGGCGTTCAAGCTGGCTTGATCCTTCTGCGTACAAAAACCCCCTTCGGATAACCGAAGGGGGTTTTCTCATGAGTAAAAGTCTGCGCCTATTTGAGCGTTGTTTTTCCGCCCAGCAGCCGGACGAGCACGGCCTTTTGGGCGTGCAGGCGGTTTTCCGCCTCTTCAAAGATTTCATCGGCATGCGCGTCAAAGACATCTTTGGTAATCTCTTCGCCCAGGTGCGCGGGCAGGCAGTGCATGACCATGCAGCCGGGGTTGGCCTTTTCGAGCAGGGCGGCGTTGATTTGGAAGCCCTCGAATCGCTTGGCGCGCAGTGCTGCTTCGTTTTCCTGCCCCATGGACGCCCACACGTCGGTCAAAAGCACGTCAGCGCCCGCTGCCGCTTCGTCGACGCTGTCGGTCCAGTGGAAGGTGTCGTGCGCCTGCGCAAAGGCCATGACGTCGGGGTGGGGCTTGTCGGTCGCCGGCGTTGCAATCGAAACTTCCATGCCGACCTTGAGCGCGCCGACGATGAGCGAGTTGGCCATGTTATTGCCGTCGCCGATGTAGCACAGCTTGAGCCCGTCAAAGCCGCTTTTGACCTCGCGGATGGTCATGAGGTCGGCCAGCACCTGACAGGGGTGGCAGTAGTCGGTCAGGCCGTTGATGATGGGAATGGTGCCGTATTCGGCCAGAGTTTCGACCTCTTTCTGTTCAAAGGTGCGAATCATGATGCCGTCAAGATAGCGCGACAGCACGCGCGCCGTGTCCGACGCCGGCTCTCCGCGGCCAATCTGCAGGTCGCGAGCGCTTAAAAACAGGGCGTTGCCCCCCAGCTGGTACATGCCGACTTCAAACGAAACGCGGGTGCGGGTCGACGCCTTTTGAAAAATCATGCCCAGCGTCTTGCCCTGCAGTACAGGGTGCGCAATGCCGTGCCGGGTCTCGTACTTGAGCTGGTCGGCCATATTGAGAATCTCGATAATCTCTTTGGCCGAAAGGTCGGCCATTTTTAACAGATGCTTCATTCCACTTTCTCCTTTTCCGGTCAGGCCAGCTCAGCCAACACCTGACCCAAAATAGCCAGCCCGGCGTCAATGTGCTCCTGCGCGATATTGAGCGGCGGCAGCAGACGGACCTTGTCTTTGGCCGTAAGAACAATCAGCCCCTTTTCCAAGCATTTCGCCGCCGCTTCCTTCGCCGTCCCCTGCTTCAGGGAAACGCCAATCATCAGCCCGCAGCCGCTGACTGCTTCGACACCCGGCATGCTGAGCAGGGCCTTTTTCATCATTTCGCCCTTGTGCGCCACAGCCTGCATAAAGGCGTCGTCCATCTGCTTCAGCACAGCCAGCGCGCCGGCGCAGACAATGGGGTTGCCGCCAAACGTCGACCCGTGCGATCCCGGCGAAAAGACGCCCTGCACCTTTTCCGACAGCAGCACTGCGCCGATGGGCAGCCCACCGCCCAGCCCTTTGGCCATTGTGACAATGTCGGGGTGCAGCCCGTAATGCTCGCAACATAAGAAAGCTCCCGTGCGCCCTGCACCGGTCTGGACCTCGTCGTCGATGATGAGGATATCGTGCGCATGGCAGTAGTCGGCCACTGCCGTGACATACTCCTTTTCCAGCATGTTGACGCCGCCCTCGCCCTGAATCATTTCCATCATCACGGCGACAGCGCCGTCGAGCTTTTGAAGGGTGTCCTCAAGATTTCCGGCCTGCGCGTAATCAAAACCGGGCATGAAGGGGGCAAAGTCCACGTGCATTTCCTTTTGCCCCGTGGCGGTCAGCGTCGTCATGGTGCGGCCGTGGAAGGAGTTGACCAGCGTGACGATTTTTCCGCCCGCTTTGCCCTTTTGCGATGCGTACTTGCGCGCCGCCTTGATGGCGCCCTCGTTGGCCTCGGCGCCCGAGTTGGCAAAAAAAACCTTGCTCATGCCGGTGCGGCGGCAGACTTCCTGCGCCAAAAGCACACTCGGCTCGGTCGCAAAGTAGTTGGAACAGTGGCTGAGGGTCCTGGCCTGCTCTGCAACGGCCTGCGCCCAGGCAGGGTCGCAGAAGCCGAGGGAGTTGACGCCGATGCCGCTGCCAAAATCGATGTAGGTTTTGCCGTCAAAATCCCGGCACTGCGCACCGCTGCCTTGTGCCAGCGGCACAGCGTAGCGTGCATAGGTATGGGCGATATACTGTTCGTCCAGCTGCTGAACTTCCTTTTGTGTCAACATGGTCTGCCCCCTTAGATAAACATGGTGCCGATGCCCTTGTCAGAGAGCATCTCGATGAGAATGGAATGCTGAATGCGGCCATCGATGATAAAGGCCTTTTGCACACCGCGGCGCACCGTCTCGACGCAGCAGCGGCATTTGGGAATCATGCCGCCCTTGATAATGCCCTTGTGAATCAAATGGGGCACATCGCTGACGTTGACCACGGGAATCAGGGTGTTTTCATCCTCGGGGTTTTCAAGCAGGCCGCGCACATCGGTCATCAAAATGATATTTTCCGCCTTGAGCGCCGCGGCGATGGCCGCTGCCGCCGTGTCGGCGTTGATGTTATAGGTGTTCATCTGCTCGTCGACGCCAACCGTTGCGATGACCGGGATGTATCCGGCGTCGAGCACATCGCGCACGGGCTGAATGTTGACACACTTGACGTCGCCGACAAAGCCGAGGTCAACTTCGCCTTTCAGCTTTTCAGCCTGCAGCATGCCGCCGTCGATTCCGCACAGGCCGATGGCCTTTCCCCCACAGCTTTGCAGCAGCTTGACCAGGTCCTTGTTGGTCTTGCCGGACAACACCATCTGCGCAATTTCAGCGGTTTCGGCGTCGGTCTGGCGCAGGCCGTCGACAAACTTGGGCGTTTTGCCCATACGCATCATCACGCTTGAGACGTCAGGGCCGCCGCCATGCACCAGCACGACCTTGACACCGACCAGCGACAAAAGCACAAGGTCGCTCATGACGTCGGCCGTCAGCTTGGGATCAATCATGGCATTGCCGCCGTACTTGATGACAACGACCTTGTTGGTGTATTCCTTAATATACGGCAGGGCCTGAATGAGCACCTGCGCCCGTTCTTCGTGGGTGATATTCATGTAAGCTTCCTCCTTTATGTACGGTAGTCTCCATTGATTTTCACATAATCATAGGTCAGGTCGCAGCCCCAGGCGGTTGCACTTTCCGTGCCGGTGTGCAGATTGATGTCAATGACAATCTCTTTTTCCTGCAGGACCGCGCTGGCCTTTTGCTCGTCAAAGGGCACGCCGCTGCCCTTTCGGCAGACGGCGACCGTACCGGCTGCCGAGCTCAGGTCCACTGAAACCAGGCCGACGTCAAAGTCCGCCGGCGCGTAGCCGATGGCGCACAGAATCCGCCCCCAGTTGGCGTCAGCGCCGAACATGGCCGCCTTAAACAGGCTGGATGTAATGACCGACTTGGCCACGACTCTGGCAGTCTCTTTGTCGGGCGCGCCCTGCACCTGACAGGTCAGCAGCTTGGTTGCGCCCTCGCCGTCGGCCGCAATGGCCCGGCAGAGATCTGTCATGACGGCGCACAGCGCGTCGTGAAACACATCAAAGTCTTCGCCCGGACCGGAGACCGCAGGATTTTTCGCCTCGCCGTTGGCCAAAACCGCGACCATGTCGTTGGTCGACGTATCGCCGTCAACCGAAATCATGTTAAAAGTGTCCTGCACCACATCGGACAGCGCCTTTTGCAGCATTTGGGAGCTGATGCAGGCGTCAGTTGTGATAAAGCACAGCATGGTGGCCATGTTGGGGTGAATCATGCCCGAACCTTTGGCAATGCCGCCCATATGGCAGGTCTTTCCGCCGAGCGAAAAGCTGACCGCCGTCTCTTTGACCGCAGTGTCAGTCGTCATGATGGCGCGGGCCGCGGCCGTGCTGCCGTTTGGGGAAAGCTGACTGCACAGCGCCGGCATGCCGTTCACAATCGGCTCAATGGGCAGCGGCTGCCCGATGACGCCGGTCGAAGCCACAATGACGTCCTGCGGCGAAAGTCCGAGATGCTGCGCCGCGCTCTGGCACATCTGCAGGGCCTTCTGCTCGCCGTCGGCATTGCAGGTGTTGGCGTTGCCGCTGTTGCAGACAATGGCCTGCGCCGCACCGTCGGCAACGTGGCGTTTCGTGACGGCAATGGGCGCGCCCTGCACCTTGTTAAGTGTATAGACACAGGCCGCCGCGGCCGGCTTTTCGCTGTAAATCAAAGCGAGGTCTTCTTTGGTGCTGCCCGGCTTGACGCCGCAGTGCACGCCCGCCGCCTGAAAGCCCAGAGGCGCGCAGACTCCGCCCGTTATTTTCTGAACTGGATGCATAAATTTTCACCTTTCATTTGTGTTTACGGCGTTACGCCAGGCCGGCTGCCTCGTCCAGGCCCAGCATGATGTTCATGCACTGCACGGCAGCCCCGCTCGCGCCCTTGCCGAGGTTGTCAAACTGCGCTGCCAGCAGCACCCTGTCGTCGTTGCCTGCAACGAGAATGTTCATCTGGTTGGTGCCGCACAGCGTGTCAGCGGGCAAAAAGCCGTCTGCCAGTGTCTCGCCGCCCCCCAGCGGCAGCACGTTCAAAAATCCGGCGCCGCTGTAGGCCGATTGCATGACCTGATGGATTTTCTCCGGCGTGGCGCCCGGCGGCATCAGCCGTGTGTGCAGCGGCACTGTCACGCACATGCCGCTGAAAAAATTGCTGACAATGGGGTTAAAAACCGGCGGAAATGCAAGACCTGTCACGGCCTGCATTTCGGGCAGATGCTTGTGGTTCTGCCCCAGCGCATACTGGCGCGGACTTTGCAGTCCCACAGCGTCCGGCGCTTCATACTGCGCAATCATTTTTTTGCCGCCCCCGCTGTAGCCGGTCACCGAATGGCAGACGACCGGGTAGTCGGCTGGCAGCAGGCCGGCCTGCACCAGCGGATAGACCAGTGCAATCAGCCCGCTGGCATGACAGCCGGGCACGGCGACGCGGCTGCCGCCGGCAATGGCTTTTCTATGCGCTTCCGACAGCTCAGGGAAGCCGTAGGCCCAGCCGGGCTGAGTACGGTGCGCCGTCGAAGCATCGATGATGCGCACGGCGCTGCCCTCGGCCAGCGCCATGGCCTCGCGCGCCGCGTCATCCGGCAGGCACAAAAAGGCGATATCGCTGCCATGCAGCATTTCACGGATTTTTCCGGGATCTTTGCGCTCGTCCTCACCCAGCAGCATCAGCTCGATATCTCGTCGCTGCTCCAGCCTTTCTTTCAGTTTCAGGCCGGTCGTACCGGATGCGCCGTGGATAAAGACCTTGTGCATGGCGATCTCCTTTCAATGAATAAATTATCGTAATAATAAATAATTATACACTTCTATGCTGTAAAATCAAGCGAAAAATCCAGCTTGCCGCAATTTCTCCACATTGACCATAAAAAAAGCCGCACCTTTCGGTGCGGCTTTCATAGATTGCACAAAATAATAAATGTCTACTCCGGCACATGAACCGGCTGCGTATAGATATATCCCTGTTCGTCACGGCGGACAGGGAGCGCGAAATCAAAGCGGTCAAACTCTACTGACAGCCAAAAATCCTGCTCAGGTGCCGAATCCTGACTCTCGGCCCGAAAAAAACGCGCCCCGTCGGTCGACCGCAGCTGCTCAACTGCTCCCTCACGGCTGAACGGAAGGCCGAGCAGCAGCGCGCGGATATATTCGGCGCACAGGCGGTCTTCTGTCGTTGGCGTGACGCCGGCCAGTCCCATAGCGACCAGGCTGACTTCAGCCGGATTTTTGGCGCGCAGATAGCGCGCCGTCGCGCCGGCATTGACCAGCGCGCCGAGCAGCAGCTCTTCGGCCTGTCCGATGGCGGCCGCCACGCCCTGCGTGCCGGCGCTTGTCGTGTGGACCAGCGTTTTCCCTTGCAGGTCGGCCTGCATGACTTCAAAGGGCGAATTGCCAAAGTCAAAGCCCGGCTGCCGGACGCCGCCGCGCTCCCCCGCCAGAAGAATGCCGGGGGTTTCTTCCCGGCGGCGGTACGCCTCGCCGATGTCCCCGACCGGATAAATACGCGCAGCCCCGCGGCTGAACGCATAACTTTCCATCGTAAAGGCGCGGAACACGTCGATAATCACGACTGCGCCGCGCGCCTGTTTTGCCCCCTCGAGCAGCTCGTAAATATTGACTTTCATGATCAATCACCCGCTTTATTGTAGCGGCAGCGCGCGAGTCTGTCAAGCACTGGACGAAAAGGCTTTTTTCTGTTAAACTGAAGAAAACACAGTGAGGTGAGGGTCTTTCATGCAGTACAAGCTCCGCGACAGTATTGTCAGCCAGGTCAAAATCAGCTATGCCAAAGACGATGGCGGACATCACCAGCAGCCGGCCATCGATTGCAGCGCCGGCTCCAACCCGTTTTCCATGCCGGACGCGGCCAAAAAGGCCATTGCACAGGCCACCGTATCCCAGGTCAACCTTTATCCGCACCACAGCGGGCTGAAAGGGGCCATCTGCCGGACCTTTGGCCCTGCCATCGGCTTGTCCGAGCAAAATGTTCTGCTGACAGCCGGCTCGATTGACGGTATTTATGTAGTCAATACCGCCTTTCTGCGCGACGGCGCGCGCGTGCTGGGCATTTGCCCGCAGTTTTCTGACTATATGTCGCATGCCAAAGTGCTCGGCTACGATTATCAGGCCGTTCCCCTGTCGGTATCAGACAACTGGGCGTTTGACAGCCAGGCCGTGCTCGACGCTCTGGACAGCAGCCTGAGCCTGGTTTACATTGACAACCCCAACAATCCGACAGGGCAAATCATTCCGCTGGCCACGCTGCGCACCATTGCGGACACGGCCCGGGACAAGGGCGTGTGCGTCATTATTGACGAAGCCTACGGCGAGTTCATGCCCCCGGAAAACTCGGCGGCCGCTCTTCTCAAAGACTGCGGCAATGTCATTGTCCTGCGCACCTTCTCAAAGGGCTGGGGACTGGCCGGGCTGCGGGCAGGGTATATTCTGGCTGCGCCCGAGTTGATTGAAGTCTTTGAAAAGCTGTCCAACCCCTATGTCATCTCTGAGCCGGCCCGCGTGGTTTGCGAGGCCGCCATGAGCGACGAGGCATTTCTGCCCGGCTGCCGGCAGAGCATCGCGGCCCGCAAGTCTGTTCTGTGCCGGTCTCTGGGGCACAAGCTCAAGGTGGCGCGGACCGACGACACCGTTCCCATCTGTCTGCTCGTGCACGAAGATACGGGCTGCGACCTGCAGCAGATGCTCGAAGAACAGGGCGTCGGCGTTGTTTCAGGCAGCGACTTCCTGTCTCTCGGCAGCAACAGCGTCCGTCTTCGCCTGCCGGAACCGTCGCAGTTTGACGCGCTGCTCGCCATACTGCAAAAGCTCGACAGAAGCTGAAAAAAGCGCCCCGCGGGGCGCTTTTCTTTATTCCGCTTTCTGCGCCGCAGCGGCCGGCAGCGTCCTGTCTTCGGTCCCCTGTGCGGGCGTTCCGCCCAGTGAAAGCAGCAGCAGGACCGCCAGAACAAGCACAGTCATCCCCAGTATCGGTGCTTTTCGCCTGAATCTGCCTTTTGTATAAGCATCCATTGCCCTGTCCTCCTGTCACGTCAACAGCCGCGCTTTGAGCGCGCCCTATACTTCCAGCTTATTACCGTCCACATAAACCTGTGAAGCGGCCTTGCTGCTGATGGTGATGGACCTTCCATCCTGCGTAAAGGTGACCGGCCCCTCATATTCGTCCCTGGCGACCACGCAGACCTCTCCGCCGACCCGCAGGCCGCTGCCTGCAAGATAGTCGAGCAGCTTTCCATCCTCTGCGATGCGGCGCACCACAGCGGTCCGGCCCGGCTCCAGACCGTTCAGGGTGTCAAGCGCCGGCGCTTCTTCCATCGTTCCCCCTTTTGGGGGAATCTGCGCGCCGTGGGGACAGTTCTGCGGAAAGCCGAGAAAGGCGTCCAGACGGTCGACCATGCGCTCGGGCGCAATGTGCTCGAGCAGATGTGCGCCCTCATGAGCCTCGCGCCAGGTATAGCCCAGACAGCGCATCAGAAAAACCTCCCACAGCCGGTGGCTGCGCACCACATGAATACACGCTCTCAGTCCGGCCGGCGTCAGCCTGGAGCCGTGATAGGCCCGGTATTCAATCAGCCCGTCCTGCTGCAGCCTGGCCAGCATCTCTGACACAGACGCTGCGGCGACGCCCAGTTTTTCTGCAATCTGCTTGTTGGAAACGTGGTTTTCCATCCCGCCCTGCTCGTAAATGGCTTTTAAATAGTCTTCTTTGTTGGAAGTCATTGTGCTCATCTCTTTTTTAGGTATACCTTAATTTATTTTATGATAATCCTAAAACCTAAAAATGTCAACACACAGCATTTACCATGCCGCTTCTGACAAAAACAGGCCGAGACCCGTGGGTCCCAGCCTGTTTTCTCCCCTTCAGTGCGCGTCGGACTGCATGTTCTGCTGCAGACCGGCCAGCACATCGCCGATGTCTCCTGTCACACAGATGGTCTGACGAAGGAGCTGCTTTGTCAAAAAGGGCTTTTCCCTATTGATAACCGCATAAACGGCCTTTTCGTTTTGCGCTGTCATTTTCCAAAACGGATATTTGATGATGCCCGGCGTATTCCCGCCCACGCCCAACTCAAGGAACAGCACCCGGAGCCCCTGATGGCGGCGCAGGAAGTCGGCGTAGCGCTCTGCGGCCGCGTGCCAGCCCTCATCTTCGACAAACGTGCTGTCTGTGCGCAGGTTCATGGTCATGGGGCGGCCGCAGACCGGACAGTGCGGCACCAGTTCAGCCGGCACCCGCATGTCCCGCTGCATGGCGACCATGCGGCGGACCATCTCTTCATTGTCATAGGTCTTTTGATGACAGGGCTGGCTGCATTGCCACAGACCGTAGTCACCCTGGGTGTAAAACAGGCGCTTTTTGTCAAACCCCGCCAGCTGAAACTGATGGTCCACATTGGTCGTGAGCACAAAATAGTCTTTGTCCCGGACCAGCTCGAGCAGCCTGTCATAAACGGGCCGGGGCGCTTTTTCATAACGGTTGATAAAGATTTGCCGGCTCCACCACGCCCAGTATTCTTCCAGGTCTGCAAAGGGGTAAAAACCCCCGGAATACATGTCGCCAATCCCGTATTTTTGAATAAAGTCGGCAAAGACCCGCTCAAACCGCTCGCCCGCATAGGTCAGCCCGGCTGACGCCGACAGCCCGGCCCCGGCGCCGACGACCACTGCGTCCGCATCATTGAGCGCCGCACTCAGCTGCGCCATTTTTTCCGAGGAGCTCCCGGTAGATTCCGGCGTCTGTATCCTTGAAAACATTAAAAATCACCCTTTGAATCGAAGATTCTGTCTGCAAAAACTGCGTGACTGACTGCACGGCAATCTCAGCCGCTTCGCGGGCCGGAAAATGGAACTCACCCGTTGAAATGCAGCAAAAGACAATGCTGTGGAGCCCGCGCTCCGCCGCCAGCGCAAGGCAGGCGCGGTAGCAGGATGCCAGCTCGCTGCGGTCGCGCGGCGAAACGCGCCCCCGGACGATTGGCCCGACGGTGTGGATGACGTGGCGGGCCGGCAGATTATAGCCGGCGGTGATTTTTGCCTGCCCCGTGGGCTCGGGATATCCCTGCGCCTGCATCAGGCGGCTGCATTCGTCGCGCAGCTGCAGCCCGGCCGCCGAGTGGATGGCGTTATCGATGCAGTCATGGCAGGGGGCAAAGCATCCGAGCAGCGCGCTGTTGGCCGCGTTGACAATGGCGTCCGCCTTTAAGCGGGTAATGTCTCCCTGCCACAAAACCAGCCGGGGATTGGCCGCGACGGCCGGCAGCGCGTCTGCGTTGACGACGCCCCGTTCCTCGCGCTCTGCGCTGAGCAGCGCATCCTGCACATCCAGAAACTCGGGCTTTAAGGGCATCGGTGGACGCACATTCATCAGGCTGCGAAGCAGGCGCCGCCGGGCTGTCTCATCCTGCGGAAAGGCCGCAGCCTGGCGTTTCCAATCAGGCATTTCCTCCAGCAGAATGCCGTTTAAATACTCTATTTGTTCCAGACGTTTCATCATGACCTCCTGTCCGCACTCGGTCGCGGCGCTTTGATCTGCCACTTATTGTACCGCGTTTCTCCCTGTCTGTGAAGTACGCACAATATTGTGACATAGGCACCAAAAGGTAACGATGGCCCCTGCGGACCGCGATTTTCCCGCGGCGCAAATATTGTGTTCCGCGCATGCTTATGGTATAATACTGAAAGAAATCTTGTAAAACAGCGAGAAAAGGCAGGGAATGAGATTTCCTTGTCTTTTTTCATGAGAAAGTGGGATTGAATGGACAGTTCTTCCTTTGCCGCTCTTCCCCTGTCGCCCGAGGTCCTGCGGGCCGTCGAAGAGATTGGCTTTACCCAAATGACAGAGATTCAGCAAAAGGCCATTCCCGCCGTGCTTGAAAAGCGCGACGTCATCGGCCGTTCAAGCACCGGCACCGGCAAAACGGCCGCGTTCGGTCTGCCGGCCGTCGAGCTTTGCAAAAGCGGCGAGGGCGGACCGCAGGTGCTTATTTTGCTGCCCACGCGCGAGCTGGCTCTGCAGGTCTGTGAAGAGATGCAGAAGTTTTCGCGCTATAAAGAGCTTTGCGTTGTCCCCGTTTACGGCGGCGCGTCGATTGTCAATCAAATCAACGACCTCAAGTATGCCGAAGTGGTCGTCGGCACGCCGGGGCGCGTCATCGACCACCTGCACCGCGGGACACTTACCCTTGACCACGTCAAGATGGTGGTGCTCGACGAAGCCGACGAAATGCTCAACATGGGCTTTCTGGACGACATGAAGGCCATTTTGCGCTGCACGCCCAAAGAGCGGCAGACGCTGCTGTTTTCCGCCACCATGCCGACTGCCATCCTGCGCCTGACCGAGCGCTTTCAGCGCGACCCGGTGCTCATCGAAGGCGACGACGGCCAGACGGCCTTTCATCTCATTTCGCAATACTACTGCGAGGTGCCCGTCAAGCGCAAGATGAGCGCCGTCATTCGCCTGTTCGAGATGGAAGATATCACCCGCGCGCTCATTTTCTGCAACACCAAGCGCATGGTTGACGTTCTGACGGCCAGTTTGCGCCGCCGCGGCCTGCTGGCCACTGCCCTGCACGGTGACATGCGGCAGTCGGCGCGCACCAAAATCATGCAGGACTTCAAGGCCGGCAAGGTCAATGTACTCATCGCCACCGACGTCGCGGCGCGCGGCATTGACGCCAGCGGCGTCGAGGCCATCATCAATTACGACATGCCGCAGGATACGGAATATTACACCCACCGCATCGGCCGCACCGGCCGCGCCGGCCGTCTGGGCGCGGCCTATACCCTGGTCGCCGGGCATGGCGAGCTTTTTGACCTGGCCGCCATTGTCGAAAGCACAGGTGCGCAGCTCGACGCCTTTTTCATCGACGGACTTGAGGATGCCGAGGCCGACACGCTGCAGGGCATGTCCGAACGCCCCGAGCGCTCAGAGCGCCCGCACAGCAGGCGTTCCGGCCGCTCGGGCGGACGGAGTGCAGGCGGCAAAGAGTCTGGCGCCGCGCGCGGCGATGTGGTCACGCTGACGCTGGACGTCGGCAGCGAGCACGGCATTGCACCCAATCACATCATCACCGCCCTGACTGACGAGGGCCGCATCAAGCGCGCTGACATCGGCAAAATCAGCATTGGCGGCGAGACCTCGACCGTTCTGGTGCCGGCAGAGGGCGCAAAGGCCATGATGGCCCTTGAAGCCCCCATTGTCAAGGATTTTGTCGTCACTTTGTCGTGTGACGCCGTCGACGGGGCGGACAGCGAGGCCGTGCCCAAAAAGCGCCGCCGCAGACGCCGCCGCAAAAAGCCGGCCAGCCCGTCCCCCGCGGCTGAATCCGGCGAGATGCAGGAATAAAAAGCGAACGGAATGGCCTGTGCCATTCCGTTCGTTTCTTTACCGGATAAAATTGGTGCGCTGGAAGGGCTCGCGCTCCGGCATGGGGATGCCGGCGGCTTTGCCCGCCTCGATGCATTTGAGCAGCCACGCCATGTTGCGGCCCAGCGTGCGCATGGTCTGCAGTCCCTCAAGGTCCTGCCGGACTTCGTCAGGGGAATTGCCGTGCACCATGTTCCAGTACTGTGACGAAACGATGGGCATGCGCGAAATGGTGAAGTATTTGTTGAGCACGTCAAACGACGCCGTCGTTCCGCCCCGGCGCGCCGACACCACGGCAGCGCCCGGCTTGAAGCTGAACACGTCGGGTTCAGCCGCATAAAACAGCCGGTCGAGGAACGAAAGCACCGCTCCGGACGGATGGGCATAGTAAACCGGAGAGCCAAAGACAAACCCGTCGGCAGCTCTGGCCTTTTCACGCACCTCGTTGACCAGGTCGTCGCCAAAGACGCACCGGCCGTCCAGCTTGCGGCAGGCCCCGCACGCCGTGCAGTCGCGGATCGGCCCTTTGCCAATCCAGACAATTTCGCTTTCCACCCCTTCCTGCGTCAGCGCCGAAGCGACCTCACGCAGTGCGGTGTCGGTGCAGCCGTGCTCGTGCGGACTGCCGTTGAGCATCAATACTTTCATGCCGATCATCCTTCCGTCTTTTTCCGTTATTATACACCAAAACGGGAGAGATTGCAATTCAGAACACAATGGGCTGCAGCTGCACGCCTTCCATCGCACTGTCGAGCGCCGCTTCGCACAGTGAAAAATCAGCGACCATGGACCGCGGTTTTTTGACCGGGTCGTCCTGCCGGAAGGGAACGAAATAGACCAGACGGCGGTTTAAAAGCCCGCCGACATTCTGAGCCGCCGTGCCCAGCGCGTCATTGGTTGAAAGGGCCAGCACCAGCGGCCGGCCGTTGCGCACATGGGCTTTGGCCGCCATCAGGGCCGCCGTATCCGTGACGCCCCAGTTGAGCTTTGCCAGCGTATTGCCCGTGCACGGGACAATCAGCATGATGTCAAACAGCTTTTCCGGCCCGATGCGCTCGGCCTCGACAATGCTCGTCATGACTGGGCGGCCGGTGATTTCTTCGACCTGCGCGCGGAAGTCCGACGCCTTGAAAAACCGGGTGTCCAGGCTGACGCTGGCGGGGGACAAAATGGCGGTCACCTCGTTGCCCGCGGCCAGCGTGCGCAGGACATTGAGGGTATGTGAAAAGGTGCAGAACGAGCCCGTTATGCACACGCCGATGCGTTTTCCCTTCATCTGGCTTCCTCCTCCATAATGTTGGCGATGGTGTCGCGGACAATGCGGGCCGACGTCAGCGGCGCGACCTTTCCGGGCAGCGACAGCGCCCAGTTGACGCGCAGCCCCAGCTCGCGCGCGTAATCAAAGTCTACCCCGCCCGGACGGGACGCAAGGTCGATGATAAGCGCATCCTTTCTGACCCGCCGCAGCTGTGATTTGCCCAGGACCGGCGCCGGCGCTGTGTTGACAATGAGGTCAAAGCTGCCGAGCTCGTTTTCCAGGTCGGCCAGCCGCACCGGATGTCCGCCCGAAGCCGCAATCCAGGCCAGGTCCTGCTGTTTGCGCGCCGCCACAGAGACTTCGGCATTGAGCCCGCGCAGGCGGGTGTGCAGCGCCTTGCCGATGCGCCCGTTTCCAATAATCAGGCAGCGGCTCTGGCTGATGGTGATGGGCAGTTCCTGCATGGCAATCTGCACTGCCCCCTCGGCCGTCGGCACGGCGTTGAGCACCGCCAGCTCCTCTCGCTCAAAGTAGTCAATCAGCCGGATGCCCTGCTGCCCGGCCGCCGCCTGCCTCTGCGCGTCAATGGCGCCGCCGCAGACCAGCGTTCCCGCCTCGATGCCGGCGAACACATCGCTGACCGGCAGCGCCTCGCGGGCCAGCGGGGCATTGAGCATCTCCTGCTCGCGCGAAAGCGGCATGGGCAAAATCACGCAGTCCGCGCCGCTGCACGCCTCACGCACTGAGGCGCACACACGAACCTGCGGCGGCAGGCTGCACCGTTCCAGCGCAAAGGCGCTCACCTGATGGCCTTCCTGCACAAGCAGCCCGCACAACCGGGCCTGACGGCTGTCGCCGCCGATGACAGCGAAGCTTTTCAAAAAAATCAACCCCTTTGCAAAATAAAAAACCTTTCTTCCATATGGTATGAAAGAAAGGTTCCTTTGGTCAAAGCTACAGGGCCGGCGGCTGAAGACGCTGGACGACAAAATCCACCAAATCCTGTCCTGCATTGGGCTTGGCCAGGCACTCAATCCGCCGCTTCATATCCTCGACGCGCCGATGGTCGGACAACAGCATGGCTACCGCTTCGTCCAGCGGGAAGCTCTTGTCCGCCCGCACACAGGCGCCCTGATTGAGCAAAAACTCAAGATTGCGCTCTTCATGCCCGGCGATGGGATTGATGACCACCATCGGCAGCCCCTTGAGCAGGGCTTCGGTCACCGTCAGACCGCCCGGCTTGGATACCAGCAGATCGGCAGCGTCCATCATGTCGTTGACATTGTCGACAAAGCCATAGACATGAATCTTGGCAAAGGGCATCTTGTCCCTGATTTTTTCAAACTCAGCGCGCTGACGGGTGTTATTGCCGCAGACAACGGCCAGCTCGAGCTTTTGCCGCACCGACAAAATGCGCCCGGCCTGGCCGTCGACCATGCCGTAGCCCAGGCCGCCGCCCATCAGCAGAATGACGCGGCTGTCCTCGTCATAGCCCAGGCGCCTGCGCGCTTCCTGCCGGCTGACGCTGCGGTAAAACTTGGGATGCACCGGAATTCCGAACGGATGGATAATCTCGCGCCGGATTCCCTTTTTGACCGCACGATAGGTCAGCGATTCGCTGGCGATGACAAAATGGTCCATGGTCGTCAGCGTCTCCCAGTAGGGATGGATGGTGTAGTCGGTGCAGATGCCCAAAAGCTCGGCGCGGCAGCGGCCCTTTTTCTTGAGCTCGTGCACCAGCTGCGCCGCAAAAACGTGTGTGCAGATGATAAAGTCCGGGTCCAGCTCGCGAATCAGCCGCTCAAACCGGAAAGTGCACAGCGCATTGATAAAGCTCATCAGGTTAAACCGGTCGTCCAGCGCGCCGGAATCCAGGTACTGGTAAATAAGCCGGTAGACCTCAGGCGTGTATTTGGCATAAAGCGCCGTGCTTTTGTCCAGCGTTTCCGAAATCAGCTTGTTGGCATATTGATAGACGTCGATAATCTTTGTTGAGATCCCCTTATCCTGCAGGCGCCGCTCGATGGACAGCGCGGTCGCCGTATGTCCAAAACCCGTTGAAACGGTTAAAATAAGAACCCCCATATTGGCCTCCCTGCACAGGCGACATTCCGCCTGCAATTATACTATTTATATTTTACCATTTTTGCGGTATAATAGCTAGTGTAGGTTTTTTGCGCCGCAGGGCGTTTTGATTACTGATAAACAAGCGGGGTGTCCTGATGACTTTATCCAGGCTTGAGGAACTGATATCTACCAAGCAGCCCATACATCTCAGCGGAATCGGCGGTGTTTCCATGCGCGCCCTGGCCGAGCTTTTGCTCGACATGGGGGCCTGCGTACAGGGTTCTGACCGTGAACGCTCTCCCTATACCGACAGGCTCGAACAGATGGGAGCCCGTATTTACATCGGCCAGCGCGAAGAAAATGTCGCCGGCGCCGCCGCCGTCATCCGCACGGCGGCTGTTTCAGACCAGAATCCCGAAATTGTCGCCGCACGGCGTATGGATTTGCCCATTGTCGAGCGCGGGCAGGCCTGGGGGCTTTTGATGGGGCGCTATCGCAGCGCCATCTGTATTGCCGGCACGCACGGCAAGACCTCGACGACCTCGATGGTCGCCACCTTTGCCCAGAGCGCGGGGCTTGACCCCACTGTCATGGTGGGCGGAGAGCTGTCGACCATCGGCGGCGGAACGCTGCGCATCGGCGGGCGCGACCTGTTTATCGCCGAAGCGTGCGAATACAAAAACAGCTACCACAGCTTTTGCCCCACTGCGGCCGTCATTCTCAACATCGACCGCGACCATCTGGACTTTTTCAGCGGCATGGATGATATCGTCGCGTCTTTTCGTCATTTTGCATCGCTCGTGCCGCAGGACGGCGTCGTCATTGTCAACCGCGACGACGCGAACGCCCTGCGGGCCGTCGACGGGCTTGACCGGCGTATCATGACCTTTGGCCTGCAGCCGGGAGCCGATATTTTCCCTCAAAATATAGTGTGTGAACAGGGATTTTATCGGTTTGAGATTGTCGTTTCCGGTCAGCCGTGGTGCCAGGTGCGGCTGTCGGTCCCCGGCGAGCACAACCTTTTAAACGCTTTGGCCGCTGCAGCCTGCGCTGTTTACCTGGGCGTCGCGCCGCAGGACTTTGCAAAGGGCATTGCCGCTTACCGCGGCGTGGGCCGGCGGTTTGAATCAAAGGGCGAGTATCACGGCGCCCTGCTTTTTGACGACTACGCTCACCACCCCAGCGAAATCGAGGCCACGCTCAAGGCGGCGCGCTCCATGGAACCGCGGCGCATCATCTGCGTCTTTCAGCCGCATACCTATTCGCGCACCATCTCGCTGCGCAGCGAGTTTGCGCGCGCGCTGTCGCACGCTGACCTGTGCGTTATCACCGACATTTACGCCAGCCGCGAGGTCAACACCGCGGGCATCAACGGTCACTATCTGGCCGATCTCATTCCCGGTTCGGTCTGTGTCGCCGGCTTTGACGAGGCGCGCCGCTTCGTTATGGACAATGCGCGCGAGGGGGATCTTATTTTCAGCATGGGCGCGGGAGACGTCTGGCATATCTGGGACGGCTTCCCCGCTTCACAGGCTGTGTAACAGCACAGCTTAAAATAAGGAAGGTGTGTGAACAAAAATGAAAGTGTACATCTCAGTGGACGCCGAAGGCATCAGCGGTATTTTCAAGCTGACACAGGTGCTGCCCGGCAAGCCGGACTATGGCTTTTTGCGCAGTATGATGACAAGCGACGTCAACGCCGCAATCCGCGGTGCAGCCGCTGCGGGCGCTGACGAAATTCTTGTCAACGACTCGCACAACCTGGGCGACAACCTGGTCATTGACCAGCTCGACCCCCGTGCGACACTGCTGTCGGGCGCCGACAAGCCGCTCATCATGGCCGAGGGTCTGGAGCGCGGCTTTGACGCCGCCATGCTGGTTGGTTACCACTGCCCCAAGGGCTTTAAGGGCATCATCAGCCACACGTTCTTTTATGGCGCGGTGCTCGACGCCAAAATCAACGGCGTGTCTTTCGGCGAAGCTGACATTGTCGGCCATGTGGCAGGGCATTTCGGCACGCCGCTTGTCATGGTGACCGGCGACGACTGTCTGGCCGCCCGCTGCCAGCAGCTGATGCCCGGCGTACATACCGTTGCCACAAAAGAGTGCATTGGCAACGGTACTGCCATCTGCCGCCATCCCAGCCTGACGGCGGTCGATATCGAAAAGACCGCTGAAGCCGCTGTGCGCGACCGCGCCAATATCAAGCCCCTGCGCGCCGGTTCGCCGGTCCGGCTCGAGCTGACGCTGGCGTCGGCTACCATGGCCCAGCTGGCCTGCAATATCAGCGGTTTCAAGGCCGATCCCGAGCGCCACAACACCGTTCATTACGAGGGCAAGGATTTTCTCGAGGTCTATACCGCCTTTGTCTCTGCACTGCGCCAGTCAGCGTACTTCAAGGATATGGCCTGATGAAATATGCAAAAAGCCCGGAGCAATGCTCCGGGCTTTT
>DVMR01000014.1 GCA_018714845.1 Candidatus Ventrousia excrementavium
AACCAGCAAAAAATCAATCCACATGGCAGTGCTCATTGATCCTCCTCCCCGGCGGTGACCAGCTCGGCACGGTCGGCGTAAATCAGAATATGTTTGCCGTCGCGCCGGGTCACAACATCCCGCGCGCCCGAGACGGCAATGACGGTCTCCTGCGGCTCTGCCCCCGAACAGTCCAGGGTAATCAGTCTTGACTGGAACAAAAGCGCCGCCTGGTCGCCCCAGCCGCCGACAGCGCGCAGTGAGCCGCCGTAGGCCTTTTCAAAAGCGGTTTCTCCGTTTTCACTCACAGCGCGCAGCGTTACCTGCTCGCCGGCGCCCTCTGACTGCAGCGCCAGCCACGGCATCTGTCCCTGCTGGTGCGAAAAACGCTGCAGCGTGCCGCGCGTATAGGTATTCTGTGCCGTAAGCGCGCCTGTATCATCATAAATATAAACGCCGTCATCGCAAATTAGTACCATATCGCCCGCCGCATTATGCTTAAGCGAATAAACGGCCTGCACGGGCAGCTCGACGGAAAACTCCGGCTCTTCCTGCGATACGGAATAGCCGCGCAGCGTGAATGTAACGCTGCCCGCGTTTTCGCGCAGGCACAGCGCGGCAAAATGCTGCCCATCGGGCGCCGGCGACGCCAGCATGACAAAGTAATCGGATGTGTACCATTTATAAAGCTGGTTCTGGCGTGCATCATACATGGCGACGGCGGCACGGTACCCTGCCTCGTCAGTGACCACACAGAAGTCGCCGGCCTCGTTCATTTCAGCCGAGATGATGGGCGATTCCAGCATCTCTTCCCACAAAACAGCGTAGCCGTTGACGACAGCCAGGTTCTTTCCGCCCCGGTCGTACAGCAGCACCTGCTTTTCTCCCGCGCTGATGGCGGGGTTGGACGCAATCATCTGGGCAGTGAAATCGCCGTCTGACAGCGCGGTGACATACCGGTAGGTGTTGCCGCTCAGAACGGCCAGCCCGGCTTCGAACGGCACATAAACGCTGTCCAGCCCGCTTTCAAAGCGGTAGCTTGTAAACTCGCCTCCGCGCCCGGCGGACGCAAGATAGGATGCGATTCGCTTGAGGTTCTGCGGATTTAAGTCCTCGCGATATTCAAAAATACAAAACACCAGCGTCGCAAGAAGTCCCAGCAGAGCCAGAGAACGCAAACCGCCCACGACTGCCAGGCGTTTGTCCTGCCGGAATTTTGTGATATTCCCCTTACTTTTGGAAGTCATCAAGCGCCTCCATGCCATAGGTCAGCGCGGTCATGTAAAGCCCGTCGGGCGGCGCCGTCGGCCCGGCGCTTTCCCGCCGCCCGCTGTGCAGAATGGCCTTCATGTCCGCAGGGTCGATCTTGCCGATGCCGCAGTAGACCAGCGTGCCCGTGATGGCACGCACCATGTTGTACAAAAAGCCGTCCGCACAGACGCGCACAGCGACAATGTTTCCGTTTTGCGGCTCGACCTCACAGTAGTAGATTTCACGCACTGTGCTTTTGACCGGCGTTCCCTCGCTCTTAACCGCGGCAAAGTCCTGACGGCCCACAAAGGCGCGCGAAGCGCGCTGCATGGCTGCGATGTCAAGCGGCTGCGGATAAAACCAGGCTCTTGCCGTCAAAAAAGGGTCCCGGGTCCGGCTGTTGTGAATGAGATAAGTGTATTCTTTGCACCTGCAAGAAAAGCGCGCGTCAAAGTCGTCCGGCACGGCCAGCGCACGGTGCACAACCACGTCGCGCGGCAGCCGTGCGTTAAGCGCAGCCGGAAAGCGGTCCAGCGGAATACCGGTCTCAAGGCGGCAGCTGGCGACATACGTGCGGGCGTGAACGCCGGCGTCCGTCCGGCCGCAGCCCGACAGGGCGATTTTCTGCCCCGTCAGGTCCCGGACGGCGTCTTCAAGCACCTGCTGGACTGTCATGGCGTTTTTCTGCCGCTGCCAGCCGTGGTACGCCGTCCCCAGATAAGAAAGGCGCAGTGCGATCTTCGCCATAAATACAATCTCCCCGTACTAGGCCCAGAAATGGCTGATGACAAACACCGCCGCGACGCACAGCGCCGTCAGCGCGCCGCCCAGAAAGTCCAGGCCGGCAAAATGCAGCTCGTTCAAACGGGTGCGGCCCTCACCGCCGTGATACAGTCGGCATTCCATGGCCGTCGCCAGCTCGTCGGCGCGGCGGAAAGCCGATACAAACAGCGGAACCAGCACAGGCACCAGCGCTTTGGCGCGCGCAATAAGGTTGCCGCTTTCAAAGTCAGCGCCGCGCGCCTTCTGCGCAGACATAATCTTGTCAGTCTCTTCAATCAGCGTGGGGATAAAGCGCAGCGCAATGGTCATCATCATGGTGAACTCATGCACCGGCACGCGCACCTTTTTAAGCGGCCCCAAAAGGTGCTCCAGCGCATCGGTCAGAGCGATGGGCGACGTAGTATAGGTCAAAAGCGCCGTGCACATGATAAGCATGACAATGCGCGTCACCATGTACAGTGCGTTGAAAATGCCTTCGCGCGTCAGCGTAAAAATCCACCAGTGCCACAAAACAACGCCCGGCGTATAAAACATGTTGAGCACCGCGGTAAAGCAGATGATGAAAAGCACCGGCCGCAGGCCCCTGAGCATCATTTTGGGGCGGATGCGCGAAAGGCCGATGCACAGCGCCAGCATGAAAAAGCAGAACAGATACGCCCACGGCCCGTCAGCACAGAACAGCGCGACAATGTACGCCACGACCATCAGCACCTTGAGCCGCGGGTCGAAGCGGTGGATGGGACTCTGACCGGGGAAGTACTGGCCAAGGGTGATGTCCTTCAGCATGTCTTCCCCTCCTTTTTCGCGCGGATGAGCGCGGCCGCCTGCTCGGTCGTATAGGCATCGGCGCCGATGTCAATGCCGCGCTCGCGCAGGCGCATGAGCACGCGTGTGACCTGCGGCACGTCCAGCCCGGCCTTTGTCAGCTCGTCTGCACGGGCAAAAACCTCGCGCGGGGTCCCCTCCATCAGAATGCGGGCGCTGTCCATCACGACAATGCGCTGCGCCATGCGCGCCGCATCTTCCATACTGTGTGTGACAAAAATCACTGTGGTACCGTGCTTTCGCTGATACCCGGTGATGAATCGAAAGACCTCCTCGCGTCCCACCGGGTCCAGCCCGGCCATGGGCTCGTCGAGCACGAGCACCTCGGGTTCCATAGCAAAGACGCCGGCCAGAGCCACACGGCGCTTCTGCCCGCCCGACAGCTCAAAGGGCGAAGCCTCCAAAACCTCGGGCGGCAGGCCGACAATGCGCACCGCTTCCTCGACCCTGCGGTCGATCTCATCCTGCTCGAGCCCCATATTTTTGGGTCCAAAAGCGACGTCGCGGCGCACCGTTTCTTCAAAAAGCTGGTATTCGGGATATTGAAAGACCAGTCCGACAGCGAAGCGGGCGGCACGCGTCATCTCGCGGCTCTGGTGAATGTCTTCGCCGTTGATGAGCACCCGTCCGCTCGTCGGCTTCAAAAGGCCGTTAAAATGCTGAATCAGGGTGGATTTGCCGCTGCCTGTATGGCCGATCAGGCCGATGATTTCTCCTTTTTGCGCGGCAAAAGTGACATTTTCAATGGCCACTTTTTCAAAAGGAGTACCCGCTGAATAAATATGGCTCAGGTTTTCGACCTTTAATACCTCACTCAATGCAGACTACCCCTTTAAATAGTCATAAATAGCGTCGGCGCACTGTTCGACCGACAATGCAGTCAGCGGCAGGCCGGCGTCCAGGCCGCGGTTGAGCTCGTCGAGCAGCGCCACAGTCTGCGGCGGAGCCAGCGAACAGGCGCGCAGCGCATCCACGCGCGAAAAAATCTCAGCCGGCGCGCCGTCGAGCAGCATTTTTCCGTGGTCCATGATAATGACGCGCCCGGCCTGCGCCGCTTCGTCCATGTGATGCGTAATCAGCACCACCGTCATGCCGTTTTCGCGGTTGAGCCGCAAAATGGTGCGCATGACCTCTGCGCGCCCCATCGGGTCCAGCATGGCCGTCGGCTCGTCCATCACGATTGCGCGCGGCTGCATGGCCAACACGCCGGCAATGGCGATGCGCTGCTTCTGGCCGCCCGAAAGCAGGTGGGGCGCATGGCGCTTGAACGCGCTCATGCCCACGACCTCGAGCGCCTCATCAACCCGCCGGCGGATTTCTCTGGACGGCAGCCCCATGTTCTCGGGCGCGAACGCGACGTCCTCTTCGACGACCGTGGCGACAATCTGGTTATCCGGATTTTGAAACACCATGCCCGCTGTTTTGCGGATATCAAACAGTTTGTCTTCGTCGCGGGTATTCATTCCGTCAATCAGAACGTCGCCTTCTGTCGGCACCAAAATGGCGTTGAGCAGCTTGGCCAGCGTCGACTTTCCGCTGCCGTTGTGACCCAAAACAGCGACAAACTCGCCCGGCTCAACGGTCAGCGACACATCATTGACGGCCGGCGGCCCGGATGGCTTGTCCTCGCCGTGCGGATAGGTAAAGCTGACGTTTTTCAGCTCAATAATGGGGGGCATAGGCATTTATCCTTTCATCCAGCGTGCAGTGTGGCCGCAGGGCAGGGCCAGTCCGGTCGACTGGCACAAAAGACCCAGTTCGCTCGCCTCGACTTTTCCACCGAACCGGGGCAGCAAAACTGTCCCCAGCAGATACGAGGCGACCGACGGCGAAATGCCCGCTGTATAAGAGCTGATAATGACAAACAGGGGCTCGGGCGACAGCACGCCGGCGCACAGCTCAAGAAAAGGCGCGATGTCGTTTTCAAACTTCCACACCTCGCCCGTCGGGCCGCGGCCGTAGGACGGCGGGTCCATAATAATGGCATCGTAACGCCGGCCGCGCTTGATTTCACGCTGGACAAACTTTTTGCAGTCGTCGACGATATAGCGCACCGGCGCGTCCGACAGGCCCGAGCTTTTGGCGTTTTCACGGGCCCAGGCCACCATGCCGCGCGCCGCGTCTACATGGCAGACCGACGCCCCCGCAGCCGCAGCCGCCAGCGTCGCCCCGCCGGTATATGCAAATAAATTGAGTACGGAAACCGGACGCCCGGCCGCGCGCACCTGCTGTGCAATGAAGTCCCAGTTGGCCGCCTGCTCGGGAAAAACGCCGGTGTGCTTAAAGCTCATCGGCTTGATGTTGAAGGTCTGCTCCCGCCAGCCGATGGTCCAGCTTTCCGGCAGTGAGCGGATTTCCCACCGGCCGCCGCCCGTACTTGAGCGGTGATAAACGGCGTCCGCCCGCTTCCACAGCTCCGGCTCTGTCCGAGGCCAGATGGCCTGCGGGTCGGGCCGCGCAAGGGTATACTTTCCCCAGCGTTCCAGGCGCTCGCCCCCGCCGCAGTCCAGCAGACGGTAGTCGCGCCAGTCCGGTGCAATCCACATTGCGCATTTCCTCCTCGCCCGATATCAAGTTATTTTACCACTGTTGAGCGTCCTGCGTCAAGCGCTGCACGCAGGCTTCAAAAACTGTTCAAAAAATGACAAAAAACCGCCCTTTTTTCAGGGCGGCCGGTGTGTTTTCAGAACTTACCGCCCCGGAATCCCCGACTGGCAGGGCACGGCGGTCTGGCATTTGCCGCAGCCATAACGGGGTGCGTAGCGCTGCATGGTCTCGTCCAGATAATTGGAGCATGGCAGATGTTTTTTGCCCGCTTCCAGGCTGATAGCATGTACGGGGCAACGGCTGACACACGCGCCGCAGCGCGTACAGTACTCGTAAATATCCGTATAGGGCCGCACATCAGGCTCGAGCGCACAGTCTACAATCACGCTGCCAAACCGGCCGGCGATTCCCTTTTTGGTAATCAGTCCCCTGGAAAGGCCAAAGGTCCCCAGCCCGCAGACAAAAGCGGCGTGGCGCTCGGACCAGTTGCTGCCAAAAGCTCCCGCGGGGATGCGCGGGTCGTTCAGCCTGCTTTTGCCGTTGCCGATGGACGCAAAGCGCGGGTCAATCGACGGGGCGCACACGCCGACTCCCTGTCCGCACAGCCACCGGCACAGGTCGGACAGCATGCCGCTCAAAAATGCCTGTCCCTCGATACGGCCGTGCAGCCATTCGGCCGACGTTTCTCCGGGGTCGCCGGCATTGCTCTTTCTGACCTCATCGGTAAAGGGAAAAAAGAGCGACACAACGGCCTGCGCACCGGGCAGCCACTCATCGGGCCCCATGTACCACGGTCCAATGACTCCGTCGCGCTTGAACGCACTGAACAGCGGGTCGGCGGCCACCCCCACACCAATCAGCGGCTCGTCATAGATGCGCAGTCCCGCCAGTTCGAGGCGGATAGCCTGCTCTTTGGTGATGACGTTGCCCTCATGCGCAGTAAAATGCGCATGCAGCCAGGCTGAAAGCTGCTCTCTGTTCATACCTTTCCCTCCATTTAGAACTGCTGTTATCGAGATTTATTGTACCATGCCCCTGGTTTGCTTGACAAGCATGGCACAAGGGCATATTATGAACATATCTTACAGAAAGACGAGGATTTTTTATGCAGAAAGGTCTTATCCACATTTATACCGGCGACGGCAAGGGCAAGACGACGGCGGCGTTCGGCCTGGCCATGCGCGCTTCAGGCCGCGGCAAAAAGGTGCTGTGGACCTCTTTTTTAAAGGATTATGATTCCGGTGAATTCATGCACGAGCTGCCCTTCGAGGTCGTGCGCGGCGAGCCGGTGCACAAGTTCTGGTTCACCATGACGGATGACGAAAAGGCCGCTGTCCGGGACGAGCACACGTCGCGCCTGCGCTCATTGTTCGAGCGCTGCGCGCGCGAAAGCGTCGACCTGCTCATTCTGGATGAGACGCTCGGCTCGCTTTCAGTCGGCGCGCTCAGCGAGGATGATGTGGTCAGTCTTTTGCAGAGCAGGCCCGAAGGCCTTGAGGTCGTCCTGACCGGCCGCAGTCCCTCAGAGCGGCTGGTTGAGCTGGCTGACTATGTCAGCGAGCTTGTGCCGCGCAAGCACCCCTACGACAAAGGCATCCCCTCGCGCGAGGGCATTGAGTATTGAGCTGCGGCAGAGAAAAGCCGGTTCCCGCAGGAACCGGCTTTTAAAGCATCTGTTTGTTATGCCAGCAGGTCAACGATAATCAGGCCGAGCGGTGTACCAATCATATAGCCGTACAGGCCGACGAGAATGGCCGGAATAATCAGGTCGTTGTAGCCCTTGGCAACCGCCATGGCCGCCGCCGAGGACGGGCCGCCCAAGTTGGCGTTCGAGGAAACGGTCAACTCCTCGATGGGCAGCTTGAAGACCTTGCCGATGCCCAGCGTCCACAGGATATTGATGCCTGCAATGATGGCGCAGAACACAAAGAGCAGCGGCGCATTGGTGATAACGCTCCACAAATCAGCCGGGCAGCCGATAGCAACAAAGAAGATATAGATGAGGAAGGTGCCCATCTCCTGCGCGCCGCGCAGGCTGGCAAAGAACTTGGGGAAGATAGAGGCCAGCGCCACGGCCACAATGGTCAGAATGACAAACTGGTTGCCCACAATGGTGTTGAGCAGGCCACTCGTCATGCTGCCCAGCCAGTTGGCAATCTTGGTCGCGATGGTGCAAATGACAAAGGCCACAGCAATGGTCATGGCGATGTCAAGCAGTGAAATCTCCTTCTTGCCCCAGTACGCACCGGCCATGGTCTGACCGTCGCCTTTGACGCCTTCCTTTTCCACCTTTTCCTGGTGGGGGTGCGGGTAGTTCTTTTTGCCCCATTTGCTGCTGGGCAGCCACAGCAAAAGGAAGAAAGCGATGGCCATGACGAAGTTATCGGCCACAACCTCAGCAGACAGCAGCGTATCGCTCATATCAACCGACGCCGCAATGGCGAACAGGTTGACGCCGCCGCCAATGTACGAACCGGTCAAAACACCCGCCATCTTATTGAGCTCAGGAATAAAGTTATTCATGGCGAAATAGGCAACGACGGCGCCGATCAGCGTGCCGACGGCACTGATGTTGAAGCACAGGAACATTTTTCCGGTGTCTTTGATGATTCTTTTGATGTCCGCCCTGAACAGCAGCATGGCCACAGACAGGGGGATACAGTAGTTGGACACCGTGTCGTAAACTGGCGACGACGACGGGATGAGCTTGATATTGGTGGCAACAACCGCCAGAACCAGGCCAATGACCGGACCGGAGATCTTTTCAGCCCATTTATAGTGTTGCTCACAATAAATGGACACCGCGGCGAACACAATCAGTATGGTCCATAACATCCATGTGTCGTCCGCCTGAATCAGCGTACCGGTGCTTTCAGTTAACAGCAGATTCAGCATGATAGCCCTCCTCTTAAAAATATATTTTATTAAACCGGCAATCCGCCATCCAAATGAAGCAACAGGGCGCCGAGCTTAACCAGTTTTTTTGAAAATTTTATGAACTGATGGAATCATTATACTATCTTAATGTCAGAATCACAACCAGTTTTATTCAATTTAGTGTATTTTGCAAAAATATTTTGTTTATTTTTAACAATTTATCGTCTTAAAAGTAAAATGCTTTTCAAAGTTTCCAGAATATTCAGTATTTTCTGTCAAAAGTCTTATACAGCACTTCAAAAGTTTGATATTCTGACATTCATATGCAAAGCGCCGCCCTTCCACCCAAGGAAGGACGGCGCAGGATTTTTCCCGTTTAAACGCTGGGAATATGAACTTCACCAGCCAGGCTGACGGAAAACAGCTGGCGGATCTCACCGACGTCGCGTGTACGGCCAAGCGCCCACATCAGTTTGGTGACAGCAGCCTCACTCGTCATATCATAGCCCTGAATAACGCCCTGCTCAAGTGCTTTCTGGCCGACCTGATAAATGGACAGCTCGCTCGACTCATAAAGGCACTGGCTGCACACAACGACGGGGATTTTTTCACGTGCTGCGCGCTCGAGCTTGGCGACAAAGTCTCGGCGGATAAACTGAATGCCGCCCGCGCCGAAGGCCTCGATGACAATGCCGCGCGTTCCCGCATCAATCAGCATGTCAATGATCCCGGGATTGGTGCACGGGGTCAGCTTGAGCAGAAAAACACCGGTGTCGATGGTGGTGTCGAGCGCCGGTACGCCGGTGTTCTGCGGAAGGGTGTCCTCGCGCAGGCACAGCCCGGATGCGTTAATGATACCGGCAGGCGGGCAGTTGACGCTTTCAAAGGCGTCAAAGCCGGTGGTGCGCACTTTGACGGCGCGGCAGCCGAGGATGATTTTGCGGTCAAAGGCGACAAAAACGCCCGGCCGCCCGCTTTCAGCCATGGCAAAGGCGCAGCGCAGGTTGAGCACCGCGTCAGTCAGCGGATGGGCGATGGGCACCTGCGAGCCGGTCAGGACGACGGGCACAGGCGGATTTTTGAGCATAAAGCACAGCATGGACGCCGTATACGCCATCGTATCGGTGCCGTGGGTGACGACAATGCCGTCAAACTCGCGAAAACCGTCGTAAATGGCGGCCGCAATGACCTTCCATTCCTCGGGCTGAATGTTGGTGCTGTCAAGGGTGAAAATCTCGCGCGTCGTCACCTCGCAGCCGGCAAAGCCTGCACCGAGATGGGACAGTATCTCGTCGCTGCCACGGGGAGCCAGGCCCTCGGCCCCGGGGGCCGAGGCGATGGTTCCGCCCGTTGTCAGCATCAGGATTCTTTTCATGGCAATACTCCTTATGATATTCCGTTCTGCATGTCAAGCGCCACCTGCTTAAGGTCAGCGACCAGCTGGCCCTGGTCAAGGGCGCGGATACGGCTGGTCGGGCCCGATACCGAGATGACCACGCACAGCTCGCCGCGCCGGTTGAGCACCGGCGCCGCCGTACAGGACAACCCCAGCTCGGTCTCGCCATCCTCGGTGGCAAAGCCCTGCCGGCGGATCTCCTCGAGCTGGCGGTCCAGAACGTCCCAGCTCGTGATAGTGTTCTCAGTAAACCCGATAAGCGGACGGCCGCGGTACTTGTCCAGAAAGCCCGGCTGTGAAAAGGCCAGCATACACTTGCCGCTGGCCGAAGCATGGCAGTAGGTCAAAGCGCCGACCGAAGGCGACACACGCAGGACACTCTGCGGGTTTTGAATCTTGGCGATAAGCAGCTGGCGCGGCAGCTCGTCCCCGCCGTTATAGGGCACGGTGACATGAACGCACTCGTTGTATTTGGCATTGAGCCGGTCAGCATAGGGCTTGACCAGGGTGACAAAGGCATTTTTTTCCTCAATCATCCGGCCAAGCACAAACAGACGGGTGCCCAGGCCGTACCGGCCCGATTGCTCGTCCTGATAAATAAAATTGCGGTTTTTCAGCGTTTGCAACATGCGGTGCACCGCGCTTTTGGGAATGGACAGCCCCTGCGCGATGCCGCTGAGCGTACATTCGCCGCCCTGCTGGTAAATGTATTCGATAATGTCAACAGCCCGGTCGACAGCGGCGACCCCACCTTCGGTTTTGGGCAATGGGCTCTCCCCTTTCCTGCATTCTTATGCACAATCATACCATATCGAACCAGTTCTTTGCAACTATGATCCCTTGTATTTCCCTGAGCTGCGCGCTATAATGAAATCGTTCATACCAAAAATCATGGAGGAATCAGCTATGGTCAAGACCCTTGAAATGATGAGAACCGAAATCAAGCGCGATCTGCGCGGCGGCAGCGGCGAGATCCCCACCCTGCACCTGCTCGAAGCCGACGAAACCATGGGCAAATGCAACCTGTGCTCGCACATGACATTGCAGCCCGGCGTTTCCATCGGCGAGCATCCGCACAACCCGGACGCTGAAATTTACTACTGCCTCAAGGGCGAGCTGACGGTCAGCGACAACGGCACGGAAAAAGTCATGCACGCCGGCGACATCATGTTCATTGGCGGCGGCCAGACCCACTGGGCGAAAAACCTGTCCAATGAGCCGGTCGAAATGCTGGCCATTGTCATCAAATAAAAAATGGGAGAAAACGCACTGACAGTTGCGCTCACGCTCCAGCCGGAAAGTCTCAGCGCCTGCGCACACCTGTCTTGCCCGGAAAACAGTGCGCGTCAGCTCTCCTTTATTTTAAACAGCGACCTGACTGTCCATGCGCTGCGGGCTGATGTGCCGGTGCAGTGGCAGTGCACTGACGGTGAAAAGCCGGTCTTTCGCTCGCCGGCGCAGCGTGTCACTGTCACAGGTGAAGGACCGATTACCGAGCTGTGGGTCGAGTATGAAGGCAGTGTGCAGTTTGACCCCGTGCAGATAAAAAACTGGGCCAACATCGTCACCCCTGACTTTGTGTCGCTCAGCTATTATTCGGTCTGGTATCCGCAGGAACTGCCCTTTGACATCGCACAGGACCGGGTCCTGCTTGCAGATGATGCACAGGACTGGTTTGTTGTCAAAGGGCGCTGGGACCCGGCCCGCTCGGTTTGGGAGTACGGCGGCGAGGGATATGACCCCTTTAACATCGTGGCCTATCGCAAAGAGAGGCTTCAGGTCGTGTCAGATGAGGCCATGAACATCTATTTCATGGACCCGGCAGTCCGGCCGCAGGCCGAGGCGGCGAGGGATGTGTACCGGCGCATCACAGAATATTACAACGGCCGGCTGTTTCCGCAGCGCAGGCTGGACGTGCTCGACATCCCCTGTGCCTGGCCGGCCATCCGCGAAGGGGGCGGCTACCGCCGGCGCGACCTGATGTGGTCGGTGTCTCCCGGCGAACCGGGACCCGACCTGACGCACTTTCTTGCGCACGAGACGGCCCATATCTGGTGCACGGGTGCTCCCGCTGAAACGTGGGAAGACTGGCTCAACGAAACGACGGCTGAATGGTCGGCCCTGTGCTTTGCGCTCGATTCAGGCGACCGGACGCTGTTTGATTACACTCTGGGCCGCCACCTGCCCTGCGCAGCGTCTTTGCCGCCCATCCGCACCCGGGACGGCAGCCGCCCCGAAGGAGTGCATTCCAAAGGAACAGCGCTTTTTTACCGTGTCTTTGAACAGTGCGGCGCCGGTGTGATGGAAAAGCTGGTGCGAACCTTTGCCGCTCTTCCCGACGCGGATAAAAACACCGCGTCCTATCTCGCTGCTCTGCGCCGCGAAGGTCTGACCTCGGCCGCTGACCTGATTGAACCGGGACTCGACATCTGACTGCAAAACGCCGCCAAGCGGCGTTTTTTATCGCAGCAGCGCCGGCCGCGTTCTTCAAAATACATGCCCGCTTTATCAATCAGCATTGCCATTGCCTGTGCTGTATGCTACAATGCTTTTTGTGGCCGCAGTCCGGCGGCTATTTTATTGTGCAGGAGGGAGAGAATGACCCATCGCATCAATTTGCTTGAAGGCAATATTTTTTCTTCGCTGACACGGCTGGCCATCCCCATTATGCTGACCTCGCTCATTCAGATGGCCTACAACCTGACCGACATGATCTGGATTGGCTACCTAGGCGCCGACGCGGTGGCCAGCGTAGGTGCGGCCGGCATGTACGGCTGGCTCTCACAGTCCATTGCCACGCTGGCGCGCATGGGCGGCCAGGTCAACGTCGGACATCGTCTGGGCGCCGGAGACAACGATGAAGCGGCCCGCTTTGCGCAGAATGCGCTGCAGCTTGAAATCGTTCTCAGCGTGCTGTTCGGGCTGGTCATGATGCTGTTTACCAGCCCGCTCGTCGGCTTTTTCCGCCTGAACGGAGCGCAGACCATCGCCGATGCCGAATCCTATCTGTTCATCACCGGCGGACTGATTATTTTCAGTACCTTAAACCAGGTTTTCACAGGTCTTATTACTGTCACCGGCAACAGCCGCACCCCCTTCCTTGTCACGACGGCAGGGCTTGTGCTCAATATTGTACTTGACCCGGTGCTTATTTTCGGCATCGGTCCCTTTCCCGTTATGGGCGTAGCCGGAGCCGCCATCGCCACCGTGCTGGCGCAGGCGCTCGTTACCCTGCTGTATGTGCTGTACGCCCGGCGCGACGCTCATCTGCTGCAGAGGGTCCGCATTTTTGCCCGACCGGACCTTAAGAAGATCCGCGATATCCTGCGCATTGGCCTGCCTTCGGCTGTGCAGGGCGCATTGTTCACGAGCATCTCGATGGTGCTTGCGCGCACGGTTGCCGTTTTCGGCGACACGGCCATTGCCGTGCAGAAGGTCGGCAGCCAGATTGAGTCAATCTCGTGGATGACGGCCGACGGCTTCAGCGCCGCGCTCAGTTCGTTTATCGCGCAAAATCACGGGGCCGGCAATTTTGAACGCACCAAGTGCGGCTTCCGCAGCGCCTTTACCATTATGGTCTGCTGGGGAATCTTTACATCGCTGCTGCTTATCTTTGCGGCCGCGCCCATTTTCCGCATCTTTATCCGTGAGCCCGAAGCTCTTCCCCTGGGTGTCGACTATCTGGTCATTCTGGGCTTTTCACAGCTGTTCTGCTGTATTGAAATCATGGTCGGCGGCGCTTTTTCCGGGTTTGGCAAAACGCTGCCCCCATCCATCACCAGCATTGTGCTGACCTCGGCCCGCATTCCCATGGCCATGGTGCTGTCAGCGACGGCGCTCGGCCTCAATGGTGTGTGGTGGAGCATCACCATCTCCAGCATTTTGAAAGGCACAGTACTGCTCACGCTTTTCCTGCTCTTTTTGCGGCGCGAAACCCGGCGGCGACAGGAGCAGCCTGCCTGATTTCTTAAAGAGATATAAAAAAAGGGAGCGAAAGCCGCGCTTTCGCTCCCTTGATGCTTTATGATATTGGTCTACAGCCGCTTGTCGCCCCAGAACAGGGTTGCCAGCACGCCCGGACCCGTATGCGTGCCGATTGTCGGACCGAGCATATAAATCTCAATCTTAACGCCAGGCAGCTTTTCGCTCAGCAGACGCCGCAGCTCTTCCGCGTCCTCAGGGCAATCGCCGTGGGGAATGATGATGGTCTGCTCGTCGGGATTTTTGATGTGTTCGACGGTCAGGCGGGCCAGCTCTTCAATGGCCTGATGACGGCCGCGCTTTTTGCCGATGGGCACCAGCTTGCCAGTATCGTCAATATACAAAATGGGCTTAATGCCAATCAGACTGCCCAGCACAGCCTCGGCCTTGCTCAGGCGGCCGCCGCGGTACAGGTGATTGAGGTCGTCGACCGTAAAGAAGTGACATACCTGCAGGCAGCGCTTCTCAAGCTCAGCCGCCGCCTCGTCAGCTGTCATCCCCTGCTCGCGCAGCTTTTGAGCCAGCATGACCAGCATCCCGTGTCCCATGGCGGCGCAGCGCGAGTCGACGCACAGCACCCGCCGGCCGGGGTATTTCTGCATCATTTCGTCGGCCACCATGCACGCCGTTGCATAAGTTCCGCTCAGCTTGGATGAAAAGACCAGGTACAGCGAATCCATGCCGGCTTTACAGCTTTCTTCAAAGTACTCGGTGATTTTTTCAAGATTGCCCTGCACAGTCGACGGCATTCCGCCGCCGCGGATATAATCATAAACCTTTTTGGGCGGCAGGGTGACGCCAAAGTCGTCCCAGTACTCCTTGCCGTCAATCACAATGCCGTGAGGTACGCAACAGGCGTTGTTTTCTTCATACCAGACCTTCGGCAGATCATTCGTGCTGTCGCTGATCAGCATGAATTTATAATCGGACATAAAACGCTCTCCTTTTTATGGCCGGCTCTGGCCGGCGTTTGCGGCTCCGCACAGCTTGGGGAACCGCGGCTATTATATCATAAAAACGCCGGCTTGCAAAGCTTTTTCGCATATGGGAGGAAATTCGCTTGCTGATGGATATTGACGGAATGACCGTGACAGTGGTGCGTAAAAGAATCAAAAACCTGTATCTGACCGTGTCGCCGCGCGACGGCGCAGTGCGCGTCTCCGCGCCCGCCCATGTTCCGGATGCCGCAGTACTGGACTTTGTCCGCTCCAAAGCGGACTGGATCGCGCGGCAGCAGGCGCGGCTTGCCGACATAGCCCCAAAAACGCCGGTGCCCGACGGCCAGGTCTCCGTCTGGGGCCGGCCGTACTCTCTGTGCTTTGCGCCCGGTCAGCCGTCTGCACTTGCAGACGGCCGGCTGCGCCTGTCCGTGCCGCAGGACAGCACATCCGAGCAGCGCCATGAGGCGCTGACACAATTTTACCGCGCTGCCCTGCACGACGAAATCACCCGCCGGCTGCCTGTGTGGGAGGCCATTACGGGACTGTACTGCGCAGGCTGGCAGATACGCGACATGAAAACGCGCTGGGGTTCATGTACGCCGGGCACCAAAAAGCTGCGCTTCAGCCTTGCGCTGGCTCGCCGTCCTCTTGTCTGCCTTGACTATGTACTGCTGCACGAACTGGCGCATTTACAGGTGCCCAACCACGGCAGCGCGTTTACCGCGCTGCTTGACCGGTATATGCCCAACTGGCGTGATGTTCGCGCCCTGCTCAACGGCCGGGCGTAAACATCAGGACAGCTCGCGCAGCTTCATGTCACCGGGACGGACCCAGCCGACTTTGCGCAGCAGGCGGTCAACTGCCAGCGAGACAACGGCGGGTACCAGAACGTGCACCAGCAGCATGAGCAGGATGACCTTCAGCCCGCCCATTGACGCGGCCATATCCCCATACATGGTAATCTCGCCCACCAGGCCTGAGGTCCCCATTCCGGCGCCTGCCGGGACATTGGTCATGCCGAACACTGCAGACGACAGTCCGCCGCTGACCGCGCTGGCCACGGTCGGGGCAATCCATATCTGCGGCCGGCGCATGATATTGGGCACCTGCAGCATGGATGTGCCGATGCCCTGTGAAATCAGGCCGGAGACACCGTTGTCGCCAAAGCTGATGACGGCAAAGCCGACCATCTGCGCCGCGCAGCCCGCCGTTGCCGCGCCGCCGGCCAGCCCTGACAGGCCCAGCATGATGCACAGCGCAGCCGAGCTGATGGGCAGCGTGAGCACCATGCCGACAATAACGCCAACGGCAATGCCCATAGGCAGGGGCGACAAAACGGTGGCCGCGTTGACAAGCTGCCCGAGCCAGTCCATTGCGCTCGAGATGGACGGCCCGACCAGATGGCCGAAAAAGCCGCCTGTCACAATGGTGACAATGGGTGTGACAACAATGTCGACCGGCGTGCGCTTGGACACAAGCTGTCCGCATTCGGCCCCGATAACGGCCGCGATAAAGGCGCCGACCGGTCCGCCAAAGGCATAGCCGATGGCGCCGGCACCGGCGCATGAAAAGACGACCATGCCGTCGCACTTGAGGCCCCAGGCAATGGCAACGCCAATCGCCGCACCCACGACGGGCGACGAGGCGTCAAGCACCTCGGTCAGCGGGGCGATAAAGGACAGCCCCGGCAGTCTGGCGAGCTGCGTCAGAATCAGCCCGATAATAAGCGACGAAAACAATCCCAACGCCATGGCCCCCATGGCGTCGATGAAATACCTTTTAAAAATTTTGTAGATCAGCGTTTGTTGCCGGCCTTCCGACATGATGATCTTCCTCTCTTACCCCTATTGACCGCTCTGGCGGCCTACGCTATCATATCACAATCGATCAGATTTGGAAAGTGAACCGATATCTTTTTTTACAAAGCGCACCACATATGTGACAAATAAAAACAATTTGAAATTATCTCTTTTCTTTTGCTGTAAATTGTACTAGAATGGACAGTATACGGGCCTGCGCCCGGCGTTTACCCACTTTAAACCCCTGAAAGGAGCTGCCATGAAATCCGTTTCCCGCCGTATTTTATCATTCGTCACCGCACTCTGCCTTGTGCTGGCCCTGATGCCTGCCGGGCTGGCCGCCGCAGGCGAATATGTGTATGAAGACATTCAGACTCTTCTGCCCGGTCTCACCCTGACCTCGACCCAGCGCCGCACCGACGCGGGCGCTGCTGATCAATACTTCACCCTTGACTACACTCCCGGCCTGACGGCTATTCCCATCACCGCATACGGCGACTACGTTTACGGCAAGTCTGATATCAATACCGTCATCAGCTGGTGCCAGAGCCAGGGCTACACCGTTATGGCGGCTGTCAACGGTGACTTTTTTGACATGGATACCGGCGTGCCGACCGGCATGCTCATTCAGAACGGCCGCCTGTGCGTTTCTGACGGCGCCTGGAACGCTGTCGGCTTTTTGTCAGACGGCAGCGTTATCACCGGCGCGCCCGGCCTGCAGATGAGCCTGACCGATGCAAACGGACTGGTCCGCCCCATTTACGCACTCAACAAAGTGCGTACTCAAAGGGGCATTTACTTATACACCTCGGACTTTTCGCAGACGACCCGCCTGACCGCCGCCGGCGTGCAGGTGGTGCTCGACCTCGCCCCCGGCGACTATCTGCGCCTGGGTCAGCCGCTGACCGGTACGGTTTCACAGGTGGTGCACGGCACCACGGCCCTGACCATCGGCGAAAATCAGGTCATTCTCGCGCTGAGCGACACCAACACCTCGGGGACGACGCTGGGCGGCATCGAGGTCGGCCAGACCATCACCATTAACGCCCAGACCAGCGACACCCGCTGGCATGACGCCGTCTTTTCGTGCGGCGGCGGCGACATGCTGCTCAGACACGGCGAGCTGACCTCGGCCGCCACGACGTCAAAAGCGCCCCGCACCGTGCTGGGCACCCGGGATGACGGTTCGTGCGTCATTTTGGTGTGTGACGGCCGCCAGAGCGGTCTGGCCGACGGCATCAGCCTGCGCGATGCTGCCCTGCAGCTGCAGGCCCAGGGCTGCACCAACGTCGTCAACCTGGACGGCGGCGGCTCGACCATCATCGCCTCGCGCCTCAATGGCAACCAGACAGTTCCCGTCCTCTCATCCCCCTCGGACGGCAGTGCGCGCCGCTGCGCCAATTTCATTGTCTTTGTCAATGGCGGAGACCAGAGCCTGCCAGCTTCGACCGTCGCAGTCTATCCGCAAAACGAGGTCGTCATGGCCGGTGCGCAGGTCGAGCTGTCCTCCAAGAGCTTCAACGCCGACTACTTCCCCAAGACAACGTACGCTGAAGGTTTTGCCATCACTTCAGGCGGCGGTACGGTCGATGGGAATATCTTTACCGCTCCCGACGAGGGTGGCACTGTGACGGTGGGCGCTCTTTCAGGCACTCTAGCTTCGCAGGACGCTGTGTTCACCGTCTATGAGACGCCGCCCTTCATGTCGGTTGTGCGTCAGGGCAGCCAGACCGCCCTGACCCGGCTCAGCCTGTCGCCCGGCGAGCAGGTCGAACTGGATGTTTTGTGTTCTGACGGCGTGCGTGACATTGTTTCGCAGGATATATGCTTTACCTTTACTCTGACGGGCAATGCCGGCACCATCACGCCGGAAGGTCTTTTTACTGCGGGCAGCGCCCCCGGTCTGAGCGGTACGCTCGAGGTGACGGCCGGTGAAAAGACGGTTTCCATTCCCATTACGGTCGGCCAGGCTCCTGACCTGCTCGAGGGCTTTGAAAACGGCGCCAGCTGGCTGGCGTCGGCCGCGCACCTTGATACCGCCGTGGCCTGCACTATTTCCCAGACGCCTGAAAACGCCCGCTATGGCTTTGGCAGCGCCTCACTGACCTATCATGTGCCGCTGGTCAGCCTGCCTGAAACCATCACCTACTACTCAACCTCGCCCTATACCCTCGGCTCGGGCGCCAATGCCATCAGCCTGATGGTCCGCGGCAGCGGCAGCTTTGCCCTTGACTTCCGCCTGTCCGATGGCAGCACGGTCTCCGTGCCGCTCACTCTGGACAGCACCACGGAATGGCAGTATGTCACGGCGCAGGTGCCGTCGGGTGCGAACACTCTGCTCGGCATGTCCTCGCACGTCAGCGAGGCATCGTCCGGCAGCCTGCTCGTCGACCAGATCATGTGTCATTACACAGGCGCTGAGGCCGACCTGACGCCGCCGTCCATCGTGATGGCGGCCGAGGGGACCGTGCTCACTGCTCTCATCACTGACAACTATCCCCTGCCCATCTCGTCTGATATGATTTCGCTGACCCTTGACGGGCAGGAGCTGACTTTTGAGTACGCCGATACGACCGGCGAGCTGACAGCCAGCCTGCCTGACGACGGCAGCCTGCATCACATTGTGCTGACCGTATACGACGCCTACTTCAACCGCAGCATGCAGAGCATGTCCGTCGGCAGTGTCGAGACCGGCGTTTATCAGGACCTGACCGCCACGGACCACTGGGCACGCGAATACGCCGAGTACCTGTGTACACAGGGCGTTTTCTCGCAGGACGTCAACTTCTATCCTGACCGAGCGGCCACCAACCAGGAGGTCGCCACACTGATTTCACGTTATCTGGGGCTCGACGTCACCCAGTACGGATCCACTGCGCTGCCCTACGCCGACCAGGCATCTATCGCTGACTGGGCACTGCCCCATGTGCGCGCTCTGTACGCTGAGGGCATCATGCAGGGTACTGTCGTGGACGGTGTTTCGGTCTTCCAGCCCACGGCCGGCACGACCCGCGCCCAGGTGATGACTGTCATCGGCCGCACCATCGAGCGCGGCTACTCATACACCACCCCGGTCTTTGACGATTTCGCGTCCGTGCCCTACTGGGCACAGGACCACGTCAGCCTGCTGACTTCGCTGGGCATTGTGTCCGGCATGGGCGGCACCAACAATGTTGCGCCGCTCGATGGCATCACCCGCGGACAGCTGGCCTCGATTTTCTTCAAACTGTACTAATATAGACCAGAAATAAGGAGTCAATCGATTATGGACATGAAGGAACGCGCGCTTTTGGCCCACGAGCAGTGGCACGGCAAGCTTGAGATTGTCAACCGCTGCCCCATCAATTCGTATGAGGATATGACCATCGCCTACACCCCGGGTGTCGCCGAGCCCTGCCTGAAGATTAAAGAGGACCGCGATTTGTCGTACAAGTACACCGGCCGCGGCAACCTGGTCGCCGTCATCACCGACGGCACTGCGGTCCTCGGCCTGGGCGACATCGGCCCCGAAGCCGGCATGCCTGTCATGGAAGGCAAATGCGCACTTTTCAAGGCCTTTGCCAATGTAGATGCCATTCCCCTGTGCATCCGCTCCAAGGATGTTGACGAGATTGTCCGCACCGTCGAGCTGCTGGCCGGCTCCTTCGGCGGCATCAACCTTGAGGACATTTCAGCTCCCCGGTGTATTGAAATCGAGCGCCAGCTCAAACAGAAATGCGACATTCCCGTCTTTCACGACGACCAGCACGGCACGGCCATCGTCGTGTGTGCTGCGCTCATCAATGCCTGCAAGCTGACAGGCAAGGCCATCCCGTCGCTGCGCATTGTCATCAACGGCGCCGGTGCCGCCGCTCTGGCCATTGCCCGCCTGCTGCTTTCACTCGGCGTCAGCGACCTGACGCTTTGTGACCGGTTCGGGCTTTTGTACGACGGCAACCCCGATATGAACCCCGAGCAGGCCCGCGTCGCCGCTCTGACCAATCCGCGCAAGCTGCACGGCGTACTGCGCGACGCCATGCCGGGTGCTGACGTCTTTATCGGCGTGTCGGCTCCGAACTGCCTGACGCGCGACGACGTGGCCCTGATGGCCGACAAATCGGTCGTCTTTGCCATGGCCAACCCCGTGCCCGAAATCTGGCCCGACGAAGCCAAGGCAGGCGGCGCCTTTATCGTTGGCACCGGCCGGTCTGATTTCCCCAACCAAATCAACAATGTCCTCGCCTTCCCCGGCGTGTTCCGCGGAGCGCTCGACGTGCGCGCCAGCGACATCAATGAAGAGATGAAGCTGGCCGCCGCACACGCCATCGCCGACCTCGTCACGCCCGACAAGCTCTCACCCGAAAACATCATGCCCCCGGCTTTTGACCGCGAAGGCCACCAAAAGGTCGCCGAGGCTGTGCGCCGTGCCGCCCGTGAATCGGGCGTCGCCCGCGCCTGACCGGGTTGTGTGCTGAAAAGAGGTCTTCTTCCCGTATGAAAATCATCGTCATCGGCGACGGCAAGGTCGGGTATACCCTGACCGAGCAGCTTTCCAAAGAAGGGCACGACATCGTCGTCATCGACAAAAATCCCCAGGCGCTCCGGCAGTCGGTCGACGTGCTCGACGTCATGGGTATTCAGGGCAACGGCGCTTCCCTCGATGTTCTGCGCGAGGCCGGGGCCGAACGCGCCGACCTGGTCATTGCCGCCACCTCGTCTGATGAAACCAATCTTTTGGCCTGCATCACGGCAAAAAAAATTGGCGCCGATCACACCATTGCCCGCGTCCGCAACCACGAATACACCCGCCAGATCGGCCTTTTGAAGGAAGAGTTTGGCATTTCCATGATTATCAACCCCGAGCAGGCCGCAGCGCGTGAAATATCGCGCGTGCTGCGCCTGCCGTCGGCCAGTAAAATCGACTCCTTTTCCAAGGGCCGCGTCGAGCTGGTCGAGATTCGCATCGGTGATAAAAGCCCTCTGTGCGGACTGCGGCTGGCCGACCTGTATAAAAAATACAAGGTAAAAGTGCTCATCGTCGCCGTACAGCGCGGCACGCAGGTCGTTATCCCTGACGGCAGCTTTGAGCTGCAGGCCGGCGACCGCATCCACTTTACCGCTGCCCCGTTCGAGACTGAAGGCTTTTTTCGCGCTATTGGTCTTACATCGCATAAGGTGCGCTCGGTTCTCATTGTCGGCGGCGGCCGCATCAGCTATTATCTCGCCAAAATGCTGCTCGAGCTCAACATGCATGTCAAGATTATCGAAATGAACCACGACACCTGTGACCTGCTGTGCTCGCTTCTGCCCAAGGCCGAGATTATCTGCGGCGACGGCACGAGCGAAGAGCTGCTGCTTGAAGAGGGCATCGAGCACACCGACGCCTTTATCGCCCTGACGGGCATTGACGAAGAGAACATCATTTTGTCCATGTACGCGGCCACCCGCACCAAAGGCAAGGTCATCGCCAAAGTCAACCGCATTTCATTCATGGACATTATCACAAACTCCGGTGTCGAGACTGTCATCTCGCCCAAGTACATCACGGCAAGCCAGATTATCCGCTATGTGCGCGCGTTGCGCAACTCCATCGCTTACAGCACGATTGAGACGCTGCACCGCATTGTCAACAACCAGGTCGAAGTCCTCGAGTTCCGCGTGGGCGAACGCTCGCGCGTGACCGGCAAGACCCTCAAGGACCTCAATACCAAACCGGGCCTGCTCATCGCAACCATTGTGCGGCACGGCAAGACTATCATCCCCGGCGGCGACGACCACATTGAAAAGGGTGACAGCGTCGTCGTCGTGTCGACCAGCCGTCAGATTCGCGAGCTGGACGACATTCTGCGCTGAGCCATGAATACTCGTATGATCGCCCGCACGGTCGGGCTTGTCATCCGGATCGAGGCGGTACTGCTGCTTTTGCCCGCCGTCGTCGGTTTGCTGTACGGAGAGCACGAGACCCTTTATTTTCTGCTGACCGCAGCGCTCGCGCTGGGACTGAGCCTGTTGCTGACCTGGAAAAAGCCGGTCAATACTGTTTTTTACGCCCGCGACGGCCTTTTAATTGTCGCTTTTTCGTGGATCGCCATGTCGGTGCTGGGAGCGCTTCCCTTTTACCTGAGCGGTGAGATTCCCAGCTTTGTCGACAGTTTTTTTGAAACCGTGTCCGGCTTTACCACCACCGGCTCAAGCATCCTTACCGATGTCGAAAGCCTGTCGCGCGGTATGCTGTTCTGGCGCAGCTTCACCCACTGGATTGGCGGCATGGGTATTCTGGTCTTTGCGCTGGCCGTTTTGCCGGCTGCCAAAGGCGAAGGCCGCGCCATGCACATTATGCGCGCCGAAATGCCGGGGCCTTCGATTGACAAACTGGTGCCCAAAATGCGTTCGACTGCCCTGATTCTGTACGCTGTGTATCTGGTCATGACCATCATCGAGATTGTTTTGCTGTTGCTGGGCGGCATGGACCTGTTCGACAGCGTAGTAAACTCGTTCGGCACAGCGGGTACCGGCGGCTTTTCCGTACGCGCAGAGTCAATCGGCGCTTATCACAGCTCCTATGCAGAATGGGTCATCGGCATTTTCATGCTGCTGTTCGGCATCAACTTCAACATTTATTACCTGATTTTGCTCGGCAAGTTCAAAAGTGCGCTGAAAAGTCAGGAGCTCCGGTGGTATCTTGTCATCATCGCCCTGGCGACTGGCCTGATTGCGTTCAACGTCGCGCATCTGTTCGACAGCCTGGACGATACGATCCGCGCCGCCTTCTTCCAGGTCTCCTCCATCATCACGACGACCGGCTATGCCTCGCTCAATTATGACGTATGGCCAACCTTTTCCAAAATGGTGCTGATCCTGCTCACCGCCCTCGGCGCATGTGCCGGCTCGACAGGCGGCGGCCTCAAGGTTTCGCGTCTGGTGATGCTGGTCAAATCTATCGGTCAGGAAATCCGCGCCATGATTCATCCGCGCGCCGTCAAAAACATCAAATTTGAGGGCCGGCCAGTCAGCAAAATGACTCTTGATGAGGTCATGGTCTTTTTTGCCGCCTATGTTCTTTTGCTGCTCGGCTCGATGCTCGTCGTCGCGCTCGACGGCTTTGACCTGGTATCAACATCCACCGCTGTGCTGACCTGTGTGGGCAATGTCGGCCCTGGCTTGGGCATGGTCGGCCCGGCGGGCAACTTCTCTGAATTTTCAATCCTGTCCAAGCTCGTACTCAGCTTTGATATGCTGGCCGGGCGGCTTGAAATCTTCCCCATGTTCATTCTTTTCGCCCCCCGTACCTGGAAAAGAAATTAAAAAAAACACCGCACCATCCGCTCAAAAGCGGATGGTGCGGCTCTGTCTTTGCGGAAAGGAGATGCACAATGCCCGATCTTTCAACCTGGATGCCTCTGTACCAAAGCGCTGTCCTGCGCCTGTTCGGCAACCGTGTCCGCTTCATTGGCCTGCAGGGAAGCTATGCACGGGGCGAAGCCCGCGAACACAGCGATATCGACACTGTGCTCATCACTGACATACTGTCCCCCGACGACCTTGTGCGCTACCGCGACGCGCTCGATACGCTTCCGCACCGCGAGCTTATCTGCGGCTTTGTGTCCGACCGGCGCACCCTGGCCGGCTGGTCAAAAGCCGAACTCTTTCAGTTTTACCACGACACAGTCCCTATTTTGGGCAGACTCGAGGATATCATTCCCGTGCCGAATGCCGATGACGCCCGCCTCGCCGTGCAAAACGGGGCCTGTGCAATTTATCACGCCTGCTGCCACAACCTGCTGCACGCGCACAGCAGCGATGTACTGCAGGAGCTTTACAAGTCTGCTGCCTTCACGCTGCAGGCCCTGCACTTTTGCCGCACCGGACATTACCTTCGCACCCGCGCCGAACTGCAAAAGGTTCTGTCCGGCGACGATGCGCGCGTACTGGCTGCTGCCAACGACCTGCGCCGGGACGTTTCGGCTGACCGCCTCGAGCCCTGTTCGTCGCTGCTGCTCAACTGGGCAGCCGGACTGCTCGCTGACTTCTAGCTCCCTGTTTTCCATGGGCTCCGGCGCAGGCCGGAGCTTTTTTGCGGCTCTGTCCTTTCAAACTTATCAGGCCCTCTTGACAGTTAATATTATTCATTTTATAATATAGTAAAATAGACAATATAGGAGGGACGCAGCTTGGGATTCCAGACCGGCGGGGCGCTTTTGGACTTTATTGTTCTGGGCATTCTGCAAAACGGGGATGAATACGGTTATATTCTCACACAGCAGGTGCGCGAGATGCTCGATGTGTCAGAAACCGCCATGTACCCGGCTCTTCGGCGGCTGCAAAAAGGCCATCTGCTGACCACCTATGACCGCTCCTGCCAGGGCCGCAACCGCAGGTATTACCAGCTGACTGCCGAGGGTCGCAAGGCTTTGAACGCTTATGTAACCGAGTGGGAGCAGTTTAAGCGCAGTATGGATCAGATATTGGGGGGAAACAGGCATGACGACAGCGCAGTACTTTGACGAACTCATTTTTTGTTTGAACCGGCTTCCGGCTGCGGAACGCGACGAGGCAGTCCGCTTTTACCGTGAGTATGCCGATGAGGCGGGTCTGACCAGCTACGAACAGCTGACTGAACGCTTTGGCACGCCAAAAGAGCTGGCCTACCGCATCCGCACCGGCACGGCAGAAATGCCTGCCTCACAGTCCCCTTCCCGTGCAGAACGGCGAGGTTTCAAAAAGCTCCCGCTTTGTATCGCCGGCCTGCTGACCGTTGGTCTGCTGCTCTTTGCCGTGGGCAGCGCCATCGGCCGTAGCAGCGCTCCGCGGAATGGTAACCTGACGTTGTCAGCCGGCGACACTGTGACCGGCACAGATTCCCCTGTTACACTGGCTGAGACATCTGCGAGCGACACATCCGGGGCTATGGAACTCGATACGTTTTCCAGCATGGATATTTCGGTGGTTGCCGCCGATGTCCGCATTGTCAGCGGCGAAAGCTTTTCGCTCAGCTATCAGCTGCACGAAAACGAAGCTCTCGTCCGCGCTGAGGTCGATGGCGACACCCTGAAGTTCCGCACTGAAACCATTGGTCCACGCATTCCAAGTGGTGACTGGCATGTGACAGTCACTGTGCCGGCAGACACACAGCTCGACAGCCTTGACATTACAACGGTTTCCGGCGATATTGAAGACAGCGGCCATACCTGTGACGAAGCCAGTCTCTGCACTACATCAGGCGTCATTGAGCTGTCCGGCGTCACCGCCAACCAGCTCGACGCCAGCACGGTTTCGGGAAGCCTGGGCATTACAGGCAGCGTTTCTGAGCTTTCTGTCGAAAGCGTCTCCGGAAGCATCGACCTGGACGGTGACTTTGGTGAGATTAACGCGCAGTCGGTTTCCGGCGGCTGCGCACTGGCAGGTACACTGGAGCGCGAAGCTGAGGTCGAAACGGTTTCGGGCCGCATTCAGGTGTCTTTCCCCGACGTATCAGTCAATGCCAGCAGTCTGGGCAGCGTTTACAAGGACAACAGCCGGCAGGGCCGCACGTTCAACCAACACGGCGGCAGCGCCGAACTGAACCTCGAAAGTATTTCTGGCGAAATCGAGATTCTGTCCACCTGACCGGACGCAAAAAACAGGAGAAAGCTTATGCTTTCTCCTGTTTTTATATGCAGACTGCTTTATTCGCCTTTTTTCAGGATTTTGCCGCAACGCACGCCAGTGAAGCTGCCATTTTTGACGGCTACCTTGCCGCTGACAATGACGGTTTCGATGCCCTCATTACGGCGGAAGGGGTGGACATAGTCGGCGTGTGCCCGCACGTTGTCCCAGTCAAAAATGGTGATATCCGCCTTTTTGCCCGGCTGCAGACGGCCGACCTGCGGCAGGTCGTAAACGTCAGCCGCCATGCCGGTCATGCGGTGAACAGCGCTCTCAAGGCTCTCGATCTTGTGCTCGCGAATAAGCTCGAGGCGGCGGGTCATGGTCGCAAGTCCGCGCGGGTGGCTGCCCGCGATGTGCTCGGGGTCAACGGGCTCGCTGCCGTCCGACCAGTCGCTGCCCGACATGACCCACGGCTGGGCCAAAAAGCGCAGCATGTCGCTCTCATTCTGCGACATGTAAATGCCCTGCACAACGCCGCCGTTGCGCATCAGGATGTCACAGCACACGTCGAACGGGTCGCGGCCCTCTTCGCGGCCGATCTCACCCAGCGTCTTGCCGACATACTGCGGAGTGGCAGAGCAGCCGCACAGCAGCGTGCCGTCAAATCCGGCCGAGAAAATATTGCTTTCAAACTCATCAGGCTCGTTCATGATGGACCACAGCACTTTTTTGCGCAGCTCAGGGTCAGACAGCTTTTTGACGCTTTCGGCAATGCCATCGGTCAGGTATTTGGGGGGCAGCTGACTGGCCAGAGGGGCTGAGCCGCCGGTGAACGGATACAGGTCGGCCGTGACGCGCAGGCCTTCAGCCTGGGCCTTTTCAATCAGCGCAATGGCGTCCTTCGAGCGGCCTTCATTGTGCTTGCCGATGACCTTGATGTGCGAAATATTGACGGGGATGCCGCTCTTGCGACCGACCTCAAGCGCCTCGTCAATGGATGAAAGCAGCGCGTTGCCCTCACCGCGGATATGGCTGGTGTAGATACCGCCCTTGGCATGAGCCGCGCGGGCTATTTCGGTAATCTCGTCAGGCCCGGCAAAGACCGACGGCGTGTAGACCAGACCGGTGGAAAAGCCGAGGCAGCCGGCTTCCATGGCCTCGGTCATGATGTCGCGCATCTGGGCTGTCTGCTTTTCGTCCGGAAGCCCGGCGCCCAGACCCATGACCTTGCCGCGGATGCTGCCCTGGCCGGCCAGCACGGCGATGTTGGTTCCCAGGCTGCGTGTTTCGGCGTACTTCATATAGTTGTGGAAGCTGCTGCACACCTCGCGGAACTCCTGCTCGTCCATGCCGTAGGTGCGCGACAGCGCGCCCTCATACCAGGGAACGACCTGCGAACCGCACTGCCCGACCAGCTCGGTCGTCGTACCGGCCTCGAGATGGTTCCAGCCGGTCACCGTATCGTCAAAGATGCGGGCGTCCGAATGCGTATGTACGTCGATGAAGCCCGGCGCAACGCACTTGCCGTGGGCGTCGATTTCTTCGCGCCCTGTTTCCTCGATGTGGGCAGCGACGGCGGCAATGCGCCCGTCTTTCACGGCAACATCGCCCTTAAAAGCCGGGGCTCCGGTTCCGTCGACAACAAGTCCGTTGCGGATAACCAAATCGTACATGTCTGATCTCTCCTTTTTATTCAAGTCGCGGCGTCCGTCCTCTGCGGCCGGACGCCGCACACAGTACCTAGTCGAGCGGCGGACGCGCCGGGTCGATGATAGGCGTGGGGTCAAAGAAGAACTTACTGACCCGCTCGGGGTGCTTGATCATGGTGTAGCCGTCCAGGTTGAGGCGGTCCTGCATCATGCTGCCCTGCTCATAGCTGGTCGGCATTCCCGAACCGACCGGACAGATGATGTTGAAGCCCAGCTCATTGACGATGTAATCATACACGTCGCTGCCCACATCAAAACGCCCGCCAAACGGCGTGATGAGAATGTTGGTCTCACCGACATAGGGCTCCATCAGACTCTTCCAGCGGTCGAGGTCGTCCTTGACTTCCGCGAGCGTCATGTCTCCGCGCCAGAACGAGTTATGGGTGTAACTGTGGCAGCCAATCTGCCAGCCGGTCTCGCGCAGGCGGGCGGCAATGGCCTTGACATCATCGCACAGCTGCTTGAACTCGGCCTCGGTGAACCAGTCGGGGTCGGTGATGCGATAGCCGAAAGCCCCCTGGTATCCCGTCGGTGCGACAATGCCCTTGGCGCCGCGGTAAGAAAACTCCGGGTGCTCTTTGACAAACTGATCGACAATGGGCATGACGTCGCCGTCATAGGTTTGTGAAACCGTTCCGTCAGGGGCCTTGACCTCGGTGACAACATCACCGGCCTCGTTGATGACAAGGCGCTGTGCGAACCCGTCGGGCAGCATATAATCATAATAGCTTACATCGTCGATGGATATGACAAGGGGCTTTTTGCCCTCAGGCAGATAAATATCCTTGCGCTGGGCCATGCCATTCTCGTCAAGCTCCATCATTTCGGTGATATCGTACAAAACAAAGTCATTTTCCAAAAAGAGCGGCAGCATGGCCTTGAACTCGCTGACTGTGGTCATCCACATGTTATACCCTTCGGCTGGATGGCCTTTGTCGTCAAAGGCCAGCTCGGGGTAGACGATCAGGCTGTGGAAAAAGACATGGTACAGCTGTCCCTCGTATTTGACCAGGCTGTCTTTCAGGCCCTGGATGCGCGCAAGCTCGGCATCGGTCTCTGCGTTTTGCAGCTCACCCGCACCCTGCAGCGCCGCAATGGCCTCGTCATAAAAATATCCTTTGGCCAGCAGCGCAGCCTCGTCGAGCAGGGCCTGACGCTCCGCCGCCAGCTGGTCTTCGGTCTTGGGTTCATCCGGACCCGGCTGCTGCTCGTCGCTCTGCGCCGGCGGCGCGTCCGGGTCTGTATTGCCCAGTGTACCGCGCAAAGCTGACACCAGCGCCCACACCGCGAACACTGCGGCAATGACTGCCAAAAGCAGAAGCGGCCACATGGGCTTTCTTTTTCTTCGCCTCTCCATTACATGCTTGCTCATATATATCCCCCTTGCGGTCGGCAAACGCCTTTTCTCTTTAGACGCCCAGACTCTGCGCTTTGTTTCGTGCTTTTTCTTAAATTTCCCTTATCCTCTTAAAACGTAGATTGTGCCGCAGCCTGTCCCTCACTGACTTTATTATACCCCGAAAATGAATGAAAGAAAAGCGTTTTTTTTGTTACCCCGCAGGACGAAAAGGCATATACTGGCGTGAAAACACTTTACGGAGGAATCTGCCATATGCCTGAATGCGCGTTTTTTCTGGCCGCCAATTCGCGGCGCGGTTTTGTGTCTTTTTTTGAAGATTTTATCGCCGAGAGCTTTGAACGGGACGTTTACATGTTAAAAGGCGGACCGGGCTGCGGAAAATCCACCCTGATCCGCCGTGTCTGCCAGCCGCTCGCCCGGGACGGCGAACCGGTCGAGCACATTTATTGCTCAAGTGACCCCGACTCGCTCGACGGCATGGTTCTGTCTGACCGGCTTGCCATTCTGGACGCCACCGCCCCCCATGTGACCGAGCCTTCTTTTCCGGGTGCCCGCGGCGGCTACCTGGCCCTGCCCGAGTTTATCAATCGCCATACCCTGCGCGAAAAATACCCTGCACTTCTGACGCTGTCGGCCGCTTCCAAAGAACATTATGCGCAGGCCTACCGCCTGATCGCAGCGTCGGCGCAGATTGACGAACATGTCACCCAATCCATCCGTCCTTACTTTGCCGCTGAACGTCTGCGCCGCCGGGCCAAAGGCATCATCGCACGCGAAATGCCGCGCACAGGCCATCGCGGCGTGCTGAAAAAGCGGTTTATCGACGGCATCACGCCCCACGGTGTGCTGCGCCTGTCCGGCACCATAGACGCACTCTGCACTCGTATCTATGATCTGTATGACAGCTATGGCTTTGCACCCATTCTGCTCGAGCCGCTGCTCGAAGGCGCGCTGGCGCAGGGGTACGACGTTTACGCCTGCTACTGCCCCAAGAACCCCGAACGCCTGCTGCATCTGCTCATTCCCGCGCTGTCGCTCGGATTTGTCACTTCAACGCCTCTGCACCAGTACGAGGGCGAACCGTACCGCCGTGTGCGCGTCGACGCCTGCGTCGATTACGGCCCGCGCCGCCAGCTGCGCGGCCACGCCCGGCTGCTGTCCCGCCTTTCTCAGTCGCTCATCGACGACGCCGTTGCCGAAATTGCCGCAGCGCATACCCTGCACGACCGCATCGAAGAAATCTATCGTCCCCATATTGATACCGAAGCGCTTGACCGCCGCGCTGAAGAAATTCGCCGCCAGCTCGCCCGCTGAGCCGGCAAAGTCCCGGTGAAAAGACCGCAGCGCTTTTCACCGGGCTTTTTTCAGCCGTTTTGCATCCAGTCAAGCGGATTGTATGCAAATTTTCGTGCTTTTTGCGTGACAGTATGGTATGATAAAGCTATAAAAAACGCAAACCGAGGTACCTTTATGCTGCATTACCGCTCCCTTTCGCCTCAGCTGCAACAGCGTATTCTGGAAGATCGCGCTCATGGCGTCCGCTCATCCGCCCGCTGCTCTGACCAATCTGCTGTGCGCCGCAACCCCGACCGGGACGCACCGACACTGTGGCGCCCTGCCTTTGTCCGCGATATTGAAAAAATTCTGCACCTGCCGGCCTACAACCGCTATGCCGACAAGACCCAGGTCTTTTCCTTTACCCACAACGATGACATCACGCGCCGTGCCCTGCACGTTCAGCTGGTGTCGCGCATTGCGCGCAATATCGGCGCTGTGCTGGGGCTGAATCTCGACCTCATCGAGGCCATTGCCCTGGGACACGATTTGGGCCATACGCCCTTCGGCCATGCGGGTGAACGCTTTTTGAATGAGCTGACGCAGGGAAAATCCGGCCGTCTGTTCCGCCACAACATCCAGAGCGTCCGCGTGCTTGACAACATGTACGCCCGCAATGTTTCCATGCAGACCCTCGACGGCATTCTGTGCCACAACGGTGAACTCGAGGGCCGGCACTACGCCCCGAAGCCCTTGCGCGGGCTTGACGACTACGATGTCAAGGTCCGAAGCTGTCAGTGCGACGAGCGCGCGGCCGACGCCCTGGTACCCTCCACGCTCGAGGGCTGCCTTGTGCGCGTGTGCGACATTGTCGCCTATTTGGGCAAGGACCGGCAGGACGCCGCAAAGGCCCATGTGCTTGACGGGATGGATGTCTTTGACCGCGGCGATATGGGCCGCGAAAACGCCGAAATCATCAACAACCTGACGGTCAGCATCATCGAGCACAGCTATGGCCGCGACTGTATCGAGATGGACGATGAAATTTTTTCTGAGCTGCAGCGCGCCAAAAGGCAGAACTATCAGTATATCTACCGCTCTGGTAAAGTTGAACAGCTTTACTCCGCAAGTATCCGGCCCATGATGCGTGAGCTGTATGATGAACTCTATCGCCAGGCCGCTGACCGGGACCGCTCTTCGGTGCTGTGGCGGCACCACATCGAGCACATCAACGAGCAGCGGGCCCACTACACTGATGCGGACTATTCCCTCGAGGACCCGCATCAGATTGTCACCGACTATATTGCCAGCATGACTGACGACTATTTTATCGCTCTGCACCGCTATCTGTTCCCCAAAAGTCCTTATGAAATCAAATACAAATCGTATTTTGACGATTTATAATAGTTTTTTGTATACATCGTCGACACAGGAAAGACATTTGTGTACTGTCAAATCCTCAGGAAAAAGCTCCGGAACGGCATTGCCGTCCGGAGCTTCTCTTTTTTCTGGTTATTTTACAAAGTCATACAGCCGCAGCATGGTGACGATGCTCTGCTCACGGGTGTACGGGTCAGAGGGCGCGAACTGATTGCCCTCGATGCCGTTCATGATGCCCGAAGCCTGCACCTGTCCCACGGCCTCAGAAGCCCAGCTGGAGATGGATGCGTTGTCGGCAAAGCTGGCCGTGCCGGCGGTCAACGGCTTTTCCATGACATTGGCCAGGCGGGACAACATAGTTGCCGCTTCCTCACGGGTCAGGGACGCGCTCGGGTCAAATTTACCGTCGCCCACACCGTTGACGACTCCCAGACCGGCCATTTTCTCGACGTTGACATCTGTCGTGTCGCTGAAGGTGGCGCGTTCGGTGATTTCCGTGCCCATAACGGTCTCGTAAAGCTCGACAGCCAGCGCGCAGAACTCAGCGCGCGTCGTGGCCTGTGTGTAGGCGCTTTGCAGGGTCTCGGGCACGATGCCCGCCTCGACAGCGGTATTGACGTTTTCCACTGCCCAGCTCGACGGCGTGCCGCCTGCCGGCTCAGTCGGCGTCTCAGGATCGGTCGGGGTGCTTCCGCCGCCCGTAATCTGTCCCGTCGCGGCGTTGTAGACTTTTCCGCCGCCGGTGTAAGTGCCCTGGTGGACTTCAAGGATGCAGGTAGGCACCCCGGTGCCCCACAGCAGGTTCAGCCCGTCCGCAAAGGTGGACAGGAACATGTAGCTGGGGGCAGCGCCGCCCAGAAGCTTCTGAAGGGTCTCTGCATCCGGGATGACAGTCCCGCCCCGGATGTCATAGATGGCATAGGGCATGGTGCTGATGAACACCCCGTGGCCGGAGTAGTAGACGGCATCCGACCGGAGGCCGTCCTCCACCCGGCTGGGGGCCGTGTATACCTGCTCCCCCCTGATGTTCACCAGGGCCATCCGGTCGTTGTTCCAGACGGAAGTGTCGATCAGGCTCACCTGGATCAGGCCGTCGTGGAAGGTCTCGCCCGCGATCTCGGCGTAGACCGGGGCCGCCGGGTCGACAGAGGCCACCTCGCTGCCCCGGGTGTCGATGATGACGTAAGAGGGGTAGCTCTTGCTCCCCCGGTAGTCCTCCACCACCGCGTAGCCGTCGGAAAAGAGGAAATAGGTGCCCTCGTGGTAAGGGGACAGGCCGGTGTCGGTCAGATCGATGCCGATATGGCCCTGCTTGTCGATATAGCCTTCAAAATATTCCCCGTCCACGGAGTAGCCCCGATAGGGGGCCAGCCCGTCTCCAAAGTCGCTGTAAACGCAGTTGTCTTCCCGTTCCACCTCAAAGAGGACCTGGCCGCTGGTGTTGATGACCTGCAGGCGATCCGAGCCGGGCAAGCGGACCCAGGCCACGCCGTCCCGGAAGTCATTGGCGTAGTCGTAGATGGCGGGGGTGACCGGTTCCCCCCGTGTGTTGAGATAGCCGTACAGTCCGGTCTCGTGGTCGTAGTAGGCGCACAGTCCCTCGGAGAAGTTGCGGTTGCCGGTGAGCAGGTCCCGGAGCGCCGGCGGGTTCTCCCAGTCGGCAAAGTCCAGCACCACCCTGCCGGTCTTGTCCGCAAAGCCGGCCCGGTAGATGGTGGCGCCGGTGTAGTAGCCGTTTTCGTCTACCTCCCGCTCGTTGCGGACCACCATGATCAGGCCGTCCCCAAAGGCCAGGTTGCTGTAACCGGTAGTATTGACGTACCATCCGTCTTCCAGCTCAAACGGGGTCGCCGTGATGTACAGCCCGTCGCCCTGAAAGGCGTCGGGCAGCGCGGGCGGCGTATACTCCGCCGCAGACGCCCCGACGGACAGCAGGGTCATCAGCATGACCGCAGACAAAAGACCTGCGAATAGGCGTTTTGCTTGCATTTTATCAGCTTCTTTCTTTTTAAATTTTATATAATTTTATCATTCATTTCCAGCCAAGTCAATCACATCGGCCACGCCCCGTGACAGGCCGTTTCGGGCGGGCGCAAAAAAGAGGCCCGGACGGCATCACAAGCCTGTGCCGGGTCTCATACCGCTTATGCAAAAGCCATGATGTCGGCCGCCGCCGGGCCCCAGTCGCGGTACAGCAGAAAGGCGGCAAAATACCCCTGCGCCGCCGCGGCCTGTATCTTCTGTGCCGCTGTCGACGGGTCATCGTGCAGCAGAAAGTGCACCTGCCGGCTGTCGTCCTGGTAAGTGAAGTATTTTGCGCACAGTTCGGCGGAAAAATAGCTTTGCGGCCTGTACCTTTCAAGCAGCCCGCGAAACTCGCCGGCCGAAAGCGGCCGGCCCTCGGCCGTGTACGACGGCATGACAAAGTCCGAGCACACGCGCACCAGCTCGAGACACAGCCGTTCAGGCGGAAAGCGCACGGTGTAATGCCGCAGCATGTCGGCAAAGGAACCGCCGCTGATGTCCGACGGCACGATGACCTTTCCGTGCTCGCTGGCCTGCGACAGCGCGAGCGGTACAAAGTGAGTGAGCCGCTTAGCCGTCAACGCCGGCGCAATGCGCCGTACTGCCTCAAGCGCGCCCGCGCTTTCCTGAAAGTCGAGCAGCACGCCGCCGTAGCTGCGGCGTGCACATTCGCTGACAATGTCGCGCGCCAGGCGGGCATGGTCCACGCTGTCCCAGTCGGTCGTGCCGTCGTCAAAGACTCCCATCACACCGCCGCGCGCCGATGCCGGCAGTCCGCGGCGCTGCAAAGCGCCGCCCTCGCCGATGCAGTAAAACAGGTAGCACGACGGCACGCGCAAAGCGGCGGCGTTTTTCTGGTCCTCGGCCGTCGTGACGAGGAAGCTTCTGATTTTGTCCCCCAAGTGCAAACTCCCCCTTGTGCTCGCTCGGGCGTATATGGTAAGATATGTACGGAAAGGGACGCCGCTGAGCGCGTCCCGCGGCCAACAAAAACCGATGTCTTTTTATACCCCATCGTGGTATAATCAATGGTCGTGCGGGCGCCGCCTGCTGCGGACACCCTGTTGATTGATTGTTATGCCGCGGCCGCCGGATTTATTCTGCGTGAGGTGCCTATGGCTCTGCTTCATCCGCATCGTGTATTCAAAACCGCCCTCGACGTGACGGCAGAAGCGCTCGGGACGATGGGCGTGCGGGCGCTGCTGCTCGACATCGACGGCACACTGGCCGAAAAGCACGCGCCCGAGCCCCCGCCCGCAATCATCGCCTGGGCAGAAGGCCTGAAAAAAAACGGCATCAGCCTTTTTATTCTTTCCAACAACCGGCACCCGCAGCGCGTCCGGCGTTTTGGCGAGCTTTTGGGCTGCGGGTTTATCTACCTCGCCCGAAAACCGCGCAAAAAGGGCTTTGCCCGCGCTCTTGACGCGCTCGGCTGCGCGCCGGGCCAGGCCGCCCTTTTGGGGGACCAGATTTTTACCGACATGCTGGGCGCGCGGCGCTGCGGCCTGTATGCCCTGCGCGTCGAATCCCTTGACACCGGGCTGTGGTATTTCGGCCTGCGGCGCTTTTTTGAAAAGCCCTTTTTACAGCCAAAGGAGTAAGTAATGACAGCACTTTTCGGTCCGGCCGGCAACAGCGACAGCTTTTCGGCCCAATACAAATCCAGTCTGGACGCGCCCCGCTTTCTGCGCGGGATGGGTCTGGACCTGTACGAGTACCAGTGCGGGCGCGGCGTCAACATCGGCGAAGAAACGGCGCGCGCCCTGGGCGAGCGCGCCAGAGAGCACGGCATCGCGCTTTCGGTCCACTCGCCCTACTTCATCAATCTGTCAAGCCCCGAGCCCGAGCGTCGGCAGAAGAACATCGGCTATATCATCAGCTCCTGCCGTGCAGCGCAGCAGATGGGCGCCGGCCGCGTTGTCGTGCACTGCGGCGGCCTGACCGGCCAGACGCGCGAGCAGGCGCTTGCCAATACGGTGAGCGGCCTGCGCCAGGCGCTGCAGGCCATGGATGACGAGGGCGTCGGCGAGGTGCGGCTGTGCATCGAGACCATGGGCAAAATCAATGTGCTGGGGGACCTTGACGAGGTCATCCGCATCTGCCAGTCCGACGAGCGCCTTTTGCCGTGCATCGACTTCGGGCATTTAAACGCCCGCACCATGGGCGGCATGTCGGCGCAGGACGACCTGGCCGGCGCGCTTGACGCGCTGCACCGCGGTCTGGGCGCCGAGCGGGCGCGCACTTTCCACGCCCACTTCAGCAAAATCGAGTACGGCAAGGGCGGCGAGGTCCGCCATCTGACCTTTGCTGACACCGAATACGGCCCCGAGTTTGCGCCCCTGGCCGCGCTTTTGGCTGAACGCGGCCTTGCGCCCCATATCATCTGCGAATCGGCCGGCACCCAGGCCGAGGACGCGCAGACCATGAAATCTTTGTATCTCAACGCTGTTCAAAGCAGTTAATAAAGGAGGAAATACTCATGTCAAGATTGGAAAAAATCGCCGCCATGCTGCGCGAGAATCAGTTGGATGCCGTTGTGCTGACCCACGGAGATAATCTGGTTTACGCCACCGCCATGCCGGGCATCGAGGGCGTCGCCGTCATCACCGCCGACAGCGAGGGCTGGCTTTTTACCGACTCACGCTACATCGAGGACGCGACGGCCCGCGTCGCCCCGCAGGGCTGGCATGTCATCATGCCCGAAACCGGCTACCCCACGCCGGCCTGCGCCGAGCAGGTCGTGCGCGACAAGGGCGTCAAGCTGATGGGCTTTGAAGACCGCGCCATGACCTATGACGAATACCAGAAATACCTGCCCGCTTTGTCCTGCGCCCTCAAGCCGGTCGGCAACGCCTTTGAGCTTCTGCGCGAAATCAAAGAGCAGGAAGAGGTCGATTGCATCGAAAAGGCCCAGCGCATCGCTGAAAAGGCCCTTGACGAGCTGTACGGACTCATCAAGCCGGGCGTCACGGAAATGGAAATGGCCGGCGAGCTCGAATACCGCATGCGCCGGTACGGCTCGGGCGGCGTCTCCTTCCCGACCATTTTTGTGTCCGGTCCCAAAAGCGCTTTGCCGCACGGCGTGCCGGGCGACCGCGTTGTGCAGAAGGGCGATTTTATTGTCATCGACTTCGGCGCCACCTACAACGGCTATCGCTCTGACATGACGCGCACTGTCGCGGTCGGCGAGGCGACCGACGAGATGCGCAAGGTCTACGCCACGGTGCTCGAAGCCCAGCTGCGCGGCATCGAGGCCTTCGAGGTCGGCGCTGTGGGCAAGGATGTCCACAACGCGGCGGCCGCGGTCATTGAAAAGGCGGGCTACGGCCAGTACTTCGGCCACGGGCTCGGCCACAGCCTGGGCCTGCTCATTCACGAGAACCCGCGCGCCTCGCGCACAAGCGAAGCGCAGTTCAAGGTGGGCAACATCATCACCATGGAGCCTGGCATTTATCTGCCCGGCCGCTTCGGCGTCCGCATCGAGGATATGCTGTACCTCAGCCCCTCGGGTAAGGTCAATCTGACCAAAATGCCCAAAGAGTTGCTGATTTTGTGATTTCTCTTGCAAAATGCCCCTTTTTGCGATAGAATATCTGTGCTAAACTAATTGGGAGGTCATCCTTTATGGTAACCGCAGGAGATTTTAGAAACGGTGTAACCTTTGAAATGGACGGTCAGGTTATGCAGATCGTCGAGTTCCAGCATGTCAAGCCCGGAAAAGGCGCTGCCTTTGTCCGCACCAAGCTGAAAAACGTTATCACGGGCGCCGTCACAGAGCGCACCTTTAACCCCACTGACAAGTTTGAAAACGCTTACGTCGAACGCCGCGAGATGCAGTACCTGTACAACGACGGCGAGCTTTACTACTTCATGGACACCGAGACGTATGAGCAGCTGCCGCTCAACGCCGACAAGCTGGGCGATGCCTTCCGCTTTGTCAAAGAGAACATGATTGTCAAGGTCCTGTCCTATAAGGGCAATGTGTTCGGCCTTGAGCCCCCCCTGTTCGTCGACCTCGAAGTCACCGAGACCGAGCCGGGCGTGCGCGGCGACACGGCGACCAACGTCACCAAGCCGGCCACGGTGGAAACGGGCGCCGAAGTCCGCGTGCCCCTGTTCATCAACGTCGGTGAGAAAATCCGTATCGATACCCGCACGGGCGAGTATTTGGAGCGCTCCAAAGAATAAGGAGGAATTGCGCATGACTGTTACCGAAAAGACCGCTTACCTCAAGGGCCTGCTCGAAGGTCTGAAGATTGACGACAGCACCGATCAGGGCAAGCTGCTGACCGTCATCGTCGAAACGCTGAACGACATCGCGCTGGCTGTTTCCGACCTTGAGTCTGACGCCGCCGAGACTGCCGAAAACGTCGAAATGCTCGAAGACGCCATCGACGACATCGACGAAGAGCTCGAGGAGATGGAAGAGACCATCGACGACATCTGCGAAGTCCTCGAGGACTGCTGCGACTGCGACTGTGACTGTGACGACGAGGATGACGATGAGTGCGACTGCGGCTGTGACGAGACCTTTTACCAGCTGGCCTGCCCGACCTGCGGCGAAGAGATCTGCGTCGACGAAGACGTCCTTGAAAAGGGCGGCATGAAGTGCCCGGCCTGCGGCGAGGAGCTGGAGTTTGACCTCAGCCTGCTCGACGACGAGGACGACGACGAGAAAGACTGCGGCTGCGAGCACTGCAAATAATCCAATAAAAAAGCCCGCCTGCAGGCGGGCTTTTTTCTGTCCTGCACGCTTTTGTGCAGTGAAAATCATTTGATGCAGGGGGTGGCATTGATGCCACAGACTGTGCGGGGGCGCTTTGCCCCGTCGCCCAGCGGGCGGATGCACCTGGGCAACATCTACTGCGCTCTGGCGGCGTGGCTGTCCTGCCGCGCACAGGGCGGTACCATGCTGCTGCGCATTGAAGACCTGGACCCCGACCGCTCCAAACCGGAATACGCCCGCCTGATTGCCGACGACCTTTTGTGGCTGGGCCTGGACTGGGACGAGGGCGGCCCCGGCGACCGGAGCTTTTTGCAAAGCACGCGCGGCGCACTGTACGAAAACGCGCTGGATACGCTGCGTGCACAGGGGCTTTTGTACCCCTGCTTTTGCACCCGGGCCGAGCTGCACGCCGCGCAGGCCCCCCATGCCGGGGACGGCCGCGCAGTCTACGACGGCCGCTGCCGCCGCCTGACGCCGGCCGAGCGTGAACGTCTGGCCGAACAGCGGGCTCCCGCTCTGCGTCTGGCCGTGCCGGACGGCGAGATCTGCTTTGACGACCTGTTCTGCGGCCGGGTCTGCCGCGACCCGGCGCGTGACCCCGGCGACATCATCGTGCGGCGGCGCGACGGCGTTTTTGCCTATCAGCTGGCCGTGGTGGTCGACGATGCGCTGATGGGCGTCAGCGAGGTCATCCGCGGCCGCGACCTTCTGGATTCAACGCCCGTGCAGCTGCGCCTGTACCAGCTGCTGGGATACCGGCCGCCGCGCTTCGGGCACATCCCGCTGCTCGTCGCGCCCGACGGACGCCGGCTTTCCAAACGCGAGCGCGACCTTGACATGGGGGCGCTGCGCGCGCATTTCGGCGCGCCCGAGCCGCTGCTCGGCCGTCTGGCCTGTGCTGCCGGTCTGCTGCCCCGCCCCGAACCGGTGTCTGCACGCGACTTGATTGCTCTGTATCGTCCGGACGCCTTTTCACGCGGCGACATTGTCATTGACCCCGCAGACTGGGCCGTCAGTTGAGCAGCCAGACCCCCAGGTTGAGATATGCGGCAAAGCTGACCCACAGCAGGTAAGGAATCTGTAAAAGCGCTGCCGGCCGGTCGACCCGGCGAAAGGCGAGAATCATCCACACTATCAGCGCCCACAGGATAAGCAGCCACAAAAGCGCCAGACCAAACTGCTGAAAGTTAAAGAAAATGATGCTCCAGAAAAAGTTGAAGCCCAGCTGTACGGCAAACAGCTCCAACGCGCGCGTGCGCCTGAGTGAAGGCTGGCGCATCCAGATGCGCGCGGCGCCAATGCCCATCAGGGCAAACAGCAGAGTCCACACCACGGGAAAAACCCAGGCCGGCGGCGACAGCGGCGGCTTTGCAATGGTTTCGGCGTACTGCTGCGCGCCCCTGCGGGTCAGCCAGCCCGAAAGACCGCCGACCGCCTCGGCAATCAAAATCCAGATTGCGTATGTTTTCCATGCTTTCATCTGCCATCACCCGGTTTATTGTATGCACCGCCGGCCGCGGTATGCGGCATCGACCGGCCGGCAGTACATGTAAAAAGCCTGCCGCCTTATAAAGGCGGCAGGCTTTGCTGTGTGATTTCAGGCGTCCCAGCGGGCGGGAAGCAGGTCGTCAATGGTGACGACTTTTCCGCCGTCGAGCAGGACCTGGCAGTCGCCGTTGTGCTCGTTGATCTGGCAGACGAACTCGCGGCAGCGTCCGCACGGCGGAATGACCCGGCCCGAATGGTGTACGGCGACCAGCCGCACAATGCGGCTTTCGCCCGCTGTCACCATGGCGGCAATGGCGGCGTGCTCTGCGCAGAAGCCCATCGAGCATGGCACGTCGATATTGACACCCGTATAAATGTGTCCGGCTTCGGTCTCAAGGGCCGCGGCCACATACCCGGCCTCGCCCATTTTCCCCACCTTGCGCGGTCCGAGCTTTTCTTTTGCCGCGGCAAGCAGCTTTTCAAACGGCATGACAAACTCCCCTTTCAGCGCATTTTGCGCGGCTTGACGCCGGCCGGAATGGGGCAGACGTATTTTGCGCCGCCCATGCGGCGGGCATGCTCGTCTTTGGCCTTTTGCACCAGGTCAGGATTCTGCAAAAGGTCGACAGCCGCGCCGGCCATCACCTTGCCTGCGTACAGCATGCCCTTGTGAGCCTGCGCGCTCTTTCCCTGCGCCACAATCTGCCAGCTGTGGCCCGGCGTTCCGGCAGCCCATGTCGCCGTGTAAATCTGCGCGGTCGGGCACACCCAGCTGACATCGCCCACGTCAGTCGAGCCGGACATCGACGACGCATCGGGCGCATAGGGCAGCACAAAGTCGTAGATGGGCTTTTGCAGCTGTCCCTCTACAGCGGCGATTTCATCCTCGGGCGCGCCGCGCATTTTGCGGCGGAGCGCGTCGAGATCGGGCTTGCAGGTCTCGGCAATGGCGCGGATAAAGGCCATTTCCTCGTCCGTATACTGCGGCGGCGGCAGCTCGCGCATGTTCTGGTACAGCACGCGCTCGAGCGCGTTGTTGGGAATGACGTTAGAGCACGCCTTGACAAAGTCAATGGTCAGCTCGGTCTCGGTCATGAGCGCCGCGCCCTGCGCAATTTTGTTGACGCGCTGGTAAATTTCCTCGACCTGCGGCGTTTTGGGGGCGCGAATCAGATACAGCACCTCGGCGTGCGCCTGCACGACGTTGGGTGAAAAACCGCCCGTGTTGGTGATGGCGTAGTGGATGCGCGCTTCCTGAATAATGTGCTCGCGCAGAAACTGCACGCCAATGTTCATGAGCTCGACCGCGTCGAGGGCAGAGCGGCCCTGGTGCGGGTTGCCGGCCGCGTGGGCGCTGACGCCGCTGAACACATAGCGGACCTGGTAGTTGGCCAGCGAGCTGCCCGACGACACCGAGTTGTGAAACCCGGGGTGCCAGGTCAGCGCCAGGTCGAGCTCGTCAAAAACGCCCTCGCGCGCCATAAAGGCCTTGCCTGAGCCGCCCTCTTCACCCGGGGTGCCGAAGTAAATGACCGTGCCCGGCGCGCCGGTCTGCTCGAGGTATTGCTTGACAGCCGCCGCGGCGGCCAGCGAGGCGACGCCCAGCATGTTGTGGCCGCAGCCGTGTCCGTTTTCACCCGGGGTGATGGGCTCGGGCCGGCACACGCCGGCCTTTTGGCTCAGGCCGGACAGCGCGTCGAACTCGCCCAGAAAGCCAATGACCGGCTTCCCCGAGCCGAACCGGCCCAAAAAGGCGGTCTCGATGCCGGCTACGCCGCGTTCAACGGCAAAGCCCTCCTGCTCGAGTGCCTGGCACAGGGCTTCAGCTGAAATTTTTTCTTCAAACGCCGTTTCGGCGGCATCCCAGACGGTGTCGCTGACCCTGCAAAAGTCCGCGGCCTTGCCGTCGATGTACTGGTAAAGCGCGTGTTTATCCATGCGTGACGCCTCCTGTCTCGTTTTGCCCTATTGTACCACAAAAGCAGCCAAAGGGAAAGGGCCAGACAAAACGAAAAAGCACACCCCATCAGGGTGTGCTTTTGAAGTGGTGGACTCTAAGGGACTTGAACCCCTGACCCTCCGCACGTCAAGCGGATGCTCTAGCCAGCTGAGCTAAGAGTCCTCACAGCGACGAGTTATATTATAGCAACAGTCAGCCGGCTTGTCAATAGCAATTCCAAAAAAAGTTCATTTCTCCAGCAGTTCGCCAAACCATGCGGGCATGGGCGCGCAGGCGGTCACTTTCTCTGCTGTCAGCGGGTGCCGCAAGGTCAGCGACCAGGCGTGCAGGGCAAACCCCGGACGGGACGGGTTTTCAGTCCCGTACAGAAAATCCCCTTCAACCGGGCATCCCAGATGGGCCATGTGCACCCTGATCTGGTGGGTCCGCCCTGTTTCCAGCCACAGCTCAAGCAGCGTGTGCGTGCTGCCGCGCCGCAGCACGCGCCAGTGTGTGACAGCCGGGCGGCCAGACGGCGACACCTCGCGCCGGACACCCTGCCCCTGTGCGATGGGCGCATCGACAGCGCCCTCATCCGCCGGCGGACTGCCGCAGACGACGGCGCGGTAAACCCTGCGCATTTCGCCGCTTTGCAGCTGCGCTGACAGCCGCTGGGCGGCAAACCGGTTTTTAGCCGCGCACAGCACCCCCGATGTATGCCGGTCCAGCCGGCTGACCGGGCAGAAGGCGCCGTCCGCCTCTCCCCTCTGCCGCAGATAGGCCGCGGCAGCGTCAGCCAGTGTGCCGGCCGGGTGCCCGGCTGACGGGTGCACTGCCATGCCCGCCGGCTTGTCGACGATGAGCAGGCAGTCGTCCTCGTACAAAACCGGCGGCATGGGCGGGGCCTGGCAGTCAGGCTGCCGCGCTGCCGTGCCGGCGGACGCGGCGACCGAGACCCGCTGCCCCCGGCGGACGACGGCGTCCAGGCGGGCCGGCACCCCGTCAATCAGGATGCCGTCCGCCTGCCATTTGACTGTCTTGACCAGAGAGGCCGACAGCCCCATGCTGCCGCGCAGCACGGCGCGAAGCGGCCTGCCGTCGTCTGCCTCGGCTGCTGTGTATTCGATGCGGACCATTCAGCGCAGCGCGTGCAGGTTGCGCGCCAGAAACTCGATGACCCTGCGCTGGTAATAGGGCATGTCGCGCAGCTGGTGATGCCGGTTGGGGATGATGAGCATGTCAAAGTCCTTGTCCAGCCGAATCAGCTCGTCGGCAATGCGCATGGTGTTGCCGGGATGGACGTTGTCATCCAGCTCGCCGTGAATGAGCATCAACTTGCCCTCGAGCCGGTCAAGCCGCGGCTCGACCGACTGCTGGTACAGCTTATCGGCGTCATAGCCGCCCATAAACCGCTCGGCCCAGCCGGCGTTGTAAAGCTCCTGATAATGGTTGCCGCCCGAGGCTACGCCGACCTTGTAAAGCTCGGGCGCATCGACCATGCAGTGCAGGGTGCCGAACCCGCCCCCGCTGTGTCCCCACACGCCGACGCGGTCGCGGTCCATAAAGGGATATTTTTCGCACAGGCGGTTGATGACCGCCACATGGTCCTGCAAGCCGGCGCAGTCGCCCATATTGCAGTAACAGTACTGATGATAGGCGCGGCCGCGCATGGGCGTTCCCCGGCCGTCAATGATAACGCACACGCACTCGAGCTGCGCCAGCGCGGTGACAAAACCGGCGTTCAGGTAATCGTAAAAGGTGTTGGGCTGATTATAGGTCTGATTGCCGCCGTAATAGTAATCGACAACCGGGTATTTTTTGTCCGCGCGGAAATGCGCCGGCATGACGATGACGCCGGTGACATCTGTCCCGTCGTCCGCTCCCTTTTCGGTGAAGAAAATGGGGTAGGTCATGCCCTGTTTAACCAGCTGATGGTCGTCGCAGGCACACAGCTGAATCGGCTGCTCACCCTCGGCCGCGTGCAGACGGCACAGCGTCGTCACCTGCGGCTCATCACAGGCCGAAACGGTGTCGGTGTAATAAACGCCGTCGGGCGAGAAAAAGATGCAGTGGTCCCCGCGCTCACGCGAAAGCAGAGCCACCTCGCCGCTCACCAGGTCGACGGCATACAGGTACCGCTGGTACGGGCGCGTATGCGGTTCACGGCCGCAGGCTGTAAAGTACAGCTTTTGTCCCTCGGCGTCCAGATGCAGCAGCTGGCAGACCGTGAACTCGCCCTGCGTCAGCTGGCGGCACTGGCCCTCGTTTTCGGTGTCATACTGATAAATGTGCATGAACCCGTCGCGCTCGCTCAGCCAGAACAGGCTGTGCAGCTTTTCCGACAGCATGAAGCACGGTGTCGGATGCTTGCGCTTGTCTGACCGAGACGCCGTCGAGCTTTGGAAGTCAAAGAACAAAAAGGTGTCGGTCTGCTCGGTAAAAAGCAGGCGGGTTTCGCCGGTCGCAGGGTCAATAAGGTAAAACTCCACAGACTTGTTGTCGCGGCTTTTGCGCCAGCAGCCGGCCTGTCCGCCCTCGGCCGACCAGCCCAGCATACCGGCCGTCGGCACCGATACCGGGGTTTCAAGAGGCGGACACTGCACTGGGCGCACTGCGCCGGTCTCGGCGTCGCCAATGTACAGCGTGCATGTGGGAATGGGCTCGCCGGGCAGGGCGTAGCGGTATTCGTGCATGACTGGACGCATACTGTTGCGCGGGGCGCTTTGCAGCAGGTACAGCGGCTGAACGTCGCGCTGATCGAGCCGGTAGGTCAAAAACCGGCTGCTGTCCGGCGCCCACACGACGCCGCACGGCTCGACATGGTCCTCGAGCTGATGGCGGATATAAAAATTATCTGCCTCGATTCGCGTCGCGTAAGCGTTATAAGGCTTGCCGTCCTTGGTGATGCGGCCGGCCAGCCCATTCTTGCGGTCATGCAGGTGCAGGTTGTTGCGGCGGATGGTGACGGCCCAGCGCCGGTCGGGGCTGTAGGCCGGCGCCTCGGGCAGCGCCTTGCGTATACGCTGCAGACGGACGTCGTCAAACTGGTATTCATCGCCGCCGGGCATCAAAAACCGTACTGCGCCGTTTTCGTCCACGCTGAGCGGCTCGATATCAGGCAGTTCGCCATCTGCATAGTTGATGCCGATACGGCGCAGGCGGACCTGCAGCTTGCGGTGGTCAAACAGCTCTTTTTGCACACCAGTTTTGCAGTCGACCAGCATATACTGGCTGACCTTGTTCTTTTTGACCCACTTATCCTTTTTAAAAACCAGTTTGTCCCCGGGCAAAAACCACGGCACGAACTGTCCGTTGAGCAATTCCTTTTCAGCGTTCTGCGGCAGCATGGCCAAAGCCGCCTGCCAATGCTTTTCTGTCAGCTTCATGTCCTCTCCTCCTTGTTTTACAGCATGGGCCGGCCGGCGCGGTAGACCTGCAGCGGTCTTCCCAATGCCGCAATATCATGCAGCACGTCCCCGCCTGCGACCAGAATGTCGGCACACAGGCCTTCTTTCAGCATCCCTGTCTTGTTTTGCAGGCCTAGAACGGCAGCGGCGTTGCCCGTCGCCGCAGCGATGGCCTGCAGCGGGCTCAGGCCGTATTCGACCATATATGCAAGCTCACGCGCGACCGGCATGACCGGTGCCCCGTGCAGCACCATATCAGTGCCGGCCAGAACCGTAACCCCTGTGTCGGCCAGCAGCTTGAAGTTGTGCCGGTATGCTTCGGCCGCTGCCTTGAAATAATCAAAATCGCTCAAGCCGCTGCCGTCAATGCCGCCGGCCACGGCCTCGCGCGTGGCGGCGTCGCACAGCTGCTCGTAGATATAGGTATAGGCGATAATGGTCGGCACCCACGCGATGCCCTTGTCGCGCATCTGCACGGCCTGCTCGCGCGTCATAAAGGTTCCGTGCTCGATAGTGTCAAAGCCCGCGTCAATACACATCTGAATGGACGGATGCGTGCCCGCGTGCACACAGATTTTCACGCCGCGGCGATGGCATTCGTCCACAGCCGCGTTGAGCTCTTCCTGCGTGTATTCGGGGGTGTGGGTACGGTGGCTGGTCAGAATCTTAATCCAGTCAGCGCCGTCGCGCAGCTCGCGCCGGATGGCGGCGCGCAGATTGTCGCACCCATCGGCCTCGACAACGCCGCCGACCAGCGGCCAGCCATGTCCGCCGGTAAAGCAGATGCCGCGGCCGCAGTGGACAATGCGCGGCAGCGTCAGGTACCCCCGCCCAGCCGAAGCCCAGCGCAGTCCGCGCAGGCAGCCGCCCGGTGACGACACGTCGCGCACTGTGGTGACGCCGGTGCGCAGCGCGCGGTTGAGCACGTCAAGCGCAAAATACGCGATGCGGTACGGGTCGTCGCGGTAGCTGTCCGCATCAGGCTCGCTCCACCAGTAGCCGGTGTGCACGTGCATGTCAATCAGACCCGGCAGAATGGTAGCGTCTCCGTAGTCCTGCACCTCATCGTCAGGATATTTTTTCACCAGCCCGGCAAATGTTCCTATGTCTCCGATGCTCCCGCGGCCGTCCAACCGGACCGCACCGTTTTGAAGCTCTGTTTTCCCGTCGCCGACAATCAGGCGCTTTGCTGCTATCAGCATAACCGTTCCCCCTTTGATCTGTGTTGACCAGCCCTTTTGACATAGTAATTTAGTAATATTTTCATGTTAGCATACTAAAAGCGCTGCGTCAAGCAGCCAAAAAAGACTCGAGCCGCTTATCCGCCACATCTTAAAATCAAAAAAATATTATTTTAAAATTTTAATAATCAAAA
>DVMR01000015.1 GCA_018714845.1 Candidatus Ventrousia excrementavium
GCGCCAGGCTGTCACCAACCCGGACCGCACCATTTCGTCCATCAAGCGTGAAATGGGCACCAGCCATACCGTCGAAATCGACGGCAAGAAATACTCGCCGCAGGAGATTTCGGCCATGATTCTGCAAAAGCTCAAGCTCGACGCCGAGGGGTATCTGGGCGATAAGGTATCGCAGGCTGTCATCACGGTTCCGGCTTACTTCACCGACGCACAGCGTCAGGCCACCAAGGACGCCGGTAAGATCGCCGGCCTTGAGGTTCTGCGTATCATCAACGAGCCGACGGCGGCTGCACTGGCCTACGGCGTTGATAAAGAGCACGAGCAGAAAGTCATGGTGAACGACCTGGGCGGCGGCACCTTTGACGTATCGATTTTGTCCATTGGCGACGGCACCATCGAAGTCATGGCCACGGCGGGCAACAACCGTCTGGGCGGCGATGACTTTGACGAACGCATTGTCAACTGGATGATTGCAGAGTTTAAGCGCGACCAGGGCGTTGACCTTTCGACTGACCGCATGGCCATGCAGCGCCTGAAAGAGGCTGCTGAAAAGGCCAAGATCGAGCTGTCGGGCGTTACCAGCACCAACATCAATCAGCCGTATATCACGGCCGATGCCAGCGGCCCGAAGCACCTGGATATGACCCTGACCCGCGCCAAGTTCAATGAGCTTACCTCTGACCTGGTCGACGCGACCATGGGCCCGGTGCGTCAGGCGCTGTCTGATGCCGGACTGTCGAGCAGCGATTTGAGTAAGGTTCTGCTCGTCGGCGGTTCGACCCGTATCCCTGCAGTGCAGGACGCCGTTAAGAAGCTGACCGGCAAAGATCCGTTCAAGGGTATTAACCCCGACGAATGCGTCGCGTTGGGCGCCGCCATTCAGGCTGGTGTACTGGGCGGCGAGGTCAAGGACCTGCTGCTGCTTGACGTCACGCCGCTGTCTCTGGGCATTGAGACACTGGGCGGCGTGTGCACCAAGATTATCGAGCGCAACACCACCATTCCGACCAAGAAATCACAGATTTTCTCGACAGCAGCCGACAATCAGCCCTCGGTTGAAATCCATGTGCTGCAGGGCGAGCGTGATATGGCGGCTGACAACAAGACCTTGGGCCGCTTCCACCTCGACGGCATTCCGGCTGCGCCGCGCGGCGTACCGCAGATCGAGGTCACCTTTGACATTGACGCCAACGGCATTGTCAACGTCTCGGCCAAGGATATGGGCACCGGCAAGGAGCAGAAAATCACCATTACTGCGTCGACCAACCTGTCTAAAGAGGACATTGACAAGGCGGTCAAGGAGGCCGAGCAGTTCGCCGAAGAAGACCACAAGCGCCGCGAGGCCATCGACATCCGCAACAACGCCGAAAACTTGGTTTACCAGACCGAAAAGTCGCTGGCAGACCTGGGCGACAAGGTGACGGCCGAGGAAAAGGCGCCCGTCAACGAGCAGCTTGAAAAGCTCAAAGAGGCGCTCAAGGGCGACAATACCGACGCCATCAAGAACGAGTCTGAAGAGCTGACCAAGCGCTTCTACACCATTGCCGAAAAGCTGTATCAGAACGCCAAGCCCGAAGAGGGTGCTGCGCCGGCAACGGATGAGAACGGCAATCCGGTCTACGATGCTGATTACAAGGTCGTAGACGACGAGAATGAGAAGAAGAACTGAACCGACGCGCGGCGGAGAGGGGCGTCTGCCCCTCTCCGCCATTGCCGTGAAGAAAAGGTTTGATTTGAAATCCGTGCGAAAGGAAGACTAGCCATATGCCGGAACAAAAGCGCGACCTTTATGAGGTCCTCGAGATTTCAAAGGGCGCATCCGACGACGAGATAAAAAAAGCCTATCGTAAGCTGGCCAAAAAGTACCATCCCGACCTCAACCCGGGTGACAAAGAGGCCGAGCAGAAAATGAAAGAAGTCAACGCTGCCTATGAGATTTTGTCCGATAAGGAGAAAAAGGCGCGTTATGACCAGTTTGGCTTCGCGGGCATTGACCCCAACTACGCACCAGGTGGCGGCGCGGGCGGCTATGGCGGCTACGGCGGATTCGAAGATTTTGATTTGGGAAATATCTTTGATTCCTTTTTCGGCGGCGCTTTTTCCGGACAGAGCACCCGCCGTTCGACCGGCCCCCAGCGTGGGGAGAACATACGGGTCAACCTGACGCTGAGCTTTGAAGAAGCGGTATTCGGGTGCGAAAAAAGTGTCAGCGTCACGCGCTCTGAAAAGTGCTCTGACTGTGGCGGCACCGGTGCGCAGGCCGGGACGTCAGCCGAGACCTGTCCGGTCTGTCACGGAACAGGCCAGGTCAAGACGACGCAGCGCACGCCGTTTGGCGTGTTTTCATCCGCTTCGCCGTGCAGCAACTGCCATGGTACGGGCAAGGTCATCAAAAACCCCTGCCATACCTGCGGCGGCACCGGGCGTGTGCGTAAAACGCGTACCATTCGCGTCAAGGTGCCGGCTGGCATCGATGAAGGGCAGACCATTTCACTGCGCGGCGAGGGGCACGGCGGCCTGAACGGCGGCCCGAGCGGCGATCTGTATGTGACGGTAAGCGTCCGGCCGCACAAGCTGTTTAAGCGCAACGGCCAGGATATACTGCTCGAAATGCCCATTTCGTTTGTGCAGGCTGCGCTGGGCGCTACGCTGACCGTGCCGACCATTGACGGCAAGGTGCAGTATGAGCTGCCTGAGGGCACGCAGACAGGCACGGTGTTCCGCCTCAAGGGAAGCGGCGTTCCCAACCCCAGCGGCCGGGGCCGCGGTGACCAGTATGTCAAGGTCAACATTGAGATACCCAGAAATCTTTCGAGTGAACAAAAAGAGATTTTGCGCAACTTTGACAGTGCTGTGGGCGAAAGCCAGTATCAGGAACAGAAGGGCTTTTTTGCCAAGCTGAAAGATTTGTTTAATAAATAAATAAAAAAACAAGCCGCCGGCTGCTTAGCCGGCGGCTTGTTTTTTAAAAGCTGGAAGGCGAAAAGCTCTCAGCGAATGAGGCCTTCGCCCGAGGTATCAACCGTGATGTCGCCCGACTGCAACAGGGCGTAGACTTCCTGCACGGCGGCCAGGGTGGCGGTGCTCAGGTTGCCGTCAGGCTCCTCGCCGTCTTCCGGCTCCTCGGGCAGGGGAATGCCGACCGAGTCGGTCGAGATGTCGTAAACAAGGGTCTGTCCGCCGGGAAAGGCGTCGTCGACGATCAGGCTGATGACGTCCTGCACAGCGCCGGCAATGTCCTTTGTGGCCGAGGTAAGAACGGCGGAATCGGCTCCGTAATAGACGCCGAGCATCAGCTGGTCCGTGTCGTCGCCGACACACCACAGCGTTTCACCGGCTGCGGTACGGGCACGGGCTTCGGTGATAACGCCCGAACCGGTGCGGCCGGCTGAGGCATAAATGCAGGTGACGCCGCGGTCGTACATCTCGGCGGCCAGCTGCTGTCCCAACTGGTCGTCAGCATAGGTGCCAGCGTAAATAAAGTTTTGCTCGTCCAGTTCAATATTGGTGCCGTAGTGCTCGTTGGCGTACAGCACACCCTGTTGAAAGCCCCAGCTGCTGTGCTGGGCCGACGGCAGTTCCATGCCGAAAATGCCGCCGAACGAGCCATCCTGCAGCTCGACTGCCGCGGCAAAGCCGGCCAGAAAAGCGGCCTGCTCATCGGCAAAGGTCAGGCTGACCGTATTGGATGCCACGGTGGCCGGCGTGAAATCCACGGCGATGAACAGACAGTCTGAATACTGCGCCTGTACGGTTTCGAGCGCCTCGGTAAACAGAATGCCGGGCAGCACAAACACCCGGTAGCCCTCGCCGTACAGGCTTTCAATATGGCTCAGAAAATCCGCAGTCGAGCTGCTGCGCGCACCCAGGCTTTTGGGGGTGAAGCCATATTCCGCACTGGCGGCGGTGACGCCCTCCCACGCGCTCTGGTTGACTGTGCGGTCGGTGACAGAGCCGCCGTTTGTCACAAGGCAGACCATCAGGTCCCCGCCGCGGGAACAGCCTGACAGCAGTATGGCCAGCATAAGCGCCGCGCACAAAATCATCGCGGCCGGCCGTTTGTTTTTCAGCATAATAAAATTCCTCCGAGATATGGGCTGTGTGTTCTGGCAATTAAAAAAGTTTTGCCTCACAGAGACGGTATAAGCCTATTTATCATATAATAAAGCGGCCAAAATAGCAAGCCGTAAATGGACAATCGGTGGGCCCTGACGCCCGAACCGGATACGCGCATCTTGATTTCAAAGCGGCAAAATGTTACAATGAAACCGCATCAATTTGTGTGTGCGTCTGCGTTGCACAGCGGTCTGCGCACCTGCGGGAGGCGGTTTTTTGGTCAGTGCTGCAAGTATTGTTGCCATGGGATTTACCGTGCTGGTGAGCTTTGTTCTGCCGCTGGCAGTGCCGGTGTTTTTATGTGTGACCAGGCGTATCAGCGGCCGCGTGGTGCTCACCGGTCTATCGGTTTTCAGTATTGTACAGCTCTTTATCCGCGTGCCGCTCATCAACTGGCTGAGTACGACGCAGTGGTACGCGCAGCTTTCGCAGAACCTGTGGCTGCTGGGACTGTTGCTGGCGTTGTCGGCCGCTCTGCTTGAAAACTGGGGACGCTACGCGGGTGCGCGCTTTTTCGTCCGCGGAAGCAGTTCTTACCGCGATGGCCTTGCCTATGGGCTTGGCCACGGCGGCGTCGAGGCCTTTGTCGTCATGGGCACGAACAGTCTCAATAACCTGACGCTGGCGCTGGCGGTCAACAGCGGCAGCATTGAGAACCTGTCTGATACGGCGACTGCGGCGCAGATTGAAGTGGTTCGCACGGCACTCATCGAAACTCCGGCAGTGCAGTTTCTGATGGGCGGCATTGAGCGCGTGCTGGTCATGGCTGTGCAGATTGCGCTGTCGCTGATTGTTTTTTATGGCATTCGCAGCAGCCGCAGGGCATGGGTCTGGGTTGCGGTCGCTGCACAGTTTGCCGTCAATTACCCCATCGTGGTGCTGCAGAACAGCAGCATGTGGGTCGTGGAGGGATATCTCGCCTTGTGCGCCGCCGCAGCGGTTGTTGTCATTGTCAAGATGCGTAGTGTCTTTGCAAGGACGCCGGCCGCAGAGTCTATGGAAGAAAAGTAACTGCATAGCCGTACCCCCGGCGCGGGGTGCGGCTTTTTCGTGTGAAAAAGATGTCGAAAATGGTTGCAAGCAGCGTAATAGTTTGGTAAAATCAAAAGTGCCCTTGGGTAAAACGCCAACGGCAAAAAAGAAAAATCTGCGGGAGGAACGGAGAATGAGAAAGAGATTGCTGGCTCTGCTTCTGGCAGGCCTGATGGTGTTTGCGCTGGCTGCCTGCGCAGACCAGAGCGGGACGCAGGAAAACACTGACGACCCGGGTACCGGAGAGACCAATCAGGACAACCAGAGCAGCGAGCAGCAGCCGTCAGGGGAGACGGCCGGAATCGCCAAAGAAGACCTGAAAGTCGGGTTTGTCCATATTTCTGACCCGAGCGACAAAGGATATACCTATAACCACGACCTGGGCACGCAGGAAATGGTTGAGGCCCTGGGCCTGAGCGAGGATCAGATTATCAACAAGTATAACGTCAGCGAAGACGAAAGCTGCGAAACAGCGCTGCGCGAGCTGGTCGAGGCCGGCTGCCAGCTCATCTTTGCTACCAGCTTCGGCTTTGAAGATTACGTCATGACCGTGGCGGCCGAGTATCCGGACGTTCAGTTCTGCCACGCCACCGGTACGCAGGCCGCGGGCTCGGGGCTTGACAATGTGCACAATTATTTTGCATCCATTTTTGAGGCGCGTTATCTGGCGGGCATCGCCGCCGGACTCAAGACGGAAAACAATCACCTGGGCTATGTTGGCGCGCATCCGTTTGCCGAGGTCATCTCGGGCTTCACCGCCTTTTATCTAGGCGCCAAGAGCGTCAACCCCGATGTGACCATGGATGTCATGTACACCGGTGCATGGAATGATCCGACCAGAGAGGCGCAGGTTGCCCAGGCGCTGATCGACCGCGGCTGCGACGTCATCAGCCAGCACTGCGACTCAACGGCGCCGGCCACAACGGCCGAGCAGAACGGCGTCTGGCAGGTCGGCTACAATGCCGATATGATTGACGCCGCCCCCAATGCGTCGCTGATTTCGGCCCGCATCGACTGGGGTATCTACGTCACCTATGCCACTGAATGCGTCCTGAACGGCGAGCCCATTCCGGTTGACTGGTGCAAGGGCTATGCCGACGGCGCGGTTTACCTGTCTCCGCTCAATACGGCCATCGCCGCCGAGGGTACACAGGAAGCCATTGACGCCGCTGCGCAGGAGATTATCGACGGCACCCGCCATGTCTTTGAAGGACCGTTGACCGGCGTGGGCCAGGACTTCAGCGGCAATGAGATTACGCTGGACATTCCCGAGGGCGAGTATTACCATGAAAGCGAAGAGCAGAGCGCTCCGTCTTTCTGCTACATCATCCCGGGCATCAATATCGTCGAGTAACGCCTTGGCGTTTTTATGGCGGAGCCGCGTCTGCGCGCTCCGCCATTGTTCAATTACAGGTGCGTTGTGGGGGGATGCGATACGAACATTCAAAAAGCTATTGAGGTCAAAAACCTGACCAAACGCTTTGGCGAGGTCGTCGCCAACAACAAAGTCTGTCTGGATGTACGCCGGGGCGAAATTCTGGCGCTGCTCGGCGAGAACGGCAGCGGCAAGACCACGCTGATGAACATGCTGTCAGGCATTTATTTTCCTGACGAGGGCGAGATTCTGGTCGGCGGCAGGCCGGTTGTTATCCGCTCGCCGCGGGATGCCTTTTCTCTGGGCATTGGCATGATCCATCAGCATTTTAAGCTGGTCGATGTCTTTACAGCAGCCGAAAACATCGCCCTGGGGCTTGAGGGCGGCGCGGTGATTGACCGCCGTGCGCTGGCGCGCTCCATTACGGAAATCAGCAGCAGATACGGATTTGAAATCGATCCGGAGCGCAAGGTATACGACATGTCGGTCAGCGAAAAACAGACTGTCGAGATTATCAAAGTGCTGTACCGCGGCGCGGATATTCTGATTTTGGACGAACCGACTGCTGTTTTGACGCCGCAGGAAGCGGATAAGCTGTTTGCCATTTTGCGTAGCATGCGCGACGATGGCAAGGCAGTCGTCATCATCACGCACAAACTGAATGAAGTCATGGCTTTGTCAGACCGCGTGGCTGTTTTGCGTAAGGGTTCGTACATCGGCACGGTCAATACAAAGGAAACCAGCCCGCAGGCGCTGACAGAGATGATGGTCGGCCGTGCGGTGGCTCTTGATATCGACCGGCCCGAAACACCGCGGGGGGAAGAACGGCTCAAGGTAGTCGACCTGACGTGCATCAGCGACGAGGGCGTGACGCTCTTGGACAAGGTGTCCTTTTCAGCTTATGGCGGCGAGGTCCTGGGCATTGCCGGTGTTGCCGGCAGCGGACAGAAAGAGCTGTGTGAAGCCATAGCGGGGCTGTGCCCGGTGCAGGGCGGCGCTATTTTGTACGCCGGGAAGGTTGGCGGCGTTGAAGTGCATGAAAACTTGGTGGGCAAAAGCCCGATGGACATTATCAAAAAAGGCGTGGCCCTGGCTTTTGTGCCCGAAGACCGCTTGGGCATGGGGCTTGTAGCCGGTATGGATGTGGTCGACAACATGCTGCTTAAAAGCTATCGCGGCGGCAGGGGACCATTTGTCGACCGCGCGCCGGCGCGTGCGCTGGCCCAGCAGGTTGTTGAGAAGCTCGAGGTCGTCACGCCCGGACTGACAGCCCCGGTGCGCCGCATGTCAGGCGGCAATGTGCAGAAAGTTCTCGTCGGGCGTGAGATTGCCTCGTCACCCTCGGTGCTTATCACTGCCTACCCGGTGCGCGGACTGGACATCAACTCTTCGTACACCATTTACCATCTGCTCAACGAACAGAAGCGGCGCGGAGCCGCAGTGCTGTATGTGGGCGAGGACCTGGATGTTTTGCTCGAGCTGTGCGACCGCATTCTGGTTTTGTGCGGCGGCCGGGTCAGTGGCATTGTTGATGCGCGCTGGGCGACCAAAGAGCAGATCGGCCTTTTGATGACGCAGTCGGGAAAGGGGGCTGAAGCGCAGTGACGGAAAATGCCAAAGCTGTGCAGCGCGAGCCGCTGGTCCGAATTGTCAAGCGCGGAGAGATTTCAGCCAAAAAGGCATGGCTGATCCGCGCTCTGGCGGCGTTGGGCGCCGTACTGACCGGCGCGCTGCTTATCCTGGCGCTGGGGCACAATCCCGTCGCCGTTTACGGGCAGATGGTCGTCGGCGCCGTGGGCAGCAAAATTGCGCTGGTTGAAACGATCAAAATCGCAATTCCTCTGCTGGGCGCAGCCATCGCCATTGCTCCGGCTTTTAAAATGAAGTTCTGGAACATCGGGGCAGAGGGGCAGATTATGGCAGGCGCCATCGCGGCCAGCTATTTTGCCCTGTTTTACAGCCAGAGCCTGCCCCGGCCGCTCCTGCTCGCTGTTATGATGGCGGCGGCGCTGGCAGCCGGCGCGCTGTGGGGCGTTATTCCGGCCCTTTTCAAGGCCAAGTGGGGCACCAACGAGACTTTGTTTACGCTGATGCTCAATTATATCATTCTGGGCTTTGAGCAGTACTTACAAAACGGACCGTGGAAGCGGCCGTCGAGCGGCGGATTCCCCAAAATCGCCATGTTTGACGAAGCAGCCCGGCTTCCGCGCCTGTTCGGCGTGCATATCGGCTGGATTTTTGTGCTGCTGCTCGTCGTCGGCATGACCATTTACCTGCGCCGCAGCAAGCAGGGATATGAAATCGCCGTGGTAGGTGAAAGCGAACGCACGGCGCGGTATGCGGGCATGAACGTCAGCCGCATCATTGTGCGCACCATGCTGATTTCGGGTGCCATCGCCGGGTTGGTCGGGTTTTTGCAGGTGTCAGGCGCCAACTACACATTGACAGAGAATACGGCGGGCGGCATCGGCTTTACCGCTATTACAGTGGCGTGGCTGGCCAAACTCAACCCTGTGGTCATGGTCTTTATCGCCGCGCTGCTGGCTATTCTGCAAAAAGGCTCGGGGCGCATCCAGACCGAGTTCCTCATTCCGGCCTCAGCTGCCGAGGTGCTGACAGGCATCATCTTGTTCTTTATGCTGGGTTGCGAGTTTTTCATCAATTACCGTCTGGTATTGCGGGGAAAGGAGCAGAAACATGGATAGTCTGATCAATCTGCTCGTTGCCGCCGTGTTGGCGGGCACACCGCTTCTTTTCGGCACGCTGGGCGAGATACTGACCGAAAAATCGGGCAACCTCAACCTCGGTGTCGAGGGCATCATGTTCATGGGCGGCGTCGCCGGCCTGGCGGGCGCCTACTACTACGAACGCGCCGTGCAGAGCCCCTCGGGCGTGCTGGCGCTGATTATCGCGGTCGTATGCGCTTTTTTGTGCGGCGCATTTGGTTCACTCATTTACAGTCTGCTGACCGTGACGCTGCGCGCCAATCAGAATGTCACCGGTCTGGCGCTTACCATCTTTGGCACTGGCTTTGCCAACTTTTTCGGCGAGGTGATGGCAAACCGGTCAGAGTCGGGCTATGCCGCTGTGGGTGACACCGTCAAGGCGGCCTTTGCCGGCATCCATATCCCCGGGCTCTCTGATATTCCGGTTCTGGGCAGGCTGCTTTTCAGCTATAACATCCTGGTCTATCTCGGCGTCGCCGTGGCGCTGGTGCTGGCGTGGTTTTTGAGGCATTCGCGCAAGGGGCTCAGCCTGCGCGCCGTCGGCGAGAGCCCGCAGACAGCCGACGCCGCCGGCATCAACGTGACCCGGTACAAATACGCCGCCACCTGCATCGGCGGCGGTATCTGCGGAATCGGCGGCATGTACATCGTCATGGTGACCTGCGGCGGGATTTGGGTACACGATTGTGTCGGCGGCAAGGGCTGGATTGCCGTTGCTCTGGTTATTTTTGCCATGTGGAGCCCGGCGCGTGCCCTTTTGGGCTCGCTGGTTTTTGGCGCCTTGTCCATCATGCGGCTGTATGTGCCGCTCGGCATCCCGACCCAGCTTTATGACACTTTCCCCTATGTGGCAACGGTGCTGGTGCTGATTTTTGTCAGCCTGCGCCGGCGCCGCGAAAACCAGCCGCCAACCAGCCTGGGTGTCCCGTACTTCCGCGAGGACCGATAAGCGGGATATTCGTATAAAAAAGAACCCGGAAGGAACAACCTTCCGGGTTCTTGATTTGTGTCTATTCCACTGTGACATCAGCTGATTCGGTCACTACACAGACAAAGCTCTTGCCGCGGGCGACAGTCAGCTCTTCGCCGTCTGTGTCGTACAGGGTGATGGGGGTGTTGTATGCGTCTTTCTGCCAGGTGATGTCAACCATTTTGCCGTCACAGAAATAGTACCCTGTACCCTGTCCGGTCGTCGTCACTTCGACCAGGCCCAGGCTGCTGTCCGGTACGTCATAGGTCGACATGCGCAGGACAAACAGATTTTTGACAGACACCTGCTGCTCCTGCCACGCGTCCATGTGCGGCTCGCCGTATTGAAAACGCAGGTATTCGTCGGTTTCAGCGTCATATTCGAACCACGGCTGGTTGCGGCTGCTGTAGGTGATGGTGACCTTCTGCGCCGCGCTGCCGTCCTGGGCCGAGTGCGCGCTGCCAAACTGAAAGGCCGACGGGCTGCCGGTCAGCGACAGGTTGGCGTCCAGCTTTTCAAGAGCGGCCTCTATTTTTTCACCGTCCGTGTAGACTGAATGTTCCAGCCCGAGCTGCTTGCGGCGGTCGGGGTCGCGGATGAACAGGGTGCCTTCCCAGCTGCCTTTGATGCCGTCAATCGAGATAAGGTCGTCGCGTGCTGCAATGGCCTCATAGGCGGGCACGCTGCCTCCGAAGTGCATGTAAACGGCGCCATAGCTCTGCGCGATATCGATGAAATAGGGGCGCGCCGAGCGGATAGACGCCAGGGCTTCGATTTTGGACGGGTCCTGGAAAATGGCGAGCAGACGGGTGATGCGTCCCTCGGCCAGCATTTCGTAAATGATGTCTGCCTGTGAAATACCCCACTGGGGCAGGCTGTCATAGCTGTTGCTCACCATAAAAGCAACAGGGCGGCGATTCAGTTTGTCGTCGCCGATGCCGTCGCAAAGGCCGGTCAGAGGATTGACGTTGCCGTCCGGCACAAAGTCGTCGTCCTGTGCCTGGGGCTCGTCGGGAACATCTTCCTCGGGCGGCTCGGGAACGGTCAAATCGTCGTCGGGCGCAGGCTCTTCAGCCGGACCGCCGCAGGTGCTCAAAAGAGCGGCAATGACGAGCACAAGGGCCGCCAGCACGGCGGCGGCCAGAATCAGACGGCGGTTGGCGCGCCGGCGGCGCGGCACCAGATGGCGGCTCATGCCTTGCCCTCCAATGCGGCGTCGCTGCTGTCGGTCAGCAAGATTGAAATCATCTGGTCGTAGATATGTTCGGCATTGCGGCGGAAGTTTTCTTCAAGCAGAGTGCACTGGCGCGGCGTAAAGACCATCATGTTAACCCCCGCGACCAGGCCTTTTTTGCCTGTGATTTCAAGGGTGACATTAAAGGTACCGTCGCCGTTGTCGACATGATGCGTCTTGATGGTGGCGTTGCGTTCAATCTTGCGCACCACGCGGATGGCCGCGGCCTGCGCCTTGTCGCGCACGCTCATGCGCAGCTCGTTCTGCGATGCCTCAAGCACGCTCTGGCCCTTTTCCGTCAGGATGTACTGCTTTTCTGCCCCCGTGTCGACGCAGGCAATCAGCCCCTGTTCCTGCAGGGCATGAAAAGCCTCGGAAAACTCAAAATATCCGAAACCGTCGTCAATAAAGACAATTTCAAGCAGGTCGGCCTCGCTGATAGCAAAGGGAAGAAAGGACATGCAGAACAAAATCAGATATCGAATGTCCTTCTGCTCACGAATATAGCCGTGTCGGACCATGAAAGCACACCTCCTACATGCTGTATTATAGCACAAAAGCCGGGGCGCAGACAACAGCAAAGTGCGTGAGGCGGATTTGGTTCACAAACCGGGAACATGTGAATAAAATAGGGGTGAGGTGAGGCGATATGATGGAAAAAGGCCGTGCGCCGGTGCAAATCGAAAGCCGCACGCTGAGCGGAAGCGCGGGGACGCGCGGCGCTCTGCGCATCGAGATTGAATATCCGGCGGTCACAGGCTGCGCCTGCGGAACCCGGCTGAGTGCTTTTTACCGCAGACAGGCTGAGGCGTACTACCGCGCCTGTTGTTACGGCACGCCGCGCCGTCAGGCCGAGCAGCAGCGTGCGCTCTGGAAGGATGATACTCCTTTTGAGCCGCTGCGCGCAGGCAGGTCATTCAGCGTTATGTATAACGAAGGCGGGTTTTTATCCATTTTCAGTGACAGCTGGGAAGAGCTGGGGTGTGCAGGCAGCTTTTTGCGGCGCCAGGCGCACACCTGGGAGCTGTCATCCGGGCGCGCAGTGCCGGCCGGCCGCTTTTTCAGAAGAGGGAGCGCATGGCGGCAGCTGGCAGTCAGCAGCATTTCGAGCCAGATCGAGCAGTGGACGGCAGAGCAGCCGGCCGCCTTTTTTGCTGACGCCAGGCAAAAATGCCGTGTCCTGCATGGCTTTTATCTGGCTGACGACGGCATGGTCTTTTACTATCCGGCTGAGTCGCTGGGGCCGCGGGCACTGGGCATCCCGTCTTTTCTGGTGCGCTACAGCGATTTTGGCGGAATGCTGGCCGTGACGCTGTAAAATATTCTTCGCTTTACACCCGACGCAGGATATGATAAACTGTTAGACAACGATCCTGTTGGGGGAAAAGGCGATGCGTGTTGAAAAAAAGGGGCGCTGGAAAGGCATTTTGGCCGGTCTGGCTGCTGCTGTCCTTTTGCTTTGTACATATCTGACGCTGTGTCCGGACCGGCTGTTTCTGCCCGGACTGGCAGTCGGCGTTTACGCGCCGGATACCGCAGGAACAGGACTGCGCACGGGCAGCGCTGTCGTGGTCCGGCTGGGGGACGAGCTCCACGCCGGCGCAATGGCCGTCTGGAAGCAGGGGGACAGCTGGCGGGCCGGGCGCGTCGCTGAGGTGCAGGAGGAACAGGTGGTCATGGCCGACGGCACGCAGGCAGCGGTGGCAGATGTTGCCGGCCGGGCCACGCACGAGATATTTGCATTGGGCGCGTGTCTGGATGCGCTGTCGCACATGCCGGGCAATTACCTGGTCTGGGCGGCCGATGCGCTTTATGTCATGGGCTGGTGTATCTGGGGCCTGACGCTGCCTCGCCGCCGGCGCAAACGGCGCAGGGCTGAGCTCATCCGCTTATTTGAACAGTATGGTGCACAGTTCGACCTCGAAGAAGAGGGCGTGGAGTATTAAAAACGGAGGAAGTTGCATGTATTATGGTCAGGGGCCGCGCAAGCGGCATCAGTATTCCCCCACGGAAAAGAAAAATATCGTCAAGTTCGCTGTCTTCTGCGTGGTTATGGTGCTGTGTGGCATGGCGTTCGGCTGGTTTTTGCTGCACTTGATGTCTTATCGTTAAAAAGAAAAAGCTGCGATTTTTATCGCAGCTTTTTTTAATTGCTTTCACTGGTCAAGCAATCCGCCGGTCAGAACAATATCGCTCAAAACGTCCTTCGGAATGGTGAAAGACACCGAACCCATGTAGCCGGGCGCTATATCGTATTTGTCAAACGAAATGACGAGCTCGCCATTTTCATTCACATAGTACTGCTGGTCTTGGGCAATGGATGTGAAGTTCCAATCCTCGACATCGCTGTCCAGCCAGTAATAGACATCGTCGTCCGCATCCATTTGCGCGCGCATTTGGCGCTTGATTTCATCACTGATGACGGTAACATAGTCAGCGCCGCCTTTGAAAAGTCCGCTCAGCGGCACCAGCTCGCCCGTTTGCTTGTCGATATTGTAATAGGTCGTACACTGCTGAGAGCTCGCCATGATAATGGTGGTGTCAATGGCAACGGTCAGCTGGCGGTCGCTGTCGACAGGGACTGAATAAGAGGAACTGATGCTGATATGGCCTTCTTCCTTGCCGGCCACAGCAGCGACGTCAGCTTCGTATTGTGCGATAATCTTATCAGCGTATTCATCAAACAAAGTGTTGATGCGTTCCTCGGCCTCGGAGTCGCCAAGGCCTGAAATATGCGGCGAGCTCAGCTTGAGCTCAATACCATTCTGGCTGTCCTGGTACTCGCGAAAGCTGAAAATGCGGACAACTTGCCCCAAAACCGGAATATCGGCGAGCAGGGCCGCGGCATCGGGACTGGCGTTGACGGCGATGCACAGGGCGAGCATGGCAGCTGCCGCGCTTCCGCCGATGCGGCGCAGCCAGATGATGGCAGCGCGCCTTTTGGGTGGCCTGGCGTTTTCTGAAATCAACGTCTGGAGCCGCTGGTGCAGCTCGTCCGGGGCGTTTTGGGATTCGTACTGGGCGCGCATTTTGCGCATCGCGTTTTTCAAATTTGCCATGAGGAAAAACCTCCTTACCGGCCGGTTTTGTCAAGCTCGCGCCGCAGCGTGCGCAGCGCCGTGTAAAGACGCGTTTTGACCGTGTTGAGATTCATTTGCATGATGTCGGCAATCTCAGCGAGCGTTCGGTCTTCAAAAAAACGGAGTATGACAATGGCACGGCTCTTTTCGTCGAGAACGTCGAGCAGATCGAGTGCATACAGGTCACCGTGGTCGTCCTCGCGTCCGCCCTCGACAGAGGGAAGGCCGACTGTTTCGCGCTTGTGACGGCGCAGAAAGTCCAGCGCGGCATTGACTGTGACGCGATAGAGCAGGGTGTCGATATACTCGGGCTGCCGGATTTTGTCGCGGTGCTGGAGCACCTTGCAGGCGGCATCCTGCACAATATCCATGGCGTCCTCTTCATTTTTGACATATCGAAAGGCCAGACGGTACAGCCGGTCGGCGTTTTCGGTCAAACGGCGGCCGAGAAGCTCTGTGATATCCGGTCGGTTCAAGATTTGACGCCTCCTCAGGCTGCCATCCGTCCACCGGTTCATCTATTTGACGGATGAGCGTGATGAAAAGTTTTAATTTATTTTGGTCATGGTAAAAATCAGGTGAAACGACTGGCCGGTCTGCTCTTCATCAGGGTCGGGAGCCAGAACCGACGGAACAGACTCGACAGGCTCGAGGTAACCCGACACCTCGGCTGTACAGCACAGCTCGACACCGGCCATTTCAAAGCACCAGCTGGAAAAAGGAGAAAGGCCGGTCAGCCTTTCGGCCAGCTGTCTGGGGACCTGCTCGAAAAAGCCGACATCCGGCTGTGCACAGACAAAGGAAAGCGCGGCCAGCAGAAGGTCGTCCTGGTAGCTGACAGCCGTCAGAAACGGCTGGCCGGTGTGCGTGAACTCCAGCTGAACCCCGCTCAGCACGCCGTCTGTTTCGGTAAAGGTAACGGCTGGTGCGCTGTCCAGAGCGCCAACATGGATGACACCGGTGTCATTACGCTCGCTCCATGTGCCGTCCGCATTGAGGGACAGGACCGGGCGGGCGCCGAGATAGGCGGCGTAATCGTTGTAGTTTTCGGCAAAGCCGGCGGCTGTCAGCGCGCCGCGGTTTTGCGGCAGGTCACCGGCGAGCACGATGCAGAAAGCGATGCCGACCCACACGGCACACGCGGCGGCAAAGGCGGGAATGCGCCACCAGGCGGTGTCGGTCAGCTCGTACTCATAGTCCTCTTCCCACGGGAGAATCTCGCCGGCCTTGCATTTTTTATAGCATTTGTAGTTGCGCACCCATTGGTAAATGGGGATGAAAAGCCCCTCGCCCGAGGCGATAACCGAGCCGGTGCGGCATAAAGCGTCAAAATAGCTCAGCCTTCGGCCGTGGTCAGTGACGCGCAGGCCAAAAAGGAATTTGCCCGGCGTATAACCCAGGAAATGCAGAAAAAGCGGCTCAGCAAACAGCATGATGAGCATGGTGACAAAGCTGTCAAGCAACATGCCGGCCGTGCTGCGCAGCGCGGGGTTGACGCGGAAAACCAGCGTATTGACTGTACTCCATAAAAGTCCGTACAGCACAAGGTCCAGCCAGCGCGCCAGAAAACGCCGCCACGGATGCGGGCAGGCGTGCGGCACGTCAAAGCGCAGCCCGCGGCTGGAAGCGGGCCGGGGTGTCTCAACAGCGCCTGCAAGATAACGGTCGGCGTCGAGCGTCTGATAGGTGGCGCCGTCGCTCATCATGGCGCGGCAGACCGCAGACGCCTTTTGCAGCTCGTTTTGTGCGTGTTCCAATTCATGCAGGCAGCGCTGCAAAGCATCACTCAGCGCCTGCTCACCGGACTGCAAAGCGCGGATATCGTCAATGGGGACGTTGAGCTGCCGCAGCAGCCGGTTTTTTTTAAGCGCCGCCAGGTCCTCGTCGGAATAGTCGCGGTAACCGTTGGGCAGCCGCTGGGGATTGAGCAGCCCCTCAGATTCGTAAAAACGGATATTGGCCCGTGTCAGACCGCTGTGGGTTTCGACTTCTCTAATGGTCATCGCAAATGCCTCCTTTGCTCCAGCATAAGCTGTCAAGCGGGTTTACAGTCAAGAGGTTTTGCAGATAAACTCCCAATTTCATTATAGCACATCTGTCCAACGGGCACAAATAAGATTTTTGACCAGTGGAACCCTGAGCGCTCGCAAAGAATAGGATGGAAAAAACGGGAGGTCTGGGTTTTTATGGTCATTCATGTGGTACAGTCGGGGGAGACGGTGCGGGATATTGCGCGGCAGTACGGGGTGTCGTCACAGCGCATTATCAGTGACAATGCCATTGCAGACGAGACCAGGCTGGTTGTCGGGCAGGCGCTTGTCATTCTGCAGCCTGAAACTGTGCATATCGTCCGTGCGGGAGAGACTCTGTACAGCATTGCGCAGCAGTACGGAACCACGGTCATGAGCCTGTGGCAGAACAACCCCTGGCTGGCCCAGAGCGGCGGACTCAGGCCCGGCGATGGCCTGGTTGTGCAGTTTCAGGGCCAAAAGCGGCGCACGCTGACGCTGGGCGGGTATGCTTACCCTTACGTAAACCTGGATATTTTGAAGCGGGCGCTGCCCTATCTGACGACGCTGACGCTGTTTGGTTACGGCTTCAACGAGGACGGCGGGCTGATTGGTATTGACGACCAGTCCCTGATTGATCTGGCTTATCAGTATCAGACAGCGCCTGTCATGCTTATTTCATCCATCACCGAGGACGGCAGCTTCAGCAGCCAGCGGGCGTCGCTGCTTTTTCAGAATACCGAACTGCAAAAACAGGTGTCTGACGCCATTTTGTCTGTCATGCTGCGCAAGGGATATATGGGCCTGACCGTGGATTTTGAGTTTATCGAAGCCGATGACGCCGCAGGATATCTGGCCTTTATCGAGCAGCTGCACGCAAAGCTCAGCCCGTATGGCCTGTTTGTCACAACAGACCTTGCGCCCAAGACGTCAGCCGATCAACCTGGTCTTTTGTACGAAGCACATGACTATGCGGCCATCGGCGCTGCGTCTGACCAGGTGCTGCTCATGACTTATGAATGGGGATACACCTACGGGCCGCCGATGGCTGTCGCGCCCATTGATAAAGTGCGTCAGGTCGTCGAATATGCGGTCACCGAAATCCCGCCGGAAAAAATCCTGATGGGCCTGCCCAATTACGGGTACGACTGGACGCTGCCCTATGAGCAGGGCAAAAGCCGCGCCATTTCCATTGGCAATCAGTATGCAGTCGAGCTGGCGGCGCGGCACGGGGCGGAAATTTTCTTTGACGAACAGGCGCAGACACCCTTTTTCAATTACACAGGGAGGGACGGCGCAGAGCACGTCGTCTGGTTTGAGGATGCGCGCAGCATACTTGCTAAATTGGACCTGATGGACGCTTTTGCACTGCGCGGCGGCGAATATTGGAACCTGATGCGACCTTTTGAACAAAACTGGGCACTGGTCAACGCGCTTTATAACATCCGCAAGATCGTCTGAAATCAAACAGCCGGCATTCCACAGGGAAATGCCGGCTGGCGCTTTTAAAAAGGATGTCTTACTCGGTAAACACCGAATTGTACTGGTCAATGCAGTCGGACAGCACGACCTCGATATGAATGATGCCGCCCAGATACTCAAGACCCGGGTCCTGGATGGGCGTGCCGCTTTCAACCTGCTGAATCATCCAGTCGACCGCCTGGACCAGGCTGTCAAGCAGACCGTACATGGGGGTCGAGCTGCTGAGTGATTCCTGCATCAGCTGGTTGTTATCTGCCGTGGCCTCGTTAAAGGCATTGACCGTCGCGACAAGCTCGTCGTACAGCGGACGGATGGGGGTCAGGTCAAGGGTCTCGATGTTGTCGTCGTACACGTCCTGGGCATAGCACTCATCGAGAATTTCGCGCGCCACCGTGATGGCGTGGCTGGCGTTATAACAGATAATCTGCCCGTTTTCCAGCATGGACTGCTCTTCTTCCTCGGTGCGCTCGCGGCCCATCACGCTGATGGCGTCCATGTACTGGTAGGCAAGGTCGGCAAAAGACACCGCATTGGCCTGCACAGCACTGTGAAACTCTTTGGCTTTGGCATACTGGTTATCCGCAAAGTCAGAGCAGGAATAGATATCCGAAAAGGTATCCATCAGCGTGCGCATGGGCTCGGCAATCTCCAGAGTCAGGGTATCGAGCGTTTCATAGGCCGGCTCCATCTCAGCAACCATCAGAGCATCGTCGACAATGCTGCTGTCATAAGGGGAGATGTCATACTTGTAATCGTATCCGGAATCGGGAACAAAAGCAAATTCATCGGCAAATTCGACCACTGTGTAATAGCTGTCGATGGTGTCGAGCATATCGACCATGTAGTTATTCATTTCAACATAAATATTGTACTTGATGAGGTCCATGGTCTCGGGGTCGATTTCGTCCTGGGCAGACGAGGCGGTATCGTCCGCCGGGTCGGTATCGCCGTCAGATGTGGTGCCGTCGGTTGGCGTGGTGTCGGCGGGGTCCGATGCCTGGGACTTGGACGGCTCATCGGGCTTGGTGGTCGTGCCATCCTGCTCCGAACAGCCGGACAAAGCCAAAAGAAGGGCGAACAGCAGGGCAGCCAGAGACGCACGCCTGCGTGAGGGATGGGGCTTGTTCACGTTATCATCATCCTGTTCCTGTAATCTAGACGCTGCCGCGCAGGCAGCTTTTTTATCCTATCATGCCGTGGCAAATGCGGCAATGGCGCAGACGTGAATCGCACGTCTTTATGCGCGAAAGGTCAAACACTGCACAGAAAGCAATGGATGCTGTGTTTTTATGAGGCTATTCCGGGACAGGTTACAGGACATCCGGCAGCAGAATATCTTCGAGCGACTGGCGGGGAATGGTAAACTCGGGCAGACCCATGCTGCCCGGCGCCACCTCGTATTCATCGAAAAGAATCACAAGGTCGCCGTCCTCATTGAGCCGGAAATTCTGATCAGGGTCGATGTGCTGAAAGCATTCTTCGTCTGACCAGATGCCGCCGGGAATGAAGTAGTCGGCAAGTCCGGCTTCGACCTGTTGAGTCATTTGCTCCAGAATTTCCTGACTGATGCGGCTGACATAGTCGGCGCCCTCTTCAAACAGGTCGGCCAGAGCCAAAATGCGGCCGCTTGAACGGTCCAGCGTAAAGCAGCGGCTGTACTGGCCGGAGCCGCCGGCGTTGAGGACGCCGTCAAACCGAACCACCAGATATTGTTCGTCGTCCCTCAGAACCTGATGCGATATGTCCATCCCCACATAGCCGTGATATTTGCGGGCAGCATACCACCAGAACGCATCTTCCATTTGCGCGATAAAGTCGGCCTGCTGTGCGGCCAGTGCTTCTGTGTCGTCCGTGTCCGCGGTAGAGTCGGTAAAGGCCGTGTCGCCCCATCCGTAAGATCGCGCGTCAGCCAGACGGACAGCGGAACCCAGAACCGGAACCTGCAGCAGCGCGTCAGACAGCTGGGGCATGGCATTCAGAATAAACAGCAGCATCAGAGCGGCAGCGGCAACACTGACAGCGGCACGCCGCAGGGAAAAGGAGCGGCGGGACTGCACTGCGGGACTTTCAGAAGTCGCGGGGTTCCAGTCAAACAGCGCTGCACGGAACTGAAATTCTCCATCATGCCACTGACAACGCACCAAGCCGTGATATTTTTCTGCAACAGCCTGCGCACTGCGCAGACCAAGTCCGTGGCCCTCGCTGTCCGAAACGGGCAGGCCATGCTGGTCAAAAGCCGGGCGCTCGAAACAGGGATTGTCCACTGCCAGCGTCAGCTTTTGTCCGTGAGTCAGCTCAATCTGTACCCGCAGATAACGCTTTTCGGCTGGCAGGCACGGAGCGCATTTTCAAGGGGATTGGCCAGAAGCACGCAGATATCCAGCTCGTCAAAGGGGAACTGGCGCGGCAGGCAAATAGATGATGTGACCGCACAGCCGGCCTTTTCAGCCTGCCCCAGAAAAGAAGCGAGCACCGCATTGACAGATGGGTTTGCGCAGTAAGAGCGTTCCGATATGTCAGATAAACGGCCGTTCAACTGGCCGATATACGCAAGAATGTCGGCAGCATTATCCTGTTGGGCCAGGCTATCGAGAATCCGCAGATGGTGGCGCATATCATGGCGGTAGATGCGGCCCAGCCGGATGCGTTGTGCAAGTTCGTCGCACTGTTGCCGCTGCAGTTCAAGCTGCAGCCTGGCGGCCCGCTCTGTGTCCCGAAGCCGTGCGGCTTCGGCTGCCGAGGTCAGGGCACGGGTCAGAACCCAAAAAACCGACAGAACGGTCAAAAGCAGCAGGACAAGCAGTGTGGGGTTGGTCGTACTGCTGGAAAAGTACGAAAACAGCAGCAGCACCATCAACGCCGGAAAACACAGGGGCAGCCACTGCGGCTGTGTATGCAGCACACAGGAACGAAACGGAGCGCGCAGCACACGAAAGACAAGAACAGCTATGGCTGCCGTAGTCAGCAGCATACAGACGGTGATGATTGCATCGAGCGCGGCGCCGGAAATGCTGAAGCGTGTGCACAACAGCAGCAGAAGCTTGCGCAGAATGTCAGTTGTAAAGCATGCTGTCAGGCCCAGTGTCCACACTGCGGCTGTCGGGAAAAAACGTGAGCTTGAGAGGATATGCAGACATATGATTGCCGGGAAGTATGCGGTCACAGGCAGCAGCGTGAGCACAAGGGTAACGTCCTGTCCGGACTGTAAAAGTACCCACTGAAGCAGTAGAATACCAGCCAGCGTGCCGCCGGCTGCCCACAACTGAGCAGCGCGGGAAAAGCGCAGCTCTGCCAAAGACCCGCAAATAAAAAGAAAGGTGAAAAAAATGATGCCATCCCATATGATTCATGATACTGCCATGTCTGTCCATCCTTTCTGCCCGCGGCTTGCACTTTACTGTTTTCTTATGTTATGGCATTGAGAAAAAGCCATGGGTGTCTGTCGGGCTTTTGCGATAAACAAAAACAACCACACCAAAAGGCGTGGTTGTTTATGGTGCGGATGAAGGGACTTGAACCCCCATGAAGTTGCCCTCACATGGACCTGAACCATGCGCGTCTGCCAATTCCGCCACATCCGCGAGTGCAAGAGTTATTATACACACATCATCGGGGTTTGTCAACAGTTTTTTCAAAAAACTTTGGTTCACAGAGTAGACGCAGATATTCTGTGGAAGTGCGGCTCTGAAAGGCCATGCATTTAAAATCGTGCTTTTCCGTCCCTGGTATGATAAAATGGTCTCAAAAGGAGGAGAGGACGAATGAATTACCGCACACTGGGAAAGAGCGGATTGCATGTCAGCGAGGTTGGACTGGGCGCCGAGCACCTGCAGGGACTGCCCGCAGAACAGGTCTTTGCCGTGGTAGACCGCGCCATCGAGCGGGGCATCAACATCATCGACGTTTTTATGTCAGAGCCGCAGGTGCGCACTGATATTGGCCGTGCCATCGCCGGACGGCGCGAACAGGTGATTTTGCAGGGGCATATCGGGGCTGCATGGCTGGACGGCCAGTACCGCCGTACCCGCGACCTCGCGCAGTGCCAGCGCTTTTTTGAAGATTTCTGCACCCGTCTGGGCGTTGAAACAGTGGACATCGGCATGCTGCATTACATCGATGACGAGGCTGATTTTGAGCGCGTCTTCCATGGGGATGTGCTGAAATACGCCCTTTCGCTGCGTGAAAAAGGGACCATCGGGGCGCTGGGCATGAGCTCGCACAATCCTATCATTGCCCGCAAGGCGGTCGAAACCGGGCTTTTGGACGTGCTGCTGTTCAGCATCAATCCCGCATACGACGTCATGCCGGGCGACGCTGCGCTGGACAGTCTGTTTGACGCCGAGAGCTACCGGAGCCCTGCATTGGCCGGCATCGACCCGGCGCGTGCTTTGCTTTACCAGACCTGCGCGAAAAATAATGTCGGCATCACGGTCATGAAGTCGCTGGCAGCCGGCGCGCTGCTGTCGGACCGCACCTCGCCGTTCGGCAGAGCGCTGACGCCGGTGCAGTGCATCCACTATGCCCTGACCCGCCCGGCGGTCGCCAGCGTGCTCGTCGGCTGTCGTACGCCGGATGAAGTCGACGCCGCCGTCGCATATGAAGAGAGCAGTGCCGCAGAGCGCGACTATTCAGCGGTTTTGGGGACTGCTCCGCTCTTTTCCATGGAAGGCCGGTGCATGTACTGTAATCACTGCCTGCCGTGCCCGTCACAGATCGACATTGCCGCCGTGGGCCGGCTGCTTGACATGGCACTGCTGCACGAACACGGCGTTCCTGCGACGGCAGCCGAGCATTACAAAGCACTTTCGGCGCACGCGGGGGACTGCATCGAATGCCGCAGCTGCGAGCGCAACTGCCCCTTTCATGTTCCTGTCGTCGAGCGGATGCACCGTGCGCGCGAGCTGTTTGGTTTGTAGCTGACAATTTTTTTGAGATTCCCTCTTGCAAAGCGCCGCCCGATGTGCTAATATAATATAGCCGTCGATTCCGGCGGCGCCATGCGGTCATGGCGGAACAGGCAGACGCGTACGTTTGAGGGGCGTATGGGCAACCGTCCGGGTTCAAGTCCCGGTGACCGCACCACAGTGAAAAATCCGAGCCGTTTCCCAAAAAGAAGCGGTTCGGATTTTTTTGTTGCTATATGTATGCCTTGCTCTGCTAATTTTCCATGCAGCAGCGTTAAAAATAATGAGAATCTGCCCGGTACAGTGTGGGCATGTAATATAGTATATAAAAATTCATAAAATGTTCACAAAGAGCTTGAAAAGCACTCCAGGGTGTGTAAGCTAAAGGGCAAGAGCTCTTTGCCTGGGAGCAATGCTTCCGGGTATTTTCCGGCGCCTGATGGTAAACACAGTGCTTCCCATCAGAATTTTTTCATTTAGGAGGATAAAGATGAAAAATCGCATGATGTCTTTGCTTCTGGCGCTCATTCTTTGCATGGGACTGACCGTTCCGGCCATGGCCGGCGGGACAATTCCTGGTCCGTATTGTGCAACCAATTCCGGGCAGTTTATCGCCTATCTGGACGTGGCGGGTTCTGGCGAAGGCTGGAGCTTTGATCCTGCAACCAATGTCCTGACACTCGACGGCTTTGAGGGAAAGGGACTGAACATTTACAACACAACAGAGCCCCTGACCATTTGTCTGGCAGACGGCAGCGTCAACACTCTGACTGCCATTTTCCAGACCGAGGATACCAAGGGCGTTATCTTTACGGGCAGCGGTACGCTGAATATTCAGTCGAACAACGGCGGCTCGATGATTGTGAGTGACGGCGTTACTATCGAAAGCGGCACGATTACGACCAACGAGCGCATCCAGCTGCTCGGCCCCCTCAACATGTCTGGCGGACTTTTGACTTCCTCGGCTGAGCTGGAGATTCAGACGACCGGCAGCTGTAATGTGACGGGCGGAACCATCGTTTTGGACACCGCGTCTTCCGCTATCGAACATCCCAGCTACGAGGCGACGGGGATGAACTGGACGACCAAGCTGGAGACTGCGTCGGTGGTGGGTAAGGACGGTCAGCCCCTGACCCCCAAGAGCTCGATGGGCATCACAAATTATTATGATGCAGCAGGGAATTTGGCTGCTTATGCCAAAATCACTGCCGGAGACTCTGCGGTGCAGCCGCCGCAGGAGACGACTGACCCGACCCAGCCGGCTGAGAGCACCGGCTTTTCGGATGTGGCAAAGGATGCCTATTATGCAGAGCCGGTACAATGGGCAGTGGCACAGGGCATTACCAATGGCACCAGCGATACGACTTTCTCGCCGGACCAGACCTGTACCCGTGCACAGATTATCACCTTTGACGATGTGGCCGCGGGCAGCTATTATGAAAAGGCAGTGACTTGGGCGGCTGAGCAGGGGATGGTCAGCGGGACTTCCTGTGCACCGGATGAGGCCTGCACGCGCCTCATGGCCGCTGAGTTTATGTGGAAGCAGGCGGGAAATCCTCTCGCGGACAGTGCCGGGTTTTCCGATGTGAGCAGCCCGGCCGTGGACTGGGCAGTAGCACAGGGCATCACCAACGGCACCGGCGAGAATACCTTCGGCCCTGATGAAGCCTGTACACGCGCGCAGATTGCAACCTTCCTGTTCCGGGGCTTTGCAGAGTAACCGGGATCATAAGGACAGCACGATATTTTTTTAAAGCGCATCCCGCAGCGGGATGCGCTTTTTATACGGCAGCACAAAACATGACTTGAGCATTAACAATAAATATCCATTTTTTGGGGGTTCTGGTGTGCTGAGCCGGTTGCTTTTTGACGGGCTGGATGGTACAATTTACGAGTGGAGCGTGTTGCGCAGGATACGGGGTCCGGTGCGCGGGCAGGAAAACTGTCCTGGCGCTCAAAAAGGAGGATATGAAATGAAACAATTGGGAGCACTTCTTTTGACCGGCTGTATGCTGTTTGCGCTGGCGGCGTGCAATACTGAGACCAGGAGCTCGGGCGAGCTGTACGAGGCTGAAGGTTTTGAGCAAAGCCTGTCCACTGCATTTTTCGATTTTCAGGTCAATTCGGCGTCACTTGTTACACAGCTCGAGGAGTATGAACCAAGCGACCCCAATAACCGCTTTCTCGTCGTTAACATCACCGTACAGAATACCTTTACAGACGACAGCTCGATACCGATGTTTGACACTGATTTTGTGCTGAGCTGGCCGGATTTGGGTGAGGACAGCATTTATTGCGAAGATAACTTTGCTTCGACACAGTTGCCTGAGGAATACGAGATTTTCAAGGGTGAGAGCCGTACCGGCGACCTCGTCTTTGTCGTGCCCAGCAGCCAGACCAACTTTACACTGGAATATCTGGAAATTTACGAGGACGAGTTCGAAGGAAACACCTTTAAAATCAGCTTTGATGCACAGCAGGAGGCGCAGTGACGCGCCTGCCGAGCAGAGCGGGGACTGCCCATGACCGGGCAGTCCTTTTGTTTTTCAGTGCGGCAGTGCTCACTCGACTTTTCTGGATGTATGTGGTAAAATAAAAAGTATATACTTGAATATGACAGGGCTGGCCTGCGGCCGGCACTGCACACAGGAAAGGTGAGTGGAACGATGCTGGACACGATTTTTGAGAGGCGGAGTATCCGCAAATATACGGACAGGCCGGTCGAAGAGGACAAGCTGCACACTTTGCTGCGGGCCGCCATGTATGCCCCGTCGGCAAAGGATGCCCGGCCGTGGCACTTTGTCGTTGTACACGACAGAGGCGTCATCGAGCAGTTCATGCAGGTGCACCCGTATTCCAAGATGCTCGAGCAGGCGCCGGTGCTTATCGTCGTGTGCGGCGACAAGAGCCGTGAGGCCGCGCCAGGGTATTACCTCGAGGACTGCGGAGCCGCCACGCAAAATCTGCTGCTGGCGGCCTGCGAGCTGGGGCTGGGAACCTGCTGGATGGGCATTTCGCCGGTCAGGGAACGGATGGAGCCGGTGAAAAAGCTGCTGGGTCTGCCCGAGCATATCGAGCCTTTCTGCGGTATTGCTGTCGGCTATCCTGCAGAGACGCGGCAGGTGCCCGAGCGGTTCGACGAGACCCGTGTGCACCACGACCGCTGGTAAGTTATGGGGCGAAGCCGCCTGTTTCTCATCATCCGCGAGCTGATTACCCGCATTTTTCAGGACAACGTCACCCGCTCGGCAGCAGAGCTCGCCTATTATCTGCTCTTTTCGCTGTTTCCGCTGCTGATTTTTGTCAATGCGCTCATCGGCGTTTTCCAGTTTGATATCAATGCGCTGCTGGAAGAGCTTGAGGTACTGCTGCCGTCTGAGGTGATGAATATCATAGTTGATTATGTCGGCTATACGGCATCGCTGCGATCGCAGACGCTGGTTTATGCCGGCGTGGTGCTGGGCGTGTGGTCCATCTCGCGTTCAGTCAGCTCGCTTTTGCGTGCTATTTCGCAGGCCTATCGGGTGCAGCGCCGTGGCTGGCTGTCGCGGGTGCTGCCCGTCATTCTGACTGTCGCGCTGATGGTTTCGGTTTTTCTGCTGCTCATTCTCCTGATGATCAGCCAGACGCTGCTGGCCACGGTGTCGCGTTTTATTCATCTGCCCGGCGCGCTCATCGCGCTGTGGGATCTGATAAAATTTCTCATCGGACCGGCCTTTATTTTCTTTTTGCTAACCGGTCTTTATCACGTTGCTTCGCAGCGCCAGTACCGGCTGACAGAAGCCATGCCGGGCGCGCTGTTCAGCTGTGTGGTATGGACGGCGTTTTCTATGGGATTTTCGTATTATGTCAGCAATTTTGGCAGGTATTCCATTTTGTACGGCTCGCTGGGAGCTATTATTATTCTGATGCTGTGGCTGTACGCCACTGGCGTGCTGGTCATTACAGGCGGCGAGCTCAACCATGTTTTGATTGAAGTAAAAGGCAAAAAGCAGGGAGGTACTAAAAATGAACAGGAAAATCACCGCGGCAGTGGCCTTTGACACGCCGGAGCGCCGTGTTCGTATTGACGCATCTGCGCAAAAGCTCGGTTTTGAAGTGCACTGGGTCGAAAACGGAAAGGTCACGGCCGAAGATGTACAGGATTGCGAGATCTTTTTCGGGATGCTGCCGCCGGAGCTGCTGCGCCAGGCAAAGTCGCTTAAGTGGCTGCAGTGCTCGTTTGCGGGCGTCGACTGCTATGCAGACCAGGCGCAGTATGCCGAAAACATTGCCATTACCAACGCTTCGGGCGCCTATGGCATCACCATTTCAGAGCATATGGTCGTCACCCTGCTCATGCTGATGCGCCGTATGCCTGAGTATCATGAAATGCAGAAAAAGCGCGAATGGTATTGCGTTGGGCAGATTAAGTCGGTCATGAACAGCGTCATCACTGTAGTCGGCGTCGGCGATATCGGCTCAAACTTTGCCAAACGGGTGCTGCCCATGGGCGCTTTTGTCCGCGGTGTGCGCCGTACCGAGGGGCCCAAACCCGACTTTGTCGACGAGATCTACACGGTCGACCGCCTGGATGAAGCCATTACGGGCGCTGACGTCGTTGCCCTGTGCCTGCCGGGCACAGGCGAAACACGGCGGCTGTTTGACCATGAGCGGATGCTTAAAATGAAGCCGGGCGCCATTTTGATGAATGTTGGCCGCGGCAACGCTGTCGACCTTTTGGCCCTGGACGAGCTTTTGCGCTCAGGGCACCTGGGCGGCGCGGCCATCGACGTCACCGAGCCCGAGCCCCTTCCGCCCGAGCATCCGCTGTGGACAGCGCCGCATGCGCTCATCACTCCGCATATTTCGGGCAATACATCGCTTCCGCTGACATGCGACATCATTGTCGACATCTTTTTGGACAATTTGGAGCGGTATTCCAAGGGGCAGGCGCTTCAGCATCTTGTCAATTTGAAAATGGGCTACTAATTGCGAAAAAATTATCGATATCAATGGCTTTAGCTTTTTCAGTGCCAAAAAATTTTAAGAGAATATTAACTTGATAAAGTGAACGCATAAAAATATGTAAGAAAAGGCA